>JADGNQ010000127.1 GCA_017883385.1 Candidatus Sulfotelmatobacter sp.
GGGAGGATCGGGTGCTCGGCAATCACGACCCGCTTGTTTCTGAAGCCCTCTTCCGAAGTGTGCAAGATCGACTCAACGGAAAGGCTCGCCCACACAAAAAGCTCAATGAAGACTTCCCTCTGCGGGGAGTGGTTCGGTGTGCCAAGTGCGGCAAGCCGCTCACGGCTGGATGGGCCAAGGGTAGAAAAGCGCTATATCCGCGGTACTGGTGTTGGGAACCAAAGTGCAAAGCCGTAGGCGTGAGTCGTGAAGACCTAGAGAGCCAATTTGTGAGACTGCTATCCGGGATGCAGCCTACTGCGGAACTGATAGCCGAACTGCCCGAACGCGCTGCTGCACACTGGCAGGGGCGCAAAGCCCGAATCGCGGTCGACGCCCGGACGTTGAATAACAGTCTAGCGGTTGAAAAGACTTTGAACCAGAAGGCAATCATTGCGAAGCTCAACGGAACGTTGTCAGATGCGGATTTCGATTCCGTCAAGGCATCAATCACAGAGAAGATTTTGCGGATCGAATCGGAGATAAACGCCCTAGATTGTGAGCGTTCCACAATGGACGACTTGCTCAAACAAACGCAGACTCAGGCGGTCGATCTTGTTGGAGCGTGGCAGGGTGGCAACGTAAACCAGCGGCAAGAACTAGCAACCGCGTTCTTCCCCGAAGGACTCGTGTTCAGCCACGAAAGGCGCTTCTTTGAACCGTCTAACATCGTGATTAATCAGATGGTTTGGCGCTTCGTGAACGACACGAGTAACTTTGGCGTCCCCGACGGGATTTGAACCCGTGTTACCGCCGTGAAAGGGCGATGTCCTAGGCCAGGCTAGACGACGGGGACGAGAATGAGGCGGGAGTTTGCCACCAAACTCTTGATATTAACAGCGGCACTCACGTGTGTCAAAACGTCTGCGGGTCTAAAAGAGCGGTGGATCTCTGTGACTCCGAAGACGCTCTCCTTCGCCGACTTCGCTTCGAATTACAATAGAGGCTACTCCCTTTCTTATGGCGGATCCTCTCTATCTCAGTCTGTGGTTCCCTGATTTCTCCGGTCCGGCAATGCTGCCTCACTTGTTTGCCGTCTTGCAGCAGTTCCCTTTCTCGGCTCAGCGTCCCGGCGTCACGTACGCCGCGGTACAACCCGTTTCCTGGAATGAAGCCAGCATCCTCGAACGTCGCTTTTCCCCCGGCGTCGACCCCGAGGAGGCGGTGGTGGCCGCTGCCGATCTCATTCATGACGACTACGCTTACATCTTCGACGCGTATTGGGATATTTGGACGCCTGACGAGAACGGCCACCAGTGGCTCCTGATCCCGAGCCTGGTCAAGTTCATCGTGCAGGGCGAAGAATTTGACGACGGCGCGCACCAGGAGACTGGCCACATTCAAATCGATTTCGGCCTCGACTCGCTCTTCGTTCAGGAGAATATCGAACTCACCGACGAAACCCAGGTCAAGATTCGCGACAACGTCGCCAAGTTGGTCGAGTTCACCAGGAAGGCCGAAATGAACACTCGCGCCACCTCGCGTCGCCTGTGGTCAGAATCGGAAGAGAGTCTTCCTCAGAAGCTGATAGCGCGCCTGCAGAAAGTGCAATAAAACACAGAGGGCACCGAGGAACACAGAGCTTCAGACTTTACCCTGTGCACCTCAGCGCCCTCTGTGGTCAAACGATCTTACTTCGTTCTTCCGCCCTCGACCTTCAGCGTTTCCGCAGCAGCAGCCTGCGCCGCCGCCAAACGAGCCGTAAGCACGCGGAACGGTGAGCACGAAACATAGTTCAAGCCGGTTCGGTAGCAGAATTCGACGGACGATGGCTCACCGCCGTGTTCGCCGCAGATTCCCACCTTGAGCGTAGGCCGCGTCTTCCGCCCGCGCTCAGTGGCCATCTTCACCAGTTGACCGACACCCTCCTGATCCAGTGCCGCGAACGGGTCCTGCTTCAGAATGCCCTCCGCCAGATACGTCGGAAGCACCTTGTTGACGTCGTCGCGTGAGAAGCCGAACGTGGTCTGCGTCAGATCGTTAGTGCCGAACGAGAAGAACTCCGCCTCTTTGGCGATCTCGTCGGCCACCAGCGCCGCACGCGGTAACTCGATCATCGTGCCAACCATGTACTCGACTTTCATTCCCTTCTCTTTGAATACTTCGTCCGCCACTCGCCGCACGATTGCTCCCTGGTTCGCCATTTCTTTCACCGTCGCAACGAGGGGAATCATGACTTCCGGAAGCACCTTTATGCCCTTTTTCGTGCAATCCACCGCCGCTTCGAAAATGGCGCGCGCCTGCATCTCGGTGATCTCCGGATACGTAATGCCAAGCCGGCATCCGCGATGCCCGAGCATCGGGTTGAACTCGTGCAGTTGTTCCACCCGCGCCAGCAGCGTGGGCAACAGCTTCTTCAGATCGCCTACACTCTTCGCGCCGTAGTCGGAATATCGCCTCACCAGTTCCTTCTTCTCTTTGGCATTTGCATGCGGGAAGGTGGCAATTTCCACCATCAAATCCTCGCGGCGCGGCAGGAACTCATGTAGCGGTGGATCGAGCGTACGAATCGTAACCGGCAAGCCATCCATCGCCTTGAAGACGCCCGCAAAATCGGCGCGTTGCATAGGCAGCAGCTTCTTCAGCGCGGTCCGCCGGTCTTTTTCGTTATCCGCCAGAATCATGGCGCGCATGTGCGGAATTTTCTCCTCGCCGAAGAACATGTGCTCCGTCCGGCAAAGGCCAATTCCTTCCGCTCCGAACGCCCGCGCCTGAATCGCATCGCGGGGAATGTCCGCGTTGGCGCGAACTTTCATCTTGCGGTGCGGGTCGGCCCACAGCATAAACTTCTGCAGCTCTGGGTCATCTGGAGAGGGATCCAGCGTACCTAATTTGCCCTTAATCACGCGGCCGGTCGTGCCGTCCAGCGAGATCCAGTCACCCTCCCTGAACGTCTGCCCCTTCACCCGCATCTCGCGGGCTTTTTCGTTCACGTCGATATCGCCGGCACCCGCTACGCAGCACTTGCCCATGCCGCGCGTTACGACCGCGGCGTGACTCGTCATGCCGCCGCGGGAAGTGAGAATGCCTTTAGCGACTTCCATGCCGTGAATATCTTCTGGCGTGGTTTCCGCGCGCACCAGGATCACAGGATTCTTCGTCGTGTCGTGCCCCGCCATCTTGACCGCTTCATCCGCGGTGAAGACGATCTGGCCGACAGCAGCTCCGGGAGAAGCCGGCAAGCCCGTCGCCAGTACTTCCACTTTGGTGCTCTTCTCATCGAGGCGCGGCACCAGGAAGTCATAGAGCTGGTTCGGTTCGACGCGGAAGATTGCTTCGTCCTTCGTGATCAGGCCTTCTTCCACCATCTGAATAGCAACCCGCACCGCGGCCAGTCCGGTGCGCTTACCGTTGCGCGTCTGCAGCATGTAGAGCTTGCCGTCCTGGATCGTGAACTCAAAATCCTGCATGTCTTTGTAGTGCTTCTCCAGCCTCGTAGTGATCTCGCGGAGCTGGTCGTAGACCGCCGGCATGACCTTCTGCAGTTCGAGTATCGGAACAGGGGTGCGCACGCCGGAAACCACGTCCTCGCCCTGCGCATTCATCAGAAATTCGCCATAGAATTCCTTCGTACCGGTCGCAGGGTTGCGCGTGAAGCCCACGCCCGTGCCGCTGGTATCGCCAAGATTGCCGTATACCATCGCCTGCATGTTGACCGCCGTCCCCAGCATGTCGTCGATGTTATTGATGCGGCGATAGTGCTTGGCGCGATCGTTCTGCCACGAGCGAAACACGGCGTCGCGGGCCATCACCAACTGCTCGCGCGGATCCTGCGGGAAGTCGCGCTTGGCGTGCTTCTTGACGACCTTCTTATACTCGACGATCACTTCTTGCAGCGCCTTCGCGTCGAGATCGGTATCGAGCTTGGTCTTCTTCTGTTTCTTCTTGGCGTCAAACACCTCATCGAACGCCGACTTCTCAATGTCGAGCACGACATTGCCGAACATCTGAATCAGCCGCCGGTACGAGTCGGCCGCGAACCGCGGATTGTTGCTCCGCTTGGCCAGCGCTTCGACGCTCTTGTCGTTCAGGCCGAGGTTCAGAATCGTATCCATCATCCCCGGCATGGAGAATTTCGCGCCGGAGCGCACGCTCACCAGCAGCGGATTCTCGCCCGTGCCGAGCTTCTGCCCTTGCAGTGATTCCAGTTTGGCCAGCGCCTCATCCATCTGCCGATCAACTTCCTTCGATGTGGTAGCCGTCCGCATGTACTCGCGGCAGGCTTCTGTTTGAATCGTGAATCCCGGAGGCACCGGCAGCCCGGCATTGGTCATCTCGGCCAGACCGGCGCCCTTGCCGCCGAGCACGTCCTTCAGTTTGCCGTTGCCGTCGGCCTTGCCGCCGCCGAAGAAGTAAACGTACTTGGTTGTGGTCTTTTTGGTTTCCTGCACTTCGGGGAGAGTAATCGTCGCCATATGATTATGAGTCCTTTGTTTAGATTCAGATTTCGTTCAGCTTCGCAAAACTAAAAGCCCTCGGATGACTCCCGCGCAGATCGCGATCTCTGCGCTTCAAACCGCCCAGCCCCAGAAGGGCCTCGCGTAGTAGCCCCCCCGCTTCAGCAGCGGGTAACGCCACCAATCAAGAACAAGTCCCGGAGAGACTGCGCTCGCTCAAGGCTTCCCTTCGGTCACGATCTCCGAAAAGTCTGCAATCGTGGAGAACTCTTTCAAGAGAGTCCGCAGGAGCGCGAGCCTGTTCGCTCGCAGCTTTGCATCCTCTACCATGATCATCACTTTGTCGAAGAAGGCATCCACCGGGCCGCGTGCGGTCGAAAGCAACCGTAGCGCGTCGCCGTATTCTCTTTTCGCTCGGAGTGTTTCTACTTTTGGACCATTGACCTCGACATAGGCTGCCAGGTTCTTCTCTTCCTGCGCCGATTCGGGCAGGTCCTCAAACTTCGCGGCTGCTGTAATTCCCTTCTCCTCCGCCTGCTTCAGGATGTTGCGCATGCGCTTGCAAGCGGCGCCAATCGCCTGGAACTCGGGCAAATGCAAAACCTGCTTCACCGCCTCGGCTCGCTGCACCGCATCGACTACATCCTCGGCATCCGCCCCGAGCACCGCTTTAACCACGTCATACGCGTAACCATGGACATCGCGCAGATAGAACTCCAAGCGCTCACGGAAGAACGTTGCGACCGACTCAGAATACTTTTCACTCGCAACAAACTTCACCTCCGCTTCCGACCGCTGATACCCCGCACGCGCGTCCCGCATGAGGTCGCTCAACCGCAACGGCAACTTCTTCTCCGCGATTACCTTCACTATCGCATTCGCCTGCCGCCGCAGCGCAAACGGATCTTTCGACCCGCTCGGCACCAATCCCAGGGCAAACATTCCCGCGATCGTGTCCGCCTTGTCACCGACCGAAAGCACCGCTCCTTCCATTGATCGGGGAACATCGTCGTCGGTCGACTCGGGCTTGTAGTGATCGTAAATGGCATCCGCAATGGCAAAACGCGTCGCTTCGGGCAAGCTCTCGTCCAGTTGCTGCGCCCGCGCATACAGCCCGCCTACAATTCCCTGCAGTTCGGTGAATTCCTTCACCAGTTCGGTCGTCAAATCAGTCTTCGCCAGGCATGCTGCTTTGTGGATCACGCCGGGCCGCACCGCAAACCCGCTCTGCTTGAGGATCTCGCTCAGCCAACTGCACAACCGTTGTACGCGCAGCGTCTTGTCGAAGTAGCTGCCCAGATCTTTCTGGAAGGTGACATGCTTCAACGAATCCGATCGCTCCAGTAGCGACTTTTTCTGATCGGTCTGCCAGAAGAAGCGCGCGTCGTTGAAGCGCGCCCGCAACACGCGCTCGTTCCCATGCCGGATCAACCCTTGTGGATCGCGATCAGTATTGAGCACGGCTAGAAAGTGGGGCGCCAGTTTGCCGTTTGCATCTTCCACCGCGAAATATTTCTGGTGATCGCGCATGACTGTGACCAGCACTTCTTCGGGCAGGGCCAGGAATTGAGGATCGAACCCACCCAGGATCACGGACGGAAACTCGGTCAGGTTCACCACGGTGTCGAGAAGCGCTTTGTCTTCACGCCAGCGCGCACCCGGGATCGTGCGCGTCGTGGCATCGAGAGCCTTGCGAATCTGAAGCTCGCGTTCGGATCGGCCCAGAACCTTCGCCGCTCGCAGACAATCAACATACACCGAACTCGCGTGCGCAATTGTCACGGGCCCATCCGACAGAATTCTATGACCGCGCGAACTCTTCCCTGCTCGAATTCCCTCAAACTCCAGCGGAATCGTCTCGCCGTCAAGCATTGCGACCAGCCACCGCACCGGGCGCACAAAGCGCTCGTTCGGCTTGCGCCAGTACATGTTCTTGGGCCAGTAGATTGACGCAAGTTCCTTGGGAAGCAGTTCGGCGAGAATCTCCGCCGCGCTGCGACCCTTTTTTGTGATCTTGGCGGCGAGGTACTCGCCCTTTGGAGTGGTGACCCTCTCCAGTTGCGCCACGTCCACGCCAGCCTTCTTCGCGAACGCGTGGGCCGCAGGAGTGGGCTGCCCATCCTTATAAGCGACGCTGACAGAAGGTCCGTTGACCTGCTCGATCACGTCGGCCTGCGCAGCAGCGATGCCGGCCGCGATCACCGCCAGGCGCCGCGGGGTATCAAAGTACGTGACCTCACCGCCAGCCAACCGTTCGCGGCTCAGCAGCGCGCCAACGCGTTCGCGCAAATCGCGCGATGCCGCGTCAATCATCCGCGCCGGAATCTCTTCGCACCCAATCTCTAACAGGAAGTCTGGCATGCCTTCAAACCACTAAGTGTCTCAAAACTGGGCCCCAGTCGAATGTGACGAGCATCACAAATGGTCCAGTGCAAACCCAAAGCGGGACGCCGCCCCGCTAGCCGACCGGAGACAGGATCTCCTTCGTCGCCTTCGGCTTCTTCTCGCGGGCAGGTGCAGGCTCGTCGGAGTTCTCTGACGCAGGGTCAGCCTTCTGCTGGTCTACCCAGGCCTTCGCGATCCCCACGGCTAGCGCGCGCACCCGTGCAATTACACCCACGCGCTCCGTCACCGAAATCGCCCCGCGCGCATCGAGAATGTTGAACAGATGCGAGCACTTCAAACACAGGTCGTACGCTGCCAAAATGGGGCCGCGCAGGACCCGCGCCATGGCCGCCTGTCCCCCGTCGGCCATCGCAACAGACACCGACACCGTACCGCCGCCGGCCTTCAGCGAGTCGAGATTGACACGAATTTCCTCTAATAGCTTTTGGCACTCCGCCTCATATAGCCGGAAATGCTCCCAACTCTTCTCGACGTCGGCTGCCTCGAAGTTGTACACCGAGAACTGCAACTCATCCGCGAGCCGCACGTCGCCATACTTCACCAAGCTGCCAGTCTCCGGATCACGTGCCCATACGATGTCATAGATCGAATCCACATCCTGCAGAAACGCGCCGATGCGTTCGAGGCCGTACGTCAACTCAACTGAAATCGGAAACAGGTCCACGCCGCCGCACTGCTGGAAGTAGGTGAACTGCGTGATCTCAAGTCCGTCGAGCATCACCTGCCAGCCCACGCCCCAGGCGCTCAGCGTTGGAGCTTCCCAGTTGTCTTCTTCGAACTTGATGTCGTGCTGGCGCAGGTCAATGCCAATCGCACCCAGCGACTCCAGGTACAACTCCTGCACGTTTTCTGGCGGAGGCTTCAGGATCACCTGCAACTGCATGTGCTTGAACAGCCGGTTGGGATTCTCGCCATAGCGCCCGTCCGCCGGGCGCCGCGACGGCTGTACATACGCAACCTTGTATGCCTTCGGTCCGAGCACACGCAGAAACGTCTCAGGCGCCATCGTCCCCGCGCCGACTTCCACGTCGTAGGGCTGCTGCAGCACGCATCCGCGCTCGGCCCAGAATGTCTGCAGCCGCAGGATGAGTTCCTGGAACGTGAGCGGGTTGGGCTTGGCTGGATGCACTGTTGGATTCGCGTCCGAAGGATAATCGATGATTGTAACGGAAGGAGCGGCCACCCGTCAGCCCGCGGCAGGGAAAGTGTTCCTGCAGGAACCATGTGGATAAAAACAGAAAAGTCGCCCGCAAGTGATTGATAATTTCGGGGTCGTATTGAGCGAGTTGGGGTTAGGTTGTGGAAAAAATGTCTACTTTCGTGGACGTTTTCTGTGGAAATACGGGGTACGAAAGTGGACTTGACGCAACGACCCATCGCGTCCCACGAAACTCTTCCTCATACTCCCTTCGGGTCGTAATAACCATCGAGAGCTCTTAGGAAATCACCGATAGATCGATCATCGCGACAGGATTTGCTCTAGTCTTCGTCAAAATCCCAACGGACTTGTCGAGACTCGGTTCTCTTCACCAACGTTGCTATTGAGACCCCCTGTGCCTCGGTTGGTGGGCCGAAAAGCTGAACATAAAGGCTAGATATCGTATGAAATCCCACGCGAATTGTACCGCACTTCTTGTGGAAAGATCTGAGAAGATTCATTTTGGATTCGTGATCCGTCGGGATCTTCCCAGGGAGCATCTCCATCATTCGGAAATGGTTGACTAAGTTGGCACCGACGAGCGATCCGTCCGCCAGCATGAAGTACCACTGGTCGCTGAGATCTCCGCTGACTGTTTCAGGCCGCTTGGCCTGAAACATCGACGTCAACACCGCAGCCGACGGGAGCTTCTTCATTTCTTCGAAGGAGTGCTGGTAGCAGGCACCAACCTAAAACCCGCCCTTCTCCAGCATACCCGCGGTGACCAGTTTCTTCTCAATCTGCCGTTGCAAAATCTGGATCAATAACTTCCGCAGATCGGCGCCTTGCGCCTTTGGCCACGGCATGCCTGCAAAACTCTCCACCGGGGCACGAAACATCTGCGCCGCCAGCATACGCGATTCCCCTGAAATCTCGGACGACGCGAGGCGCTTGTCGTCGGGGCACATCAGTCCATCGGCCAGCGCGTGAAAGTAGGCGCGGCTGCCGTTAAGGGTGCGGCCGCAAACGATGCACTCCGTCAACTCAGGTAGGAATCCGACCAGGCGCGTCATCCACAGTTCGAAATAGGTGATCGGCATCCAGACTTCCGGGCCGGTCAGTACGTGCAGCACCGAAAGCGTCAGGCGGAAAATGGCGTCGTTGGCCTCGCGGTCGGGGAGCAGTTCGTCGAGCAATTCGGCGATGTGTCCCAGCGCCACCGCCCGCGCATAGGTCACCTCCGAGGCCATGGGAGATTCCAGCACTTCGCAGGCATCAAGCCGCGCCAGTTCCTGGCCCTCCTTTACGTCGTAGAACGCCCGCACGTAGGTCAGCGGTTCAAGGGCCCCTCCGAAGCGGCGCTTCGACTTCTTGGCCGAGCGCGCCACGCCGCGCACTTTGCCCTCCGCCCGCGTGAAGAATGTGACCAGCAGATCGGCCTCGCGCAGCGGGTAGGTGCGCAGCACGATCGCTTCTGATTCTCTCAGCGCCATGGCTGAGCGTGATTTTAGTGGAAAAGGAGCTATCAGCTGTCAGCCCAAAATCCCCACTCTTCGACAAACTCAGAGCCTGCCCTGAGCTTGCCGAAGGGGCAGGCTTCCTCAAAGAGAGCGCGAGAGACTGGGCACCCGGCATGGATGGCGCGCCTAAACCCTTATTTTAGAGTCCATTGGAGCGCGAAAGTAACCTCCGGTAACCCCACTCTTGGGGGACATGGTGGCACTTCGGAGACATTCACTGCGAGTCCCAGACACGGTAGTACTAGTACAGGTGGCCAATACTGGCCGGGACCTAAGTCACCATGTCGAACAATTCCCTCAGCGCCCGTTCCAAGCGATGCATGCTCATCCTGGCTCTCGTTTTAGTTCCTGCCGGGAAGGTCCTGGCGCAGGAATCTAGTTTCGCGGCCGCAATGAAGACGGCCTTGATTCAGCCAGCCACCCCTTCGCCTTATGTTCACGCGTCTTATGTTCAGCCAGCGGAACTGGGGGAGCGTCCGCACCGCTTCTTGGATCGCGACAACAGCATCCTGTTCGCTGCCGTCGGCGCCTCGGCCGCCGCTGATTTCTGCGTGACCCGCTCCAACCTTGCCCACGGCGGCAAAGAGCTCAATCCGGTCGCCAAAGTGTTCGCGGGCAGTACTGCAGGTCTCGCGTTCAACTTCGCGGGCGAAACGGCGGGCTCCATCGGAATCAGCTACCTCTTCCACAAAACCGGCCACCACAAACTGGAGCGCATCACATCGTTCGTCAACATCGGAGCCTCGGCTGGCGCCGTTGGATTTGGCCTCGCCCACCGCTAAGGTCTCCGTATTCTCGGAAATCGAGCACAGAGTCATTCATCGCTTCGTTCGATATACTTCTAGAACTGTGAAAAGAATCGCATCCGCTCTTCTCGTGACCCTCGTGATGGTCAGCCTCGGCCGCGCCGAAGAGACTTCGTTCCAGCGCGTCAAAGTGCCCGACGTGAAAGGACGGCAGACCAAAGCGGTGCTGACGTTCAGCGACAACGACAAGGCGGTCGAAGTGCGACCGGCTAAGGGCGAGCCGGTGATGATTCCCTACGAACACATCGACAAATTCTCGTATGAATACACGAAGAAGCACCACCTTACTCAAGCGGTGATTGTGGGGGCGATTTCGCCGGCGGCCGGGATTACTGTGTTTTTCACGAAGGCCAAGAGTCACTGGCTGGAGATCGACTATCACGACCAGGACGCTCCCAGGGTCTTCGTTCTCCGCATGAACAAGCACGACTACGTTCACATTCTGGAAGCGGTGAACCACCACACAGGCAAGGACGCTGAGATTCTGGGCAACGTAGACAAGCGAGAGAAGTAACGCCGGAAAATTCTGCCCGGCTCAAAAGCAGAAAGGCGCGTGTCCATGCAAGGACGCGCGCCTCTGATCCAATCTAAACTCCGATCAAAGCCAAAAGCTTCTACCGCCCAAAATACTTGGCATTGCGCTCGGTGAATGCATTCCACTTTTCCGGCAGGTCGTCGAGGGCAAAGATGGCCGAGACCGGACACACCGGAACACAGGCACCGCAGTCAATACACTCTACTGGGTCGATGTACAGCAATTCCTCGGTCGCGTAGGCAGGCTCATCCTTCTTGGGATGAATGCAATCCACCGGACACGCGTCCACGCATGCGGTGTCTTTGGTGCCGATACACGGCTCAGCAATCACGTAGGCCATAAGGGTGTCAGTCTCCTAAGATCGATTCCGTTATCTTACTACCACGAAGGTCCATCCGGGCAACCCACAGAACCGTAGATTCTAGCAAGAATGCGGGAAGAAGGTACAGGGGCGGGCGGGCCTGCCGCCCTGCCCGTCCGCGGAACGGGAAACGGGGCACCCGCGCACCCTATCCGAACCCAAACGCGCAATACGGAGCACCGAAGTAACTTGGCGTAACCCCATCTAAGTATGCGTTAATTAACCTAGATGTGCGGTGTGACCAGCGGTTAGAGGGGCCCGTCTGCATGAGTATGCTTAACGTTCTGGTTTCTCTGATTACGGACGACAACGACTACCAACTTGCACAGGCAGCCTCGGCTCAGACAGCCGCGTCCAAACTCGGCGCCAATGTCCAGATCATGTATTCCGGGAATGACGCCGTGCAACAGACGCAGCAGATTCTGAGCTTCATCCAGAACCCGGCCAAGCGGCCCGACGCCATCCTGGCCGAGCCCGTCGGAACGGGCATGGCCCAGATCGCCAAGGCTGCGGTTGCGGCCGGGATCGCCTGGGGAGTCATCAACAGCGATGTTGACTACATTTCGCAGCTGCGGCAACACGCGCTAGTTCCGGTCTTCTCTATTTTGTCGGACCATGAGGCAATTGGGAAGATTCAGGGACAACAGATCGCCGCTTTTCTCGGTGACCAGGGGTGCGTGCTCTACGTCGAAGGCCCTTCGGTCCGCGACGTAGCCAAAGTCCGCTCCAAGGGCATGCTGGCGACAAAACCTACGGGCGTCCTTATAAAAACGCTTAAGGGCGACTGGACCCAACAGAGTGGCTACCACGCCGTCAAATCCTGGCTATCGTTGAGCACCTCCAGGCAACTCAATGTCAGCATGATCGCCTGCCAGAATGATGACATGGCCATCGGCGCTCGTCGCGCCTTCGAAGAATTAAGCAATTCTCAGGAGCGCGAGGCATGGCTCCGCCTGCCCATCACCGGATGCGACGGGGTCCCCAACTCCGGCCAGGAATGGGTTCGCCAGGGACGACTCTCGGCTACCGTGGTTTCCCCGCCCATTGTTGGAGATGCGATGGTGTTGCTGGCCCATGCCGTGAAAGCAGGCTCGCAGCCGCCGGAGCGCACGCTGGTGGCTCCCCGATCCTTCCCCGCCTTGAACGAACTGCAAAAGGCACGAGCCGCCGGCCAAAAGCTATAGCGGTTCGAGGGCATTCGTCCGATTAGAAAAACACAGCTACAACGCGTGCTACGGGCGCGACAGCTCAGGGGCGACGTACCTAGAAGCAAATCCTACGCTCTCACAAGCGCCTTCTTCTCGCTCGGTTCGTATTCCACGATGTATCCCGCGACGGCGCTTGCCGCCACTGTCAATGGCGAGGCCAGATACATCTGACCCGGACCGCTTCGGCCGGGGAAATTCCGGTTTTGCGCGCTGATGACCACCTGATCGGGACGCGTCGAAACCCCCGGCCCAGCATTGATGCAAGCTCCACAACTGGGCTCGATCACGTGCGCGCCGGACTTCTGAAAGACTTCAAGATATCCGCGACGCAGGCAATACTCGCGCGTCTCCTGCGAGCCAAACTGAATGTAGAACTTCACCGACTCGGCCACGCGCTTACCTTGCTTGAGCGCATCTGCGAGGACGAGCGCGTACATATCCATGTCCTCGTTCTTGCCCGCCGTGCAGGTTCCGCCGTAGGCGATCTCGATGGGCACCGGCGTATTCAGTTCGCGAACGAATTTGCCGTTTCCGGGATCGCCGGGCGTGGCCACCATCGGCATAATCTCGTCAGCATCGAGTTCGATCACATGCGCGTACTGCGCTCCCGGGTCGCTGTACAGGTCTTCGATCATCGCCGCAGCCTTCGTGCGATCCATGCGGCGGCGTTCCACCAGGAAGTCGACAGCCTTCCGGTCGGGTGCGACAATGCCGGTGAATCCGCCAATCTCTGCCGCCATGTTGGTCATGGTGGCGCGCTCGTCAACACTCAACTCTTCGATCGCTTCACCGGCATATTCCATGACTTTGGCCAGAGCTTTGCCGCTGCGCACGTAATCGAGGCTCAG
>JADGNQ010000128.1 GCA_017883385.1 Candidatus Sulfotelmatobacter sp.
GGTCCAGGCACGTGCAATGTGGGCGGGGTCCCACCCGGTCGTGGTCGGCTTTCCGGAAAAACCGTACCCGGGCATCGACGGAATTACGACATCGAACGCGTCGGACGCATTTCCGCCGTGTGCGGTGGGATTGGTCAGCGGATCGATGATCTTCATTTGTTCGGTGATCGACCCCGGCCAACCGTGGGTGACGATCAGCGGCAACGCATTTTCGTGTTTGGAACGGACGTGAATGAAATGAATGTCCAGTCCATCGATCTCTGTGACGAACTGCGGTACGGCGTTCAGTTTGGCTTCGATCTTGCGCCAGTCATACTCTGTCGCCCAGTAGCGCGCGAGCGCCTGCATCGTCGCGAGCTGTACTCCTTGCGTCGCATCTGTAACCGTTTCTCGTTCAGGCCACTTTGTAGCGTTGATGCGCCTTCGCAATTCGGTCAGTTCAGTTTCCGGAACATTCACATGGAACGGGTGAATGGCGGCCTTGTCAGTGGACCGTTCGGTGCTTCGTTGAGTGGCAGTAGTCTGTGTCATGATCTTTCTCCTTTGAAGTTGATTTCTGGACGTTCACATTAAACGGGCGAATCGCCGTCTCCTGCACTACATCTGCGAGGGCATCGTCATAATCTCCTCTTTAGCAGCTAACTCCTCGAATGGCCCAACACATTGGCGACAACTCTGAACGCTAGCTGCTCTCTCGTTCGTTCGTGATCCACTCCCGGATATAGGCCGGACAGCTCCTGATTTCGATGCCTTCGGCTTCGGCCTGAACCAGAAGCTTCACAGCATCACGGCTGACCACCTCTACCTCGGCAAGTTCGACGGCGACGACTCGGCCAGCGTCGAGCGCGGTGCGAACGACATCCAGATCCTCCGCCGCGAGCCGACCGCTGATGTAAAGCATCAGACCCTGTTCAGTCGAAAATCGATCGATTCGGCACGTCATTGGATCGCACAACGCCTGTCGTCACTTTTCAATTGCAAATGGCACTCCATTCGCATGTGACTGAAAAGGCGAGTGATCCAGCCGTATGGCCGCCCGGTGAATTTGGCAGATCTGGTGAATGTGGTGGATTTGGTGAAATTGGTAGGATGTCAGCGAAACTTGAACTGCGGCTTATCGATACCCAACGCTTTGATGCGATGGTCAAGCGTGGATGGTGGAATGCCAAGCCTCGCCGCGGCTCCTGATCGCCCAGCGACACGACCCCGGGATGCAGCGAGCGCCGCTTCGATGAACTCCCGTTCGGTGCGGTGCTCGCCTTCGGACGGCGCGGGCGAAGCAACTTGAGGTCGTGGTCGGGCTGGTTGTTTCGACAGCCATGACTCGTCGACGGCAAATACCTCACCCGAGTTCAGAATCACGGACCGCTCGATCACGTTCTGCAGTTCACGGATGTTGCCTGGCCAATCGTACTTCTGCAACAAATCCAACGTCTTCTTGTCGATCGACCTGAAGTTCTTGCCAGCGCGCCCGCCGTAGCGTCGCACGAAGTACTCGACGAGCATCAAGATATCTTCCGTCCGGTCTCGGAGCGGCGGCACCTCAATGGGAAATACGTTGAGGCGGTAAAAGAGGTCTTGCCGAAAGCCCCCATTGGCAACAGCGGCTGTCAGGTCTCGGTTGGTCGCCGTAATGACTCGAACGTCGACTCGGATCGTCTGCGCTCCCCCGACTCGCTCAAACTCTCGCTCTTGCAAGACTCTCAAGAGCGCGACTTGGGTGTCGGGCGGAAGTTCACCTACTTCATCCAGAAAGATCGTACCGCCATTAGCCTGTTCAAACCGGCCTAGCCGACGCTGTGTAGCTCCTGTGAAGGCTCCTTTCTCGTGACCAAACAACTCCGATGAGATCAGCGTAGGCGCCAGTGCGGCACAGTTCACACTGACGAAGGCACGTCCAGCCCTTTGGGATCGTTTGTGGACGGCGCGGGCGATGAGTTCCTTGCCCGTGCCAGTCTCGCCCGTAATGAACACCGTGGAGTCCGTTGGCGCCACTTTGGCAATCCTTGAGAGGACCGACTTCAATGGCCCGGAGGAACCCACAATTTCCTCGAACATCAGAGCGCGGTCGACCTCGTCTCGCAGCGCCAGGTTTTCCCTATAGAGTTGATCCTTGAGCGCCCTGATCTCTGCTTCAGCCTGTTTCTGTTTACTCAAATCGAAGGCGAATGCGACGCCGTCGGTGCCTCGCAGGTCAAACAGCGCACCGCCGGTGAGTACGGCGATCCGAGTACCATCCTTCCGGACAAACTGCTTCTCGTACGGCTGCACTGTCCCAGTCGCTCTCAGATCCGCCGTCGCGCGCTCGTCTTGCTGGCGCCATTCGGATGGTGTCAAGTCGGTCCAGCGCATACCACCTGAGGCGATGTCCTCGCGCCGATACTGCAGCATATCGAGAAACGCATCATTCGCCTCAACGATTCGCCCATCGAGGTCCCAGATCATAACTCCGACGATGTTGGAATCAACCAGCCGCCGAACGCGGGCTTCGCGCTCTTGGAGGTCGCTATAGAGGCCCGTGTTCTCCATGGAGATCGCCGCCGCCGAGGCCAGCAACTTGAGGACAGCCATTCGGGCAGGCGTAAAGGCATCGGGCGTGAGAGTGTTTTCCAGGTAAAGCACACCAAGCAACCTGGTTTGCCTGAGGAGCGGCAGGCAGAGCACAGACTGTGGGCGGTGATCGCGAATGTACTGGTCCGCTGAAAAGGGGTTCTGACCGGAAGCACCATGCAAGAGAATGGCTTCTTTGGTACGGACGACATAGTGAAAAACAGAGTTCGGTAGATCGGCGGCCGTGACGCCCGCCTTTCGCAGAACCACGCTCACGTTGTCAGTGCTGGTTGTGGCCTCCGCCTCGATTCGATGTCCCTCGCCTCGCGGGAGAATCAGCAGACCTCGTTCCGCGCCGGCATGTTCGATCGCCGAACGCATAAGCGTGTTTATCAGCTTCTCGAAAACGATCTCACCAGAAACCGCTTCCGAGACTTTGATCACCGTAGCCAGATCGAGGTGCTCAACGGGTGTGAGTATCGTTGCCGTAGAATCAGCGATCGCCTTGTCCACTCTGAGTTCGGGATAGAGCTGCTCGAGTTGGCGAACCTTTCCGTCGGCTCCCCAGCGCAGGTAGCAGTACCGCGCGTCCCGCAGATAGGTCGTCGCGATCTTCTCGAAACCGCGCGCCGCGTAGAAGCATCCCGCAAGCTCGTTGGCAATCGCCTCGTTGTGTACGAAGCCATATTTGTGCGCGGAGCGGATGGCCTTCTCGTACAGCTCCTGAGCGAACAGCACTCGGCCTTCGATGCGGGCGATCTCGGCGCCAACGAGGGCAACTCGGTCTTCGAAGGTCTCTGGGTTTACCTCCGCCCACACTTCCAGCTGTCGATGATGGTCCAGCACAGAATCGAAATGCCTCGGTCTCTGTTCCGGAACGGCTTGATCCCAGGCTGCGGCGTGCACTAGCGCGCCGTAGAACCGATATTCCGCGGACTCGAACATCGCTGCGGACGTCCAGAGCAGCGGTTCCGCGCGCAGAGAGGCGTCAACCGCCGAAGCAAGGTCTCCGGCGAAAAAATGCGCCTGCAACTTGCGGGTCCAGTAGTAGAACTCGGCGAACGCCAGATTAGAGCTATCCCCCAGACGACGTTCCGTGTCTAGCTCGCCGTAGTCCTCATGATCCAGGCGCCCAAACGCCGGGGTCAGTCCACGCAAAGTGCGGATCAGGCCGAGCTGCCCTCCGCAGAGCTCGATGACAAAGCCGAAACGCACGCTCTTGGCAAACGCGAGACCGTTCTCGCATTCCGTTTGTACCGAGGCGAGTGGGTCCCCGGCCGCCAGGCAAACCGTGACTAGCTGAACCCAACTGTACGAAGCAAAAGTGAGGTCACCGATCCGATATGCGGCGTCGAACGCGCGCCGCACGAGCTCGCGTCCGCTGGCAACGTGCTTCGCCCACGGCAGCACCGTCGAACCCATGTTCATCCAGATGCGAGCTTGGTAGCGCGTCAATCCGCGTTTCTCGACCAAGTCGTAGCCAAGCTGGCCGAACCGAAAGCCATCCTTGTAATTGTTGAAACGGGGACCTGCAAACATAGCCAGCCAGACGTAGGCAAAACACGAGGCGTCGCAGTTGCCGTGTTCGAGGCTGAGAGTCACCAGGCGGCAAATGACAAGTGAATTGAGGTGCTCGTCGAAAAGCTGCGATGGCGTCATGATCTCGGTGAAGACATCCAGCGTGTCGAGGACCTCAGGGTCCGTGATCAACGGGAGGTCGATCAGCTCTTCGATCGTTCTGCGCCCGAGCAACTCCCAGATACGTTCGTATTCGCGCATCACGTCTTCCCGCGTCGGGTGGTTCGACCACACCGTGCCGTCGCGGCGGAGCCAGTCGAGGAACACGTCTGCCGCGAGGTCACTTCGATCCAAAGTGGTGTACAGCGTGAGCCGCAAGCGCGTGGCGACACAGAAATCGTGTCGATCTGCCGCGCGCTTCGCCAATGATGAGAGCCGATTCTCGGCCGCGCCCTTCTCCGCGGTCAGCAGTTCGCACTCGGCCATCAGGTAATCGATCGAAAAGATGAGCCTGTAGTTACGTTCCCAGGTCGCTTCTGTAAGAAGGGACCGGCCGGCACTGAGATACTTGAGCGCCGAGTAGTAAGCGGTTGAGATTTTCGCGCGTCGGCCCGCGATCAGATTCAGGTCTGCGACCCGCTCGCCGTCCTCGACAGAGGTGATGAGGTGAGTGCCGCGGTTGAGTTGGTTGACGATCTCGAATATCGCCTCCTCGCGTTTCGCCGCAGGAGTGTGCGCAGCCAGAAGCATCCCAATGCGCAAATGCGCCGCGGAACGCAGCTGTTGTGGAATCATGGAATAGGCTGCTTCCTGCACGCGATCGTGCAGAAAGCGATAGGAATCGTCCGAGCGGAAGATAAGTCCGGTCCTGACTGCCTCCCAAAGGTGTTGGTGAAGTTCCTCGATCGACTTCTCGTAAGCCATCGCCAGCATGTCGAACTCGGCACTATTTCCCATGCATGCGAACTGCTTGAGTGCCTCCTGCGCGTCTACGGGCAGGCGGTTTAACTTTCCGACCATGAGCTCCACGACGTTATCGGTGTAGCCTTTGGCGTTAATGCGATTCAGGTCCCATACCCAGTGGCCTTCACTGTCGCTGAAGCTGAGCAAGCCTTCCTCTGCCAGCGTGGAAACGAATTGGATGGCGAAGAAGGGATTGCCTGTGGTCTTCTCATGAATCAATTTCGCGAGCGGAGCGGCGCGTCCCGGTTCGCAGTGCAGGGAGTCCACCAACAATTGACGCAGATCGTCCTGACCGAGCGGTGTCAAAACGATGTCCTCCACTGCCGCTCCGGCCTGACGGATCGCATCGAGCTTGCGCACCAGCGGGTGCGTGGCATTGACCTCGTTGTCTCGATACGCTCCGATTAGCAGCAGGTGCTGCAGATCGGTCTGGGTCAGCAGGTCTTCAAGCAGATCGAGCGTGGCGGCGTCCAGCCATTGCAAATCGTCGAGGAAAAGTGCCAAGGGATGCGCCGGTCGCGCGAATACGCCGATGAATCGTCGAAAGACCAGTTGAAAGCGGCCCTGCGCTTCCTGTGGTGGCAGTTCGGGGACCGGCGGCTGTTCACCAATGATGTACTTCAATTCCGGGACGAGCTCGACGATGAGCAGTCCGTTCGGATCCAGCGCCTCGCGAAGCGCATCACGCCATTTGCTCAATTCTTCTTCGGTCTTGCTCAGAAGTGGCCGGATGAGGCTCTGAAACGCCTGGGCCAGCGTGGCATACGGAATGTCGCGCTTGTACTGATCGAACTTGCCTGACGCAAACAGGCCACGTGGGGGCACGAGTGGCTTGTGGAGCTCATTTACGACAACAGATTTGCCGATGCCGGAGTATCCGGAGACCAGCACCAGCTCCGGCCGGCCACCGGCAACGATCCGGTCGAAGGCGGTGAGCAGGATCTCGACCTCCCGGTCCCGGCCGTACAGCCTCTCGGGGATTATGAGGCGATCCGGAGTGTCGTGAGAACCGAGAGTGAACTCGTTGATACACCCCTGGGACTCCCATTGGGAGAGGCAGCTCCGAAGGTCGCTCTCAACTCCGGCCGCCGTCTGATACCGCTCCTCGGCGGTTTTGGAGAGCAGCCTCATAGTGATCGCGGAGACCGATGCCGGAATACTTCTCAGTCGCTCGCTGGGGGCGGCCGGTTGTCTCGCGATGTGACAGTGCACCCATTCCATCGCATCGGAGGCCGCGAACGGAAGACTGCCAGTCAGCATTTCGTACAAGGTGACCCCAAGTGAGTAAAGGTCGCTCCGGGAATCGATCGAGCGGTTCACTCGTCCCGTCTGCTCGGGCGCCATGTAGGCGAGCGTTCCTGCGATAAACTCGGGAGGATCGGGCGATTGGCGCTCGCGGGGGAGGCGCGACGCAATGCCGAAGCCGGTGAGCCAGGCCTGTCCAGTTTTGGGGTCTACGAGAACGTTGGCTGACTTGATGTCCTTGTGAATGAGCCCGCGACCGTGGAGCTGACGGAGTGCGGCAGAAACGGCGACTGCGAATCGGAGAAATCGTCCGATCTCCATGGGCTCGCGGATAAGGCCATGGAGGGGCTCACCCCCGGTGTAGTCGACCACCAGCATCGTCTGGCCGCGTTCGCGCACGAGCTCCAACGGCCGCAGTGCCCACGTACCGTCTAGGTACTCCCGAAGTTCGAATTCATGGGCGAGGCGATTGACGCTCTCAAGGGTCGGATGCTCAGCTTCGGAAAGAATGGGTATAAAGGCGTACCGGCCGCCGTCTGCGTTATCCCGCCGTAATTTGCAGAAAGCTCGTCCCGCATCTCGCCACAGCACCTCTAGCGAGTCGTTCTCCCAACCAGCCCCGAACAAAACGGATGCCTTCATCTTTCCGCTTCCCTCTCCGGTTCGATCCGCGTTTCTTAGGGGCGTCCGCCAGCGATGCGTTTAGAATACCTCACGCAACTCCCGTGCGCAAACGCAACTAGCGGGTCTCCGCGTGGCGTGTGTGAAGCGCATCGAAGCTCTTTCGACTTGGAAGCTCGCGTATTGAATGATAAAGGACGCCATCCTTCACCTGCGATCGCGCTTCTGAGAGGCCGTTTTGGAATCTGCGATGCCTTATACTTGAAACGCGCTTCGGAAGTCACTCCAGATAAGGGTTCGCGCCCTCGATCACGCAATCGAACGTATGACGTGCAGACCGCAGATGTGGCAACGACAAACCATCGCCCGGTAATGGGAAGCGATGAGCCCCGATTAACGCCGTAGCATGTGTCTGGGTCAGAGGGTGTATTGTCGCCCACTCGGAGAATGGCCCGGAGGGCGTCTAGCCCGCGCGGTCGCCGTTCCCGGCGATAAATCTCCTTCGCACAAGCAAACTCCCGAGAAGTGGCTTCTCGGAAACTTGTCGGCCCGCCCGGAAATCCTGCTTGAACCTACGCCAACCTACGCCGGGCCGATTGTCAAATCAGCGCACCGCAATCCGCGCGAGCGTACAATCCGTACTGGCGACCTGCAATGACGGAATTGTCCTTCCCATGTGTGTCGGTGTCCAGTTCGGGCGATGAGTACTTTCAGGTGTGTTTTCAGGAAGCGGACGATAGCGATGAGGCGTACCTTCTGATCCAACGGCAATTCGAAGATGACGACGGCGGATGTCTTTACCTCGAATGCCCACACGAGCCGATGGGCGGGCACTCCAAGATCACGTGGGCAGAACTCGGGAGAGGTGTATTGCGGTTGGAATTCAGGAGCCGCCCAGCGGAGACGATCCAGATCCGGTTCGTTGCCAGTGATGCCCAGTACAAAGAATTGAAACGAATCCTCAGCATCATGATCCCTGCCGACGTGTTCCACGCGGCCGTGTAGTGGGCCCCGGCGTCCTGGAGACCTTGCCCGGATTAGCGGCGTTGCGGTGGCCGGGGTCAAAGGCGTTGTTGGCTAGATTCCGGGCGGTTGAATGCCGGCGGTCGGTTGCGGACAGTCTGGGGCCGACCGCCTTGGCCCACAATCCGGCGGCCAATGGAAGAGAAGCCCACTTGCCGGCCACAATCGCCCGGGGCCTCGCCCTGGCCAATCCGCGACTAGGGCGTTTCACGTCAAATGACGGGATGAGCACGGCACAGCGGATTCGGACGGACCCTTTCTCCGAGTGGCCGACGATCCACCCAGTGGCGACGGTAAACGCGACGCCGTTGATTGCGAGGAATGGCGAGCAGGCCAGCAATTCGGGTTTTGCTCAGCATCAGATTCTTGTGATATGCTGACTGTGGTCTTTTGCAACACCTGATTCGGATATGACCGAAGGACCGACTGATACCATACCGCGCGGACACAATCGATTTATTAATCAAGCCATGGGCTAGCGATGAAGGGATTCCAAGTAGATGAGTCGCAAGGCAGTGTGTTTACGTCGTTCACCGAAGTACCCGTACCTAGTCCGGGAGCCGGACAGATTCTGATCAAAGTTCACGCAGCAGGCGTAATCCCTACAGAGCTGCTGTGGTACCCGACAACACACCGTGAGAGCGGTGAACCTCGACCCCACGCGATTCCAGGTCACGAGTTTTCTGGCACCGTCGCCAGCATTGGGGAGGGAGTAGCCGGCTTCGCTCGTGGCGACGAGGTGTACGGCATGAACAATTGGTTCTGGGACGGAGCTACGGCGGAATACTGCTGTACGGTTCCTTCCAGCATTGCGATGAAGCCCACGACTTTGACGCACATCGAAGCAGCCACGGTGCCCATCAGCGCTTTGACGGCCTGGCAGGGTTTGTTCAATCGGGCCGCCCTCCAGCCCGGAGAACGCATTCTTGTACAAGGTGGTGGCGGCGCAGTGGGTCTCTTCGTTGTGCAGCTCGCCCATCGCCTTGGGGCCCAAGTCATAGCCACCGCTTCGAGTGAAAACATCTCCCTGGTTCAGGCCCTTGGGGCCGAACGGGTTGTCGATTACAAAGCTTCGAACTTCGAGGACGGACTGGCTCCTGTTGATGTTGTTTTCGATACTGTCGGCGGCAGCATCCGTAAGCGGTCGGCAGCCGTTCTCAAGTCCAACGGACGGATGATCTCAATTGCCGCCGAGGCCGAGATCAATACGGACCCCCAGGTCAGAGCAGCGTACTTCATTGTCGAGCCGAACCAGGAGCAGCTCATAGAGATTGGACGATTAGTCGATCAGGGCCAGTTGAAGACCTTCGTCAAAGGTGTGGTCCCGTTCAGCGATGCTAGCCTGGCGTACACTGGAGCTGTTCGCGACAAACGTACCGCGGGGAAGTTTGTTGTTGACATCGAATTGCGTTAGACGGCGGCGGATGCGATATGCCCGACCGAGACACTGTTCGTCTCAGACAATAGGATTGATATTTCGCACGGAAGCGAAGTACCGAGCGAAGAGTCGAGGCAGACCGATTAGAGATTTCTAAGAACCAACATAGGAGAGTTTTATGAATCGCGTACCAGATTCAGAGTTGATTTTAGTCCCTGGTGGAACATTGATAACCGCCACTCCGGAAGAGGGGCGCGCGCTCGCAATCACCATGGCTCGCCACACAATCCACAAGATTCAACCGGATCTCGACGTTCTGAAGGGTGGTCGCCCCAACTATGGTGCGAACCCAGACGGCCTCATCGCGGCCAGCCAAGTCGTTGCCATCGAGTTCCAGACCATCGCGGCGGCGAACAAATACTGGCAGAAATAGGTCGCTTCCGAAAACGGAGGAGGCCTCGATCTCGGTACCTGCAAAAGATGTTAAGCCCGCGGACGCATGCGGGCAAAATGATTCAAAAAGGAGCTATTTTGATACAGAAACAGCGCTCAATCGTCCTGATCCATGGGCTTTGGATGACATCTCTCAGTTGGGAGAACTGGGTTACCCGCTATGCTGCTCACGGGTATTCCGTCGTTGCCAGTAGCTGGCCGGGAATGGATGGCGACATCGAGCAACTTCGGCGCGACCCTTCTGCGATTGCAACGCTCGGAATCGATACCATCGTCGAACACTACGAAAAGATCATTCGCAATCTGGACAGTCCGCCGTTGATCATAGGGCATTCCTTCGGTGGACTGATTACTCAGATTCTACTGGACCGCGGCCTGGGCGCCGCGGGTGTCGCCATTGCGCCAGCACCCGTCAAAGGCATCATCTTTCTCCCTCTATCGACGCTCAGAGTGTCTTTTCCGGCTCTGAGCAATCCCGCAAACAACCATCGTGCCGTGCCACTCACGGCAGAGCAGTTTCATTACGCTTTCACGAACAATCTGAGTGAACAGGAGTCGCTCGCTGTATATGAGCGGTATGCGGTGCCCGGCCCCGACCACGTGCTGTTCCAGGCCGCTTTCGCCAATTTCAATCCGCATGCTGCTACCGCAGTCGATTTTCATAATGATCACCGTGCGCCCTTGCTGCTCATTTCCGGCGGCAACGATCACGTCTCGCCGGCATCGGTGGTCGAGGCAAATTTCAAACTGTACGATAAGTCGAAAGCCGTTACCGAATACAAGAACTTCGCAGAACGGACGCACTACACGCTGGGGCAGGACGGGTGGGAACAGGTTGCCGACTTCGCGGTGACTTGGGCAGAAAGCAAGGCACTAGTTTGACGATTGTATCGCAGGCAAGTGGTGTGCCCGGAGAATCAGAGCTCTCCGGAAAGTGGACCTCCACGGGCCCGTCCTCGGGAAATTGACGACGGGGCGAGACCTCCGGGTGGATCACGCGCCATCCGGACAGGATGCTGTAGCCAGAGGATCCCGTCCAGATTGCCGAATTGCCGACCATCCACGGGGAGCGTGGCATTCCGTCACTTCCACGGCTAGGCGGCGGGGCAGCTCCCACCTCAACTCGTGCCCACAGCAATCCGGAACCCAGGATTCGCTCTTGCTGCGGACGTTGACCCGGAACCCGCCGATTTGGTCAACTAAGCGAAACGGACTCGAAGGAATCACGGATGCGTGGATATTACTGTTTGATGACGATTACCATGGTCGCAGTGGCCCAGCAGGCTCCCCTGCCTACCGGCGCTCAGCCGGGGACGACAGTCGAATCTGGTGTCCTGCTGCGCATAGCGCTGGAACGTCGCGTCGCAATCAAGCGTAGAGGGCAACCGGTCCAGGGACGTCTGGTAGAGCCCATTTACGTTTTCGATCGGTGTCGTCGTGGTCGTCACGCCTGAGTGCGGCCGCTCAGTGAGTGACAGGCAGCCCCACGACGATCAGAACCGTGTAGTCCTGCTTGTGGCAGCCGTTCACGGCAGGCATGGCCGCCCCCGGATTCACAGGAAAACCCTTGGTGGAAGCGTTCGCAGGCGAGCACGCGTCGGCCGCCTTCGCCGGCGTGTAGCGTGCGGAGCGACATCCGAGATGGGTGACGTCGTAAAGGGTCGCGCCGTCGGCGAGTTCCCAACGCTGATTGCCGTTTTTGTCCTTGGGGTGAACTGTCAGCACGGTCGTCACCTCGCGGTCACCCGTGACGAGGTATTTCCCAGCAGGCAGCGGAAAGGTCGGCTTCTCCATGATCAAGCCGTGTTCTTCCAGCCACCAATCCGAAGTGTCGAATTTCCACTGCGCCGGCGCCACGCCGGTCGCCTTCAATTGAGAGTAGTGGTCCAGCTTGCAAGCGCGCGGGCCCGGGTCCTGGTTCCAGAAGCCCCATGCTTGCGCGCCGTTGCCGGAGGTGGCCGCGGGGTCTCCCAGCGCCGCGATGAACTGCGGCTCGATGCGCTTGAACTTCGAGAGGTCTGCGCCTGACGCGTGGCCCGCCGCCAACATGAGAAATCCCATGGACAGGAGCCAGCGGCTTACGGACGGCACGAGGTGATGGATGTTCATGCGATTGCTCCAGTTGGACGACCTGATGACATCCTACACCAACACGTGCCCCGAAGCTGGCCTATTCGTGCGTTTACCGAGGTCTTCGCGGTTGCGATTGAGATGCCGTGGACGGACGGCAAGCCCGTACATTGCTGGCCCTCGTCGGGAACCGCCCCGCGCTTTGGACGGAATGGCGACTACACGGGGGTTGGGCCAGACTTCGTTGAAATGAGGGCCTGGGGCGGGGTATGATCTCGTCAGATATTATGCCTGAAGGTCTGCGGATGGGAGATGAGCGATGAAGGCAGTGGTGCTGCATGAGTATGGCGGTCCCGAGAAGCTGAGCTTTGAAGACAACGTCCCCGAGCCGCAGATTAGCGGGAGCACGGTACTGATCGAGGCAGCCGCGGCGAGCGTCAATCCGATTGACTGGAAACTGCGTTCAGGGATGCGGCAAAAGGATTTTCCGTTGTCGTTTCCTGCAATTCTGGGCCGCGACGTGAGTGGCGTCGTACGGGCGGTAGGCGCAAATGTGAAGCACTTCAAGGCCGGCGACCGCGTTCTTGCGCTCTCCAACGCGACCTATGCCGAGTTGGTGGCAGTAGGCGATTCGGACGTGACCCATCTGCCGGACGGCATAGACCTGGCGAACGCGGCCGCGATCCCCCTGATTGCCCTCACGGGAGACCAGCTTGTACGGCTTGCGACAAACGTGAAAAAGGGACAGGTTGTTCTGATAACGGGAGCGCTGGGCAGCGTTGGGCGTGCGGCAGTGCATACGGCGAAGAAGATAGGTGCGCAGGTGATTGCAGGCGTTCGCGGGAAAGAGCTGGATGCCGCCCGCTCCCTCGGTGTCTCTGGTGTACTCGCGATTGATGACGATGAAGCGATCGAGAAATTTCGTCTGGTGGATGCAATTGCGGACACTGTGGGCGGCGAGGTTACAGCTAAGCTGATCGCGAAGGTAAAGCAGAGCGGCTCCTTTGGCTATACCGCTGTCTTGCCGGAAAGCGCGGCGGCCCAAAATCCGTTGGTAAAGATTAAGCGTGTGCTCGCGCAGCCTGATCCATCCAAGGTGCGTGAGTTTGCCGATGACGTGCGCGATGGCAAGTTCGTTCTGCCTATTGGTCGCCGGATGCAGTTGCGTGATGCGGCGGAAGCACATGTGCTAGGGGAGAAAGGCGGCATCGGGAAGATCCTCCTGCTGGCACCGGATTCACAACACTGATTTCTTCACGGCGACCTCAGTAGGCGCATTTCGCGCAATCCGGAGAGAGGTACGCTGCGGCGTTCACGCGGCAACTGGCTGGATGCAAGAACCGCCGATCATGCAATTCAACCTGACGGTTTGTCCCGGTTGTTGAGAAGTGCACGGATTCCGACGCGAAAACAGTATTCTGGCCGTGAAACCG
>JADGNQ010000301.1 GCA_017883385.1 Candidatus Sulfotelmatobacter sp.
ACGTTGATGACCAAGGCCAAAGTGAACCTGCCGGTGCCACTTCAAATTGTCGCTTTCCGCAACACCAAAGAAATGCGGCAGATCGCCCCTCTCTGGAAAGGCAAGCCCACCGAGCTTGCCGGCCTCTTCCAGAGTGGGCAAGACCGCAGCTTCATTATGCTTGACATGTCCGTCGACAACCCTTATCCCGTTGTTTTTCACGAGTACGCCCACCAGTTGTTGAACGGCAACATGCGTCAGGAATTCGATCCCTGGTTTGAGGAAGGATTTGCGGAGTACTTTTCTTCCATCGAAGTCGACAGCAAACAAGTCCGCGTCGGCAAAGTTCCAGAAGATGAATACCGGATTCTGCAGCAGGTCGGAATGATGAAAATCTCCGATCTGTTCAAAGTCGTACAGCATTCCTCGACCTATAACGAAAGCGGCGACCATCGCACAACGTTCTATGCCGAGTCGGGCATGCTGGTGCACTACATCTACGACAATCAACTGTTGCCCAAAGTCGCTATCTACTTTGAACTCAGAGGGGACAAGCATCTGCCCGTGGACGGCGCGATTCAGCAAGCCTTCGGCCTGCCCCCACAGGATCTCGACAAGGCCCTGCGCAGCTATGTCAGTGGCGGCCGCTATCGCTACTACCCGATCCCCGCTCCGGCCAACATTTCTCCCGACAAATACACCGTGACTGGGCTAAAGCCATTGGACAGCGCCGCCGTTTTAGCTGACATTCACCTTCATTCCCCTGACTATCAAGAGCGCGCTCGGAACGAGTTTCAAGACATTCTGAAGGCGGATCCGAACAACGCCGCCGCGTGTCGCGGTCTGGGCTACGGGTACTTGCAGCTGCAGGACTTCAGCACCGCTGCCGAGTACTTCAAACGCGCCTCCAAGCTGGATTCCAAAGATCCGCGAGTTCACTACTACAGCGCTCTGCTCACGTTTCGCGAGGGTGGCTTGCGACCAGGTGCCCATACCGAAGAGATGACAAAGGAACTGGAGACCGCCATCAAACTGGATCCTGGTTTTGCCGACTCCTACGCGCTTCTAGCCTTTGCCCAAATGACCTCGGGCGAACCAGCCAAAGCGTTGTCCACTATGCAGAAAGCGGTGGAGATCAGTCCGCGCAACGAAATGTATCTGTACAACCTGGCAAACCTGCGTTTGGCGAACCGGGAACCGGATCAAGCCATCGCGATTCTCGCGTCACTGCACATCACCGACAACCCAATGCTGGCGGGGCAGGTCGCGGGGATGCTAGAGCAAGCCCAGCGCGTCAAGGAAGCCATGCAGTCTGGTTCAACGCAGTTTGGTTCAACGCAGTCTGGGTCCGCGAGTTCCATCCCGGGCTCACTTCTGGTCCGGCGCGAAGGGGCAGACTCAGAAAGTCCTCCGGACGAAGAGCCGCCATCCGAGCCAGCGCCGGTAAAGCCTGATACGACGTGGGGACCTCCCAAGTTTGTGCGTGGTGTGCTGAGCAGCGTGGACTGCCTGACCGAGCCGACCGCCGTGCTGGCGCTCGCGATTGGAACCAGAACGCTGAAACTAAACGTAGTCGACAGGAAGCACGTGCTTCTCATTGGCGCTGACCAGTTCTCCTGCTCCTGGAGCAAGCAGAAGGTAGCCGTGAACTACCGCGAAAGGGACACAGGAGAAACCGCCGTCGTATCTTTGGAAATCCAATGAAGGCGCGGATCCGAATAAATCTCTTTTATCTTGTCCATCAGCTTTTTCGATTTGCCGGGGCAGACCCCTCGCGCTATTCTTCCGTGTTCCAAGTCAGACCGTTGAAACCAGCCATTTCAACTCCATGTGTTCGTGCTGTTGAGTTACCCAAATCCTAGCGTCTACATCGAAGGAGACTGAACGACATCCATGCCTAACGAACTGCGCAATTTCCTGGCACTCTCGTACGACGAACTGGAAGAACTGAATCTCAACGCGAAGGAGCAGCGCAGGACCCGCGTCGCCACTCACAAGATCCAGGAAGACCGGCTCAAGTACCTCACCGACGAAAAACGGATCAAGGCTGTGACCGTGCTCTTCAGCGATCTCGAAGGCCGGTTGCACATGCTCGACTACGATAAGAAGTTTCTCCTCAAGAGCTGGGACAACCTCACCTTCGATGGCTCTTCCATCCGCGGCTTCACCGCGCAGCGCGAAAGCGATCTGCGCCTGGGCATCGACTGGGGCGCGTTCTACTGGGCACCGGCGGATGTGTTCGGCTTCGGCAAAGTGCTGGTATTTGGCGAAGTCATCGACAAGGGGGGCACCCCGTACACCGCCGACATTCGCGGCGTGTTGAAGGGTTACGTCGACGAACTGCATAAGAAAAAGGGTTACACCCTGAACGCGGCCAACGAGATTGAAGGTTTCCTGTTCAAGGGCCCCGACGCCGAGCGCCGCTATCACGAAACCGGCAAGTTCGAATACGTCAACACCGGCGGATACTATCACTCGCTGCCCGGCGACCTGCTGCGCACCTTCATCGACACGACTGCGGAAGTACAGCGCTCGATGGGCTTTCAGAACGAGAAAGACCATCCGGAAGTTGCGCCGTCGCAATTTGAAATCAACTACGGCTACGGTGAAGTAGTGGCCGCAGCCGATCAAATCCAACTCTACAAACTCATCTGCCGCCAGGTCGCGACCCACATGGGCCTCACCGCTTCGTTCCTGCCCAAGCCCGTGGTTGGAGTCAATGGCAGCGGCATGCACACCAACGTTTCCATCAGCGAGAACGGAAAGAATCTGTTCTGGGACGCCAAGGGCGAAGAGAAACTCAGCAAGATGGGCTGGGCCTTCGTCGACCGCATCCTCACCCATGGCAACGACATTTGCCTGCTGCTGAATCCCAGCGTAAACGCCTATCGCCGCCTCGATCCCCACTTCGAAGCGCCCAACCAGATCAAGGCCTCCGCGGTCGATCGCGGCTCCATGATCCGCATCCCGATTGGCAACGAGAAGAGCATGCGCGTCGAAGTCCGCTCGGTCGCTCCCGACGCGAACCCCTACCTCGTCATGCACTCGATCTTCAAGACCGGCCTCGACGGCGAGACTTCAAGGATCAAGAACCTGCGCCAGGCCGAGCGCTACTTGCCCGACAACATCTACGACGCTCTGGCAAACTTCCGCAAAGCCGAGTGGACTACAACGCTTCTGGGAGAGGACGTCAAGGGTCGATACGCCGACCTGAAACAGGCCTCCGCCGACCGCTGCCCCCGCGCCCTGGGAACCTTCGTCAAAGCGCAGGAAGTCCAGTTCCACCACGAGGTCTACAACCAGTTCTTGTGGAACATGTTCTAGATTGGCCGCAGTTCCTGGCGACGCCCTGGCCACAAGCCAGGGCGTTTTTGTGTCGCGGGCAGAGGGTCAGAGTGAAATGGTTGCGATTCCAGTGGTTCAATTAGTCCACCGGAAGAACCGCGGTCGGGCCACTAGCGCACGATCAACTCGCTCTCCGCTAGTTCCTGTGTCTTTACCGGTAGGCCAAACCCGTTCACCATGTTGCGGCGGTGTTCCAGAATCTCCAGCATTTCTTCCGGCGTGCCTCGCACCGGCGGAACATGCGAGATGGCATCGTTGAGCATAGCCCAACTCACTTCCGAGGCGATCACGCTGTCCCGCGCCTGCGGGAAGCCCAGGTTTTTTCCCGCGAGTATGGATCGCGCGAAAACATCGACCATCACATCGAGCTTCTTATCGTTGAACGCCGCCGATTTGCGCAGCGTATTGTGCACGCCGTACAGTTCCACCGTCGCTTCGGCAAAATCATGCCGCATGCGTGCGACGCCCTTGGTGCCGATCGCATCCACATAGCAGTTGTGCGGCTGTTCCTTCGCCAGATGCCCGTAGATAAACCCCTGGGTAATGTCGAACACCACGCCGTTGGCGAACGTGCCGTGCGCCTGTACCCACCACGGATCTTTGTAACCCCACGCGCGTATCCCTTGCGCGTGCCAGCTCTGGTATTCGCTCTTTGCATACCACCGCGCTACATCCACGTAGTGCATTCCGCAGTCGTGGAACGGCGGGCCTTCTGGATCGTGTCCCTCCAAAGGCATGTGGCCCGGCGTCATGTGGCAAACCCGGATCACCGCCAGGTCGCCGATCTCGCCCTCTTCAATAAATCGCTGGAGATCCTTGTGATACCAGGCGTTCCGATTGAACAGATTGACCGCCACCAAGCGGTCGCTGGCTTCGATTTCTCGCACCAGTTGCCATTCCGTGGGGACGTCGGCGGCAACGGGTTTTTCCGCCAGCACATGCTTGCGGTTCGCCAGAGCTTGCCGAATCTGCTGCGGGCGCGCATCCGCCAACGTAAACAGTCCCACCGCATCGATAGACGGGTCGCCAAAGATGGCATCGGGTGCGTCGTAGATTGCTGCATTAGGCACTTGCTGTCGGGCTAACTGGCGCGCCTGGCCGCAGATGTCGTATACCGCAGCCACATCCCAAAGCGCGCTTTCCTGCATCGCGACTACAAATGCGCGCCCCATCCGGCCGTACCCGAGGATTCCCGCCCTGAGCTTCTTTGCCATACTTGTGGACGACTGCCGCTCGCTCGCCCTTCTGTGGTGCGGCTTTTAGAGGTTGCGGAAAAACGCACGATTCGTATCAGGCTATGCCTTCAGGCATAGCGTAAATGCTGGCGAATCAATCACGCCTTCAGGCGCTGCGCACGCGGC
>JADGNQ010000026.1 GCA_017883385.1 Candidatus Sulfotelmatobacter sp.
GTCCGGCACAAGTGGGGGTCATCAACTGGGGAACTCCCGTCGGCAATGATTTCACCTATGTTTCGTCGGCGTGGGCCGACGACTGGCTTGCTCGGGGCGTCGAACTCGTCGAGAAATATCATCCCGATGTCGTCTACTTCGACTGGTGGATTGGCCAGGCATCGATCCGGCCGAATCTCACGCGCTTTGCTGCGTTCTATTACAACCGTTCCCTGAAGTATGGTGATCACGTCGGAGTCATCAACTACAAGGACTACGCTATGCAGGATCACTCGGCGGTGCTTGACTTGGAGCGCGGCCAACTGGGTGACATTCGCCCGCTCAATTGGCAGACCGATACGTCGGTGAGTAACAAGTCCTGGGGCTACATCCAGGACGACACCTTCAAGTCTCCCGAATTCATCGTTCACCAACTCATTGATATCGTCAGCAAGAACGGAAACCTCTTGCTGAACATCGGCCCGCGCTCTGACGGGACCATACCGGAGGAGGTACAACAAGTCCTGCTGGATGTGGGCACGTGGTTGAACGTCACCGGAGACGCTATCTACGGCACTCGCCCTTGGAGAACCTATGGCGAGGGACCGACAAAGGTGGCGGCTGGTTCGTTTCACGACACGGACACCTCTCACTACACGGCTGAGGACTTTCGCTTCACCACCAAAGCCGACGCGCTCTATGCGATCGGACTGGCGTGGCCGACGACCGGAGAAGCGGTCATCCGCTCGCTGGCAGCGACAGTGGGAGGTCAATCCGTGCGAAGCGTGTCACTGTTGGGAAGCGATGCAAAGCCAAAGTTCCAGCAGCGCCCCGATGGATTGCACGTCCAATTGCCCGCGCGGCCACCTGCTAAGTATGCGTACGTACTTCGTTTGGCATTTTGATAGCGAAATGTGCGGACTTCCTTCTGTGCATGAGCGGAAGAGCCCGGTATGAGCGTGCGAGTTCGTGAGCGTTTAAAACTCTGATCAGGAACATGAGTTTTGCTAGATCCCTCGTATGGAGCATTGATGATCATGGCGGTATCTCGCGCGATAAACGACGTGAAAGTTATTCGTCCACGGCTATTCAGTATCAGCAGTTCTCTCCTCCTCGCGATGTTCTGTTTCTGTTTCCTGTGGAGTCCCACGGATGCAAGGGCTCAGCTATGGGAAACGCCACCACTGCCTGCTGTGAAGTATGCGCCGGCTCCGGACGGTATGACAGTCTCGGTGGGAGCCGAGCAGGTTCATATTTCCGTTTGCCGTTTCCTCCGTCATACATTTTGTTGCCAATCCTGAACCGTCCAACGCGATCCGACAGAATCAGCCATGGATGCCCGATTCGAAGGAGTCTTGTCCGGGGGCAAAGTTCCAGATATCGCAGACCGCCGAAGCGGTCACACTCAAAACCGACGCTCTGAAGATCGAGTTTTCGTTGAAGTGGGGAAACGTCCAAAACAGCACGCTCGTAGGCGAGACTATTTTGCGGGAACGAAACTCGATCCCGCGAACTTATGAACCCGTCGAGTTGAATGGCGAGAAAACATTCCACGTCGAGGATCGTTTTTCGGAGGACTTCGCGGAGGGGCTCTACGGTCTGGGACAGCATCAGAGTGGCTTGTTCAACTACCGGGGAGCCACCGTGGAACTCGGCCAGAACAATACTGATGTTGCTATCCCGTTGCTGTTGTCAACCAAGGGCTACGCGGTGATGTGGAATTCCGCTTCCCTCACTTACGTCGACAATCGCTTCCCACTTGACCTGGACCTGCGTTCACTCGCAGGGCATGTCGTTGACTACTACTTCATTTACGGTCCAGAAATGGATGAGATGATCCATGAATACAGGAACCTTACCGGGCACACGCCGCTGCTTCCGCAATGGGCATATGGCCTTTTTCAGTCGAAGGACCGCTACGTGTCCCAAGACGAGGTCTTAGATGTGAAGGTCATGATTACGGAGCTCGACGTTGATGTGCTGCCCTGGCCCGCCGGAGGACCCACCGCCGATGTTTCGCTGAACATTGCATCCGATCCCAAGCTCAATCCCTATGCCAGTGGCTTGCCCGATGCGGTTGAGCAGCAATTGTCGAAGCGCTATTCGGATCTGTTCGTCACTTTTGCAAAGCATTGCGGACTAGTAAGCCGGGTGACATTCTGGGGCGTCACCGACAAGGAGTCGTGGAAAAACAACTGGCCAGTGAGAGGCCGAACCGACTACCCGTTATTGTTTAATCGCGATGCTCAACCCAAGCCGGCGTTCGGCGCGGTGATCCAAGCGGCACCGAAAAGCGCGTCATAAGGCATGCGATCCGTCCGAGTGCACCTGAACCCAGACGAGAAGACCACCGCTGAATTCAGGCTCACGCCCGATGCGCTCTCCATCCTCGACATCCACATGGACCGCGTGGTTGAGCCGGGAGTCGTCGACATCATGGTTGGCCCCGATTCGGCCCGCACGCAGAGCGCTCCGTTGGAGGTCGAGAAGAAATGAGTTTCTCAAGTCCGCCAGAACGAATCATGTGGGGACAGCCGCCTTCGCCTGTCCGTCGAGCGAAGCTCGACGGTTCTCCTTGGTCGGAACCCGAAACAGATACAGAACCCTTGTTGTAATCGTTTACGGTAACGCGTAAGATGCTGCCGAGTTCCGCACTTCATCCTGCATTCGCCGCAAAAGGCTGACGTTCAAGAGCATGACAAAGACATCCCGCTCAATATTCCAATTCTTCCTCGCCGTTCTAATCCTGATTTCAATCGCCGAAGCGCAATGGACACCGCGCAATCCTGTCACCGGCATTCAACAGCAGCCCGACGGAGTCGTGCTCACGCTGCAATCCGGCACACTGAAGATTCAGTTTTGCTCCGACACAATCGTTCACGTCCTCCATTCGGCGAGCTCCACGTTCCCGTCGCTGCCGGATTACGTCGTCGTCAAGAAAGACTGGCCCGGCGCCAAATTCAGCTTCCAGTCCACCGACAACGAAGTCATGCTGACCACTGGCGCGCTCAAGGTAGTGGTTGCCCGCAACGACAGCTCCATCACCTATCGCGCCGCGGATGGTGGACAACTTCTCCAGGAGGGATCGCGCAAGCTAACTCCGGTCGAGGTGAATGGCGAGAACACACACCGCGCCGAGTCATTCTTCAACATCTACGGCTCGCACGAGGCTCTGTACGGACTAGGGCAGCATCAGTCGGGTGTGTGGAACTACCGCGGCGAGTCGGTCGACATCTCGCAAGACAACAGTAACATTGCCGTTCCGTTCATGGTTTCGAGCAAGGGCTACGGCATCTATTGGAACAACGATTCGCGCAGCCGCTTCAACAACCGCTTCGCGAATTACATGTATGTCAGCTCCGAAGTGGCGGACGTAATCGATTACTACTTTTTCTACGGCCCGGATCTGGACAAAGTCGTCGCCGACTACCGCGACCTGACTGGGCAAGCTCCCATGTTCGGGCGCTGGGCCTACGGTTTCTGGCAATGCAAGAACCGTTACAAGTCGCAGGACGAAATCCTCGGCGTGGCGAAGAAATACCGCGAACTGCATATCCCGGTCGACAACATCGTTCAAGACTGGTTCTGGTGGAACCGCAAGGGAGAATTCGTTTTCAACAAGAACTATCCCGATCCCGAGGGTATGGTCGACGAACTTCACCACAACAATTTCCATCTAATGATTTCGATCTGGCCCTTCTTCGAACCGGGATCGACGAACTATGACTACATGGACAAGAAGGGCTGGTTCGTCGACAAGTTCAAGTTCGCCAAGCCGCCCTACCACACCAGCGGCATGGCCGTGTACGACGCCACCAATCCGGAAGCGCGCAAGTATTACTGGAACGAGATCAACAAGTCGCTGTTCAGCATTGGCCTCGACGCCTGGTGGATGGACACTACCGAGCCCGAGACCGAGGGCCAGGAAGACAACATTCTGCTCGATCGCAAGCTCGCCGTAGGCAGCGGCAACCGGTACGTGAATGCCTTTCCCTTGATGGATACGGGAGCGGTTTATGAAGGCCAGCGCAGCGCCAGCGACAAGAAGCGCGTTTACATACTTTCCCGTTCGGCGTTCTCAGGCACGCAACGCAATTCGGTGACCGCGTGGTCGGGCGACATCAATTCCGATTTCTTCAGCTTTCGCCGGCAAGTTCCCGCCGGGCTGAATTTCGCGCTCTCGGGAATCCCTTACTGGACGACCGATGTCGGAGGTTTCGTTTTCGGCAGTCCCACCGATCCGGCGTTTCGCGAACTGTTCGTGCGTTGGTTTCAGTATGCGACATTCTGTCCGATTCTGCGCGTTCATGGGACGCGCAACCCGGACGAGAACGAGCTGTGGTCCTACGGGCCTGATGCGCAAAAGATTCTCGTCGGCTTCGACCGTCTGCGCTATCGGATGCTGCCGTATATCTACTCTCTCGCATGGAAGACCACGAGCGAGGGTTACACGCCGATGCGCCCGCTGGTCATGGATTTCCGCACCGATGAGCGCGCTCAGAACATCGGCGACCAGTTCATGTTCGGGCCAGCAATCCTGGTGAATCCGGTGACCGAGCCCGCCGCGAGTACGCGGCAACTCTATTTGCCGAATGCGAAGTGGTACGACTTTTGGTCGGGGGCTACGGTCGTGGGAAATCGCATGATCGAGGCCGCCGCTCCGCTGGAGCGAATCCCGCTCTATGTGCGCGCGGGATCGATTCTGCCTCTGGGGCCAGAAATGGAGTGGTCGACCGAAAAACCTGCGGACCCGGTTGAACTCCGCATCTATCCCGGCGCGGATGGTGACTTCACTCTTTACGAAGACGAGAACGACAACTACAACTACGAGAAAGGTGCGTACGCCACGATCCCGCTGCACTGGGACGGCAACAAGAGCACGCTCACCATCGGTGACCGCAAAGGCGAATTTCCTGGGATGCTGAAGCAGCGCACGTTCCGCGTGGTGTTCGTCCACGAGAACCACGGCGTTGGAGTCAGCGCTTCCAACGAGCCCGACAAGATTGTGCAGTACTCCGGAACAAAACTTGAAGTCAGGCCATAACGTGGAAGAGCGGCGCTTCGGCGCCGCGTCCGCCAAGAAATTCATTGGGAGCTTCAGCCCCTGTGTTCTGACATACCAGACAACGGAGAATTACCATCAAACTACTCGGCATTGACGTAGGAACAGGCGGCACGCGAGCTCTCATCATCGACGAGCAAGGGCATGTGCTGGCTTCCGCAACCGAAGAACACGCTCCCTTCGCCTCTCCCCAGATTGGCTGGGCCGAACAGCAGCCCGAGGACTGGTGGCGTGCCTGCGGCATCGCGATTCGCAAGGCGCTCAGCAGTGCCAACATCGGCGCGAATGAAATTGCATGTGTGGGGCTGTCGGGCCAGATGCATGGTGCCGTCATGCTTGACGAACAGGACCGCGTGGTCCGTCCGGCGCTGATCTGGTGCGACGTCCGCACGGAGAAGCAGTGCCAGGAGTTGACGGAGAAAATTGGCGCGGATCGCCTGATTCAACTGACCTGCAATCCCGCGCTGCCCAATTTCACACTCACGAAATTCCTCTGGGTGCGCGAGAACGAGCCCGAGAACTGGAAGCGCGTGCGCTCGGTGATGCTCCCGAAAGATTATGTTCGTTTTCGCATGACCGGTGAGCGCGCCATCGACGTTGCCGACGCCTCGGGAACTCTTCTGCTGGATGTGGCCCGCAGACGCTGGTCGAACGAAATGCTGCAGGCAACGCAAATCGATGAGCGCCTCCTGCCTAAGGTTTATGAATCGTCGGATGTGTGCGGGAAGATCTCGCCCGAGGGCGCCGCCGCTACGGGCCTGAAGCCGGGCACACCCGTTGTGGCTGGGGCCGGTGATCAGGCCGCTGGCGCCACGGGCATGGGCATCGTCGTTCCAGGAGCGGTCAGCGCCACGATTGGAACTTCCGGCGTGGTGTTCGCCGCCACCGATCGACCTGCGTTGGATTCCAAGGGCCGCCTGCACACTTTTTGCCACGCCATCCCGGGTCGCTGGCACGTCATGGGCGTCACGCAGGCGGCTGGCCTGTCCCTGCGGTGGTTCCGAGACAACCTTTGTTCCGCGACCGATTCCTACGACAAGCTCACCGCGGAAGCATCTGCCGTCTCTCCCGGTGCGGACGGTCTGTTGTGGACGCCGTACCTGATGGGCGAACGTACGCCCCACCTAGACGGTCAGGCACGGGCGGCTCTGGTCGGGCTGACCGCATCGCACACCCGCGGACATATCGTTCGAGCCATTCTTGAGGGCGTGGCTTTCAGCTTGCGCGACACATTCACGATCTTCGAGGAGATGAAAGTGCCCGTGCGCAGTATTCGCCTCGGTGGCGGAGGCGCGCGTTCCGCGCTATGGCGGCAGATTCAGGCGGATGTTTACGGGCATGAAGTGGAAATCGTTGAGGCCGAAGAGGGCGCAGCTTACGGTGCGGCCATCTTGGCGGGCGTAGGTGCGGCGCTCTGGCCTTCGGTGGATGCTGCGTGCAATGCCATCATCCGGGTTACGCAACGCGTGCCTGCGGGGGCCGATGTCGTCGCGAAGATGAACGAGAGTTACGCCAACTACCGGCGTGTTTATCCTGCTACGCGGAGTGTTTTCAAGAACTAGCATCCTTCCGACCTGCTCGGCCGGGCTTATGTTCGCGAGCGGCCGGGCTTCGCCCAGGCCGGACAGCCGAGGCGGCTGTCGCCACATGAGTTCCGCCGGGGTTTGGGGCGTTGTTTACTCTTATCATTATACGTACATATAGGTACGTATATACTCATGCGTACATCGACAGGCTGCTGACTTGCCAGAAAACCGTCGCGCACGACGCCTGAAATGCCCTTTCCGGGGGCGGAAACCGGCCTGGCTGCGACGATCGATGCCAGGATCGGGGTAAACGTCAGCCGCCGCAAAACTGCGCGTCCTGGAGGCTCCCAGAGGCCTTCTACGAGTTTTCAATCACTTACACGGAGACTCAACGACTTAGCCCTTGGCGAGTTCGCGCAGTCGTTCCGCTGCAATCTCCGGCGTGATGTCTCGCTGCGGCGTTCCCAGCATTTCGAATCCGACCATGAACTTACGGATCGTCGCTGAGCGCAGCAGGGGCGGATAGAAGTGCGCGTGGAAATGCCACTCCGGATGATCGATGCCATCGGTCGGTGACTGGTGGAAGCCCATCGAGTAAGGGAAGGGAACGCCGAAAACTCTGTCGTATGTGGATGTGACGCGTTGCAGGATATCGCTTAGAGAGCGTACATCTTCCGGCGCGAAGTCGTTCATGCTTGCCGCATGGCGGCGGCTGCAGACCAAGAGTTCGAATGGCCAAACGGCCCAGAAGGGCACCAGCGCAACGAAACCGTCGTTCTCGCAAACCACACGCACCTGCTGGCGTTTCTCCAACGCAACGTAATCACACAAAAGACATTTGCCGTGCGACTTCAAGTACGCGCCTTGTGCAATCAACTCCTTCGCAGGTGCTTCGGGAATCGAAGCGGTCGCCCAGATCTGGCAATGGGGATGCGGATTGCTGGCGCCCATCATGGCGCCGCGGTTCTCGAAAATCTGCACATGGTTGATCGATTCGAGACCGCCCAACTCGCGGAATTGTCCGACCCATGTGTCGACCACCAACTCAATCTCGTGCAAAGGCATGGTCGCCAGCGTGAGGTCGTGACGCGGAGAAAAGCAAATCACACGGCATATGCCGGGCTCTGCCTCCGCGACCAACAGGCCGACACCGTCGACGTCGAGGCGCTCACGCTGGACCTGTGGTTTCAGAGCTGCGAAGTCGTTCTCGAATACAAATGTCGAAGCGTACGCGGGATTGCGGATCCCTCCGGCCCGCGTGTTTCCGGGGCAGAGATAACAATTTGGGTCGTAGGCCGGTTCGGAAGCGGTTTGCAACTTGGCCACTTCGCCCTGCCAGGGACGCGTGGCGCGATGGGGAGAGACCAGCACCCATTCGTCGGTCAGGGCGTTCAGTCTGCGATGGGGATCTTCGGTGAGTTTCAAATTGCGGCCTCGCAGCATTCTACGATGAGTAGGGCGAGGTGCGGAGGTCACTGTCTTTGCCGAGCCTCCGCGGGTAATCGGCTCGACCCGGGCAAACTGGGGGCCCCTCGGCTTCGCCTTCGCGGGACAGCCGAGGCGGCTGTCGCCACATGAGCAAACTCATGGCTTCAGCGAATTGGTCATCATCAGGGCGAAGAGCAGAGGAAGATAGATCACTGTTGCTTGCAGAACGTGACGGGCGCGCATTTTCGAGGGCGCGCTGGATAACGGCAGGTTCAGGAACGCGAGACGTATCCCGAAGTAGAGGAGCGCGAAACCTAGCACGATAGCGCCCACCAGGTAGATTCTGCCGGCCATGCCCATCAGACTGGGCAGGACGCTGACCGGAATCAGGACCACCGAGTAAATCAGAATGCGACGCGCGGTAGAGCGGCCATCTTCTTCCACCACTGGCAGCATCTTGACTCCGCCGCTGGCGTAGTCGTCGCGGTAGAGCCAGGCGATCGAGAAGAAGTGAGGAAATTGCCACACGAACAGGATGGCGAACAAGACCAGCGTGCCCCATTCCAATCGGCCGCGAGCGGCGGTCCAGCCCAACACGCCGGGCATAGCTCCAGGAAAAGCGCCGACAAAGGTGCAGATCGGTGAAATGCGTTTCAGCGGAGTATAGGCAGCCAGGTAGACGACGGAAGTCAGGAAGGTCAGTAGTCCGGTCAGAGGGTTGGTAGTCACGGCGAGATAAATCGAACCGCCAACCGCCGCCAACAACCCTACCATTGTGGCGTGGAGCAGGCTCATGCGGCCTGCCGGGAGCGGTCGAAGAGCGGTCCGGCGCATGTGGGCATCTACATCCTGCTCCATGACCTCATTCAGGGCCGCGGTGCCACTGGATACCAGCCCAATCCCCAGTAGAGAATGAAATAGCCCCCAGCTAATCCAGGAAGTGCCGTTCTGGTGGGCGCCGAAGAAATAGCCGCACCACGCGGTCATGACGATCAGGCTCGTGACCCGGAGCTTCGTCAGTTCAGCATAATCGCGGAGAAGGGAAGTCGCCCGTAAGCGGAAACCAGAGAGAGGCAGTGTCATCGAGCTCATTGTTTGGCCGTTTGAAGCGTTCCGGAAAACTGTTCCTGGCTGTTCGAGAAAAAACCACGTACGGACCCCACTCCGTTACGTGCTCAAGGATTGCATAGGTACTCTGATCACTTTCAAAAGTCAAGCGAAAACAAGAAACGCTATTCTCAGTTTGCCGTTCTGACGGTCGAGCTTTGCTCGACGGACAGCCGAAGGCGGCTGTCCCCACATGCTTTCCCCACATGGCCGAATCAGGCTAACACACTGCACTATGGGCTCGCCGGAGATCCCGGGGAATCAAACGTTTCCGGAGGATCGAAGAAGCACTTGTGCCAGAGGGCCGAATCCGACAAGGCGCCAGCTTTCCATTTCTGAAGCGTGGCCAGGGTCGCGGCGATCATGCCGCCATCGGCGGAATCGAAGATCACCACCACGCCCGCCAACTCCTGCGGCTTCCTGGCGAGTTCCGTGTAGCTCTTGTCGAGCAGAGCTTTTGTATATGCGAGCCGCTCTTTTTGTCCGGCATCTTTCGCGCCCTCGTCGATCTTCTGCACGGTGACGATCTTCACGCTCTTGCCCCGAAGCGGTTCCCAATCGCCGGGGAATGGCGCGGTTTCTTCCCGGAGTTCACGGAACAAGTCTGCGGCGGGTGTTTGTGTGGCGACCGGGTGTGCATCCGTGTCGGGGATACCCTCCGGCATTTCAATACTGTTGCGCCAGATCCAGCCACGCGACAAGCCGGAAATGCGCACGTGCACCCAGTCCGCGTTGAAATCCAGCATCTCGAATTCATCGTGCATGCTGGCGAGAAACTCAGGCTTCGCGTTCAAGCTGGGAGTCGCGACGACGGGCGTGCCGGATTTTTTCACGGCCACCAGGTTCTTGGGATGAGCCTGGTTCTTGAGAATCTCTTCCAGACTCTGGGCTTCGGTCCGCAGGGCGGCGCTTGTCTTGTCAGCGTTCGCCTGCTCCGCCGCTCGCCGGCTCGCGCGCTCCTGTTCTGCCAGGCTTTGGCTCAACGAGGAGGAAAAAGCTCCTGAGTTTTCGGTGGACTTCGCAGCGGGCGCCGAGATCTTTGGCTCTGTGCTTGTTACTGGTTCGGCAGAGGGCTTCGAGGTCGAGGCCTGCGCGGAGTTCGTGCCACTCTCGTTCGGTCCCTTCGCAAGTTGTTCCGCCAGTTGATCCAGTAAGTCGGTCTCGAGCCGGCCGTTGGAGGTCAGCAACTGGTATCCAGAACGAGAAACTACGGGATCGCTGTACCACGCGGTCACTTTCGTAGTAAACCGCACCACCGATCCGCCGGAGGCTGTGGGAGTGACCTGTACGGTCGCCTGATAATAGCCGCGCTGGTAGCGGTCGAGAGCATGCTCTCCGGCTTGAGCGAATCCGTCCAGGACCGGAAGGTGGCCCGCCATGTGGGCCTGCAAGCCCTTCAGGGCTTTCTCAACGGAAGCTTTCGACTGGGGAAAAGCGCGCTCGTTGGGACTGGTCTGCGCAGGAATGTGCGGGGCCATGAGCGACAGAGCAAGCCCCCACGCAACGGCCCACAATGCGCTCCGACTCCAGGCGACGCGGGATTTCATGGCACAAGCTCCAACTGGTCACGCAATATCCATCCGTGCTGCCCTTCGTGTGTTTCCACTCCAAGCCAGTACGGTGTCGATATTACGATCAGGACTTCTGCTCCGGCGGGCAGCGATTGCAAGGTGCTCGCCGTGTGGAAAGGCGCGGACTTCAGCGGCGCTCCCGGCGATTTCACAAGCCGCTGCACCTGCCGGCGAAGATCCTGGACGTGCTCCTCCAAAGTCTGAGGAGGGGTGGACTGTGCCCTCCCGTTCGCGGCCGCATCGGGCCGGGCAACTTCAGCGGGGGCTGACTGGGGAGGCGGAGCCGGTGTCTCAAGAATCGGGGCCTGCTGCTCCTTCCTCGCGAGATGCTCCTGTTTCTCTTTTTCGGCCTCCACGGTTTGGGCTTTCATGGATTCGATGGCGTCCAGTCGGTCGTGTATGTCCTTGTACTCGGCACCCTCGACGGAGCCGTTGGAAGCGTGTGAGACCCGGCGGAAATCCTCCACAAAGACCGCGTCGATGCGCAACACGGTGTGGCTATCGTCTTGACTCTGCACAACATAGCGTACTGCCAGCGTGCCAACATCGTTGGTGTTCTTGAAGTTCTGAGGGTCGAGCGCTTTCAGGCGCACTTTGTAGAAAACCGTGCCGCCCTCGGTCCATTCCTTGAAGGCTCGCGTGGAGGTTGCCGTGGTGGCGCCCGAAACGTATTCGTCTTTGTTGTACTCCTTGGTTCCCCGGATGATTCCGTTTTGAACCACGTCCTGGACAACCTGGGTGACTTCGCTCTCCGAAAACGGGACGTTGACGATGAGACCCGCCCCATATTGGGTGGCGTCCTTTTCCCGAGCAAGCATTGGGAGTGCCGCGATCAGAAGGATCAGAGCCAAGCCGATTCCCAACAAAACAGTCAGGTCACTGCTTGATTCCCTGCCCACAGCTCTGCGATTCTCGGAATGGGCCTTCGATTCCACCAGCGCTCCCTCGTGCGCAAAGAGTCTCAACTCTGGCTTGTTTCTGTCAACTTCGACAGTGCTTTCTCGCCTCTTGATGCCAAACTAACCAAGATCAAACGAGACCTTGTAAAAACATTGTAAAGAAAATGTCAAAAGACCCTTGCAAGTGATTGTGGACCCGTAGTAGGATTCCGCCCCGGTACGGTGGTAGGACCTGTAGCGGTCGAAAATCGATTTAGGTGCGGCTTGGAAGCAGGGCAGGTGGAAGGGGTTCCACAGGCAGATGCTTAGCGGTTGCTGTGATTCTTGCCTTCGCATTTGTGGGATGCAGTTCGTAGAAAAACAAGATCTGAGGAGTCCGGCATGCGTATGGGGACGCAGTCTCGCTTTGGTGGAAAATTGCCGTGTGTGCAATTTCTTGCAACCGCGGCTCTGGGTGTGGTCTTCCTGATCCTGAGCAGCAGCCAGGCTGCGAATGCCCTCCCGGCGTTCGCCCGCAAGTATGGCCTGCGCTGCTCGGCGTGCCATGAGTCATGGCCGATGTTGAATTACTTCGGCCAGAAATTCAAAGACAACGGTTACCAGCTGATGAACGACCGGGATGCCCCGATCTGGCAGAACGCATCGTATTGGCCGATCACGCTGCGCATCACGCCTTTCTGGAGCCGGGAGAGTGTCAACAAAGTCGCGGTGGACAACACAGCCACCGGAGAAGCCAAGATGACGACCACCGGCTTCAATTTGGGTGGGCTTGACATCCTGACCGGCGGCACTCTGGAAAAGAACATCACATTCCTGTTGGTGCCCTCTTCCGACGAGAATGGGGCCTTCCATTTTGAGTCGGCGAACGTGCGCTTCGACAATCTGTTTCACAGTCCATGGCTCAACGTGAAAATGGGGAAGTTTGAGCTGGACAGTTTCATTTCCGAGAAGCGCTCATTGACGCTCTCGGCCAGTGGCGGAGGCTACCAACTGTTCCACTTCATCCCGGTCGGGGATGGCAACATCTTCGGTCAAGTCGGAGATAACCAGCTGGGCGCGGAGTGGATGGGGCACTCCTACAATGATCGCACCCGCCTGTCGGCCGCCGTTTTCAGTTCGACCGACGGGAGCCCCGACGTGCCCTACGGCCAGAATTCCTACACGGCGTTTTTCGCCGGCAGTCAGGCCTTCGGCGCAGGCAAGCTTGGCGTGCAACGTATCGGCGGATATGCCATGTTCGGCGTCGCCCCGACGACTTACCTGACGAGTGATGGCGTCCCAATTCCCGGGTCTGGGATCGGGAACAAGAGCTTCAGCCGGATTGGATTCGAGGGTCTGTTCTATCTCGGCCCCAAACTGGACGTCCAGGTCTTCACGCAGCACGGTTCTGACAATGCTTGGTTCGGGGCGTGCTACGGAGACATCATCTCTGGAACTTGCGACCCCGCCAATAACAACACGAACGGCGCCACGCTCCCCACGGGAACTCGCAACCCAACCTGGAACGGGGCTTTCGTCGAAACCCACTATGTGTGGAATCCTCAGTTCACAATCTTCCAGCGTTCGGAGTGGGTCCGCATGTCACAACAGGCAATTCCCGGGACGCCGTCGAACCTTGGGGATATCGATAACTACGTCTTCGGATATCGCTACAACCCGTTCATGACCAGCCGGGCTGGCTTCGCCTTCCACAATGAGTACTCGTGGATACGCCAGCGTGGAACCTCGCCGGTGACCGGAACCGACCTGAGTACCAACAGCGTGATGCTCGGGTTCGATTTTGACTTCTGAGGAACAGCCGATCGGCGAGGGCTCACCCTTCGCCGAAGTTGTTTGAGGATATCTCCAATGAACAAGCATATGCAGTTTCGCATGGGGTTTCTGTACCTGGCTCTGGCGGCGCTCTGCGCATTCCCGGTGGCGGCTCAGGATGCGCCGGACGTAGGCCCGCATCCCCCGCAACCGATGAAACCGATGGAAAGCCATATCGGCAAGGTGACCGGCCACGCCAAGGACGCCAAGATGAACTACCGCCGATACTGCGCCGGGTGTCATGGCGATCAAGGCGATGGGAACGGTGAAAACGCGGTCTGGCTCGATCCCAAACCGCGCGACTTCACGATGGCTACGTTCAAATGCCGTTCCACGGTGACCGGGACGTTGCCCACCGATGAAGACCTGTTCGATACCATCGGCCGGGGCCTGACCAACTCCAACATGCCGATCTGGAACACTTTCAGCGATCAGCAGCGCGCTGACTTCGTGGCCTATATCAAGACGTTCTCGCCACGATGGGAAAAAGAGAAGGCCGGCGATCCCATCAAGATTCCGGCTGAGCCTCCGGTGACGATTGAGAGCATCTCGCATGGCAAAGCGCTCTTCACCAAGCTGGAGTGCTGGAAGTGTCATGGTCCGCAGGGTAAAGGGGACGGACCATCGGCCGCGACGCTGACCGACAGCAAGGATCAGCCAATCCGTCCGTACAACTTTGCCGGGGGCGGCGACGATTCGCGCCTTAAATGTGGCTCGACGAATTCCGAGGTCTACAAGATCTTCATCACCGGTGTGGATGGAACTCCGATGCCCTCGTTCGCGGACGTGATCCAGCCCAACGATGCCTGGGACCTGGTTCATTTCCTGCGCACTCTGCAAGTCACTCGTCACAGCAAAGAAAACGACGTGCTGAAAGCGGCGGGTGGGAAGATTCCCGCCTACGTAGAAAAACAATCCGAGGCCCCAGCCAGCCAGTCTGAGAACAAGGCGGCGGGTGGAGGAAACTAGAAAGAATCTCACCATCGAACTTTCGATATCCAACTTTCGATCTAGGAGGCAAGAAATGCGCGTGAGCAAGCCCTGCATTGCGGTACTGGTGGCAACACTCTGTCCGGCTCTGATGTTCGGAGGCACGATCAGCGGCAAAGTGACCTATACCGGGACTCCGGTCAAACAGAAGCCGATTGATATGGGGAAGGAACCAAGTTGCGCCAAGCAGCACGCAACTCCCATCACCACCGAGACGGTGGTGACTGGTGCCAACAATGTGCTGGAAAACGTCGTGGTTTACATTTCCGCGGGCGCTGATGATACCACTGTCCCCTCTCAGGCTGTGACCTTCACCCAGAAGGGCTGCCAATACATTCCTCATGTCGTCGTGTTGCACACGGGACAGGAATTGCAAGTGGTCAATGCCGACCAGACTTCGCACAACATTCACCCCATGCCCACGGTCAACCGCGAGTGGAACAAATCGCAGCCTCCGGGGTCGCCCAACCTCAGCGAGAAGTTCGACCAACCGGAGTTCATCAAGGTGAAGTGCAACATACATCCCTGGATGGCTGGCCGGTTCGCCGTTCTCAAGACCAGCCACTACTCGATTACCGGAGACAGCGGCGGTTTCTCGCTACCCAACTTGCCGCCGGGAAAGTACACCATCACGGCCTGGCATGAAGACTACGGCACGCAGACGCAGGACGTGACAATCACCGGCAACGAGACGAAGTCGATCGACTTCAGCTTCAAAGCAAAGGCGTACTAGGTTGCTTCTCGTGGAGGCCGGCGCTTCGGCGCCGGCTGCCAATCTACATCATAAAGTCCGGATGATCCGGGCAGATGCGAGGGAGCATGGGCGGCAAGCTATTCGCTGTGATTCTCGTCGTGATCGCGTTGGCCTCGGCAGTTCCCATTGTCAGCCACACGTTTATGGGAGCCAACGTATCCCTGCCTGAGGACATCTCCACCCATGGGCACGACATTGACAAACAGCTCGACGAAACCATGATCGAGGCTGGCTTGTCTTTTCTCGCCGCTCAACTAGTGCTTGCTTTCTTTGTCTTTCAGTCCGGCGGGCGCAATGGAGTGCTCAAGAACTTTCCCGGTGGCGCCAAGTACCTGGTGGTGGCGGCCGTGCTGCTGGTAGGCGCCGAGGCGATTGCGCTGGGAGCCATGGGAACGAAGGCGTGGGGGAAAGTCTATTTTGAGCCTGCCTCAGCCGATGCGCTGCCGATCCAGGCACAGGCCGGGCAGTTCGCTTTCTATTTCCGCTATGCCGGGCCGGACGGAAAATTCGGCGTCCTTCATCCGGAGAAGATCGACGAAGGTAACTCGAACTTCTTCGGTCTTGATCCGGAGAACGACATTCCCGCCCGCGACGACATCACGTCCGCCGAACTCGTGATTCCCGCAAACAAGGAAGTGCATCTTATGTTGCACGCTAAGGATGTAGGGCACTCGTTCTATGTTCGGGAGTTGCGGATTCAGCAGGATTTTGTCCCGGGACTCGATCTCTCCCTGCATTTCACCGCCACCAAGGTCGGCAAGTACGAGATCGTCTGCACCCAGCTCTGCGGCCTTGGACACTACAACATGAAGGCATACCTCAACGTCATGTCACAGGATGATTTTGATAAGTGGCTGAAGGCGCAGTCCAATTAGCGGACGTTCGTCGCTTGTCGTTAGCCGTTAGCACGGCGCTTCGGTTGAACAGGAGATTTTGCTAACGGCCAACGACCAACGAGCAGGGACCAACGACTGTACTAGAGAGAGGGAAGGGCAATGTCTGAAGCATCCGCACACGTAGTGCATCACGGGCCACCGACCAGCTTCATCCGCAAGCACGTTTTCAGCCTCGACCACAAAGTGATCGGCAAGCAGTATTACGCGCTGGCCTTGGTCGCGGTGGTTACGGGGATGGTGCTTTCCTGGCTCATGCGCATTCACCTGATTGCGCCGAATTGGCCGATCCCCGGGCTGCAGTGGTTGTCCAAGGTGGGCGCACCGGGCGGCGTGATGACCCCGGAATACTACCTCTCGCTGATGACCATGCACGGCACGCTGATGGTTTTCTTTGTGCTCACGAACGCGCCGTTTGCTGCGTTCGGCAACTACTTCCTGCCGATCCAGATCGGCGCGGAAGATATGGCCTTCCCCCGTTTCAACATGATGTCGTTTTGGACCACGTTCATCGCGTTCTGCATTCTGGTGGCGGCATTCTTTGTGCCAGATGGCCCTCCCCTAGCTGGCTGGACTGCTTATGCCCCGCTGAGCGCAGTTGGAAAAGACGCTGGCCCCGGTGAGGGACTCGGGCAGACGCTGTGGGGCCTGTCGATCTTCGTTTTCTGCATCGCTTCGCTGCTGGGGTCGTTGAACTTCATCGCCACAACACTCGATCTGCGAACCAAGGGCATGACCCTTGCCCGCATGCCGATCGTCAGCTGGGCATGGTTCATCACGTCGTGTATCGCACTGCTGGCTTTCGCGGTACTGCTGCCGGCTTGCCTGCTGCTGATTCTGGACCGGATCGGAGGAACTAGCTTCTTCATACCATCAGGTCTGAATATCAGCGACCATCTGCAACCGCACCAGGGAGGATCGCCGCTGCTCTGGCAGCATCTGTTCTGGTTCTTCGGGCATCCGGAGGTCTATATCGCGATTCTGCCGGCGATCGGGATCGTCAGCCACATTCTGATCAACAGCATGCGCAAGCCCATGCTGAGCCACAAGACGATCATCTACTGCATGATGGGCATCGGATTCCTGAGCTATATGGTTTGGGGACATCACATGTTCCTGAGCGGCATGAATCCGTTCTCGGCGCTGGTCTTTTCGTTCCCCACGCTGATGATTACGATTCCTGCGACGATCATGACGCTGATCTGGCTGGGCAGTTTGTACGGCTCGAATCTGAGAATTAACACCGCGTCGCTATTCTGCCTGGGCTTCATCTCGATGTTTGTCAGCGGCGGCGTGAGCGGTTTCTTTCTGGCCCAGCCCTCGATCGACATCTACCTGCACGCGACCTATTTTGTGGTGGGGCACTTCCACATGGTGATGGGCGTGGCCGCCATCTTCGGCGTCTTTGCCGGAACCTATTTCTGGTTCCCCAAGATGACGGGGCGCATGATGAGCGAGAGGCTGGGCCGCCTGCATTTCTGGCTGACGTTCATCGGGACGTACTGCATTTTCATGCCGTTCCACTACCTGGGGCTGGCGGGCAATGTGCGGCGCTACTCGGCGTTCACCGATGACTTCCTGGTTCCGCTGATTCCGGTGCACAAGTTCATCACCTATTCCGCGCTGTTCACGGGAGCGGTGCAGTTGGTCTTCATCTTCAACCTGATCTACAGCCACTTTAAGGGAGCGATCGCGCCAGCGAATCCATGGGAGGCTACATCGCTGGAGTGGTCGACGCCGTCGTCTCCGCCGCCGTTCGACAACTTCGGGGGAAAGCATCCGGTGGTTTATCACGATCCTTACCAGTACGGGGTGAAGAGTTCGACGGGTGACTACCTGATGCAAGACTCGCCGGAGAGAGCCGGAGAGACTCCGTAGAGGAACGGTAACGAAGTTAGGGAAAAGAAACGGGGCTCTGATGGCAACCACACTTCCACCACCGCAAATCGCACCCCAAATCGACGTCGAGCAGGATCTGCGTCCGCACGACGGGAATGGCGGCGGTCTCCGCGGGCTCGGACAGGAAGGCCGTGGTTTGCGCGCCGTGAAAGATCCTTCCGGCGAACCAACCCGCACCGGGATCTGGGTCGGCCTGGCGGCGATTGCCATGATGTTCGCTGCCTTGACCAGTGCACTGTATGTGCGCGAAGGCGCAGCCACCGACTGGCACCATATTGTCCTCCCCCCAATTCTTTGGTTCAACACGCTGGCGTTGATTGCCAGCAGCATCACGCTGGAACTGGCGCGGCGTCGAGTTGCAGCTTTCATGCGCGGGCAGGAAAGCAGCCGATCCGGGCCCACGCTGTGGCTGAACGCAACCATGGTGCTCGGCTTGGTGTTTGTGGTGGGACAGTACATGGCTTGGCTGAAGTTGCGGTCACAGGGGCTGTACCTTCCGACCAACCCGAACAGTTCCTTCTTTTATGTCTTCACCGGAGTGCACGCGGTCCACGTATTAGGCGGGCTGGGTGGACTCAGCCGGGTCATGGTGAAGTTTCGCAGGGCGGCGCGTCCGTTGCGCCGGAGCACCATCGACGCGACGTCATATTACTGGCATTTCATGGGCATGCTGTGGATGTACCTGCTGTTTGTCTTGTGGGCGAAGCTGTAGTGGCGCAGCGGCTGAAGCCGGGATTGATTCGGCGTCGATTGCGGCATCGCTGATGCGATGCCCTGTTACGAAGCGGTATTTTTTCGGCAACCTGTGAGGTTGTAGGGCTAATTCAACGGAGGCAGCGTGAGCGAAGCCAATCTGACCATGGGGCATGGCGCGGGAGTGATGGAGGAGCGCCCGTTTGCCATTCCATCGAAAAAGCTGGTGATGTGGCTGTTCATCATCTCTGACGCGTGTACGTTCGGAGCGATGCTGTTTGCCTACGGCTACGTGCGTAATGCCGCACCCGACTGGCCGCACCACTTCGAGACAGCCAGCATTATCAATGTGGCGATCATGACCTTCATCCTGGTCACCAGCAGCCTGACCATGCTGATTGGGACTCGGGCCGCAAAGTCCGGAGACAAGAGCGGTGCACTCCGCTTCACTTTTATCACCGTTGTGCTTGGGCTGGTTTTCGCGGCGCTTCACCTGCGGGAGTGGATGAGCATGATCCACGCGGGCGTCAGCCTCTTCCAAAATCCATGGGGAGCGCCTTTGTTCGGCGCATCGTTCTTCGGCGTTACGGGGTTGCACCTGGCGCACGTGGTGAGCGGGGCCATCGCTCTGACGGTCGTGGCCTTGGGATACAAGCGCGGGCGCTACAACGCCGACGATATCGAAATCTGGTCGTTGTACTGGCACTTCGTCGATCTGGTGTGGATGTTCGTCGTTCCCATGGTGTACCTGTTGAACGTGGCGCAATAGCACGGCAACTGAGGGAGAACGCTTATGAGCGCAGAAGGTAGCTTGAAGACGGACCTGATGGTGTATGTGGGAATTCTGGTAATGGCAGGGCTCCAGATCTTCATGGCATATCACAGCCCCGGGGTCATCCGGATGCTGGTAGTGGCGGCGATTCAGGCTTTTCTCGCAATCATGTTCTTCATGCACCTGCGGGATGAGAAATCGACACTGCGGCTGGCGTTGATTCCCGCCACCCTGTTCGTGCTGGTAATGATGAATATGGTCTGGGCCGACAGCTACCGGCTGATCCACATGAGACCGTTTCCGAAATAGAGGAGGGCGCATGGCTTATTCACGAGGATTGCGCCTTGCCGGGCGGGCGCGAGGCGTGCTGACCGGCGCTCTCGTTCTAGCGGCGAACGCGGCGTGCTACGCACAGAGCTGCTCCCTCTGCTATACGCAGGCGGCAGGAGCGGGACATCGGTTCATTCAAGGGCTACGGACGGGCATCCTGGTGCTGATCGTGCCTCCTATGTTTATGTCGGTCGGAATCACCATCCTCGCCTACAAGAAGCGCAACCGGACCAACGACAAGAAGGAGTCGGACAAGTCGGAGAACGACTGGTAGAGACCCTGCGTGCGAACAACTCTTTCGCCCCTCTGGGGCTTGTCACTTCTCCCACATTTCCCCACGGCTTGCGCCGGGGGCTGTATTCTTGCGCCGCTCCGCGGCTAGTAGCTTCCGCTCCATTGCGGTAAACATCCTGCCCATTTCTGCTGCTCCGTGGCATAATCTTCGGCAACGTCTTCCCATCAGGTGCTAACCGATGCGTCCAGTCCTGCTTGCCGTTCTCTGCGTTTGTGTCCTTGCGCTGGTGTTGCCGTGCGCGGGCACCGCTGCCCCCAGCGCGAAGTCGCTCCAGATTTATTTCATCGATGTCGAAGGCGGGCAGGCGACGCTGATCGTCAGCCCGTCGGGGCAGTCGCTGCTGATCGACACCGGATGGCCCGGGGGCGAGGGCCGGGACGCCGACCGGATCGTGGCTGCGGCTCACCAGGCCGGAATCAAGCAACTTGATTACGTGCTGATTACGCACTATCACCGCGATCACGTGGGCGGCGTTCCGCAACTGGTGGACGGGATCAAGGTGGGCACGTTTCTCGATCACGGGCCGAATCTGGAAGATTCAGAAGTGACGCGTGTCGACTACGCCGCCTATGAGAAGGCCATTGCCGGCCATGCCCATGTAGTCGTCAAGCCGGGGTGGGGGCTCCCGATGAGAGGCCTCGGAGTGCGGGTCCTGACGGCCGCCGGCGACCACATCGCTAAGCCACTGTCCGGGGCGGGCGAGGCGAATTCCTATTGCAAGTCCCAGCCGGCTGAGGTTGAGGACACGACCGAGAATGCCCGTTCCGTGGGCGTTCTGATCACTTTTGGGCATTTCCGCTTCCTGGACCTCGGTGATCTGACCAAGAAGAAAGAGCTTGAACTTGCCTGTCCGAATAATCTGCTCGGTACGGTTGATCTTTTTCTCGTAACGCACCACGGGCTGGACCTTTCGAATACGAAAGCCCTGGTGTGGGCCTTGCATCCTCGGGTGGCGATTTTCGACAACGGCCCCCGCAAGGGATCCAGTCCGGCGGCGTGGCAAATCGTGCACGATTCTCCTGGCCTAGAGGACCTTTGGCAGCTTCACTACGCGGCCGAGTCGGACAAGGATCACAACGTCGCCGAGGAGCGCATTGCGAACGTGAAGGAAAACTGCGAGGGGAAGGGTATTAAGGTCACGGCGGAAGCAGATGGCACGTTCACCGTCACGAACAGCCGAACCGGTGTCGAGAAGATTTACTCCAAGAAATAGAGACTACAATCCTCCAGCATGATCGCGATCGTGATGGGAGTCGTCGGCTCTGGCAAGACGACCGTCGGGCGTCTGCTGGCCGAGCAACTTGGATGGAAGTTCGCCGACGCGGACGATTTTCATTCGTCGCCAAGTGTGGAGAAGATGCGGCGCGGCACTCCGCTCAGCGATGACGACCGCCAGCCCTGGCTGGCGAGCCTTCGCACGGCCATCACCAACTGGATCGCCGAAAAGCACAATGTTGTGCTGGCTTGCTCGGCCCTGAAAAGCGCTTACCGGCGGGAACTCGAGGCTGGGCCGGAAGTCCGGTTCGTGTACCTGAAGGGAAGTGCGAGCGTGATCGCGGAACGCCTGCGTGCGCGAGAAGGACACTTCACCGGTGAGAAGATTCTGGCCAGCCAATTTGCGGATTTGGAAGAGCCGGAAGCTGCAGTGACCGTCGATATCGCGTCCACGCCACAGCAGATCGTGGCCAGGATTCGGGAAGGGCTCGGCTTAGCGTAGAATCCTCGCACGCCGGAACAGGCTTTTCCGAATCATCAGAAAGTTCTCTTGGATACCGCTCCCGACCGCTTCGAATCCGCTGTCGTTTCCCGACTGATGTGGCGGCTCATGCCGTTTCTTTTCCTGCTCTACATCGTTGCGTACCTCGACCGCATCAACGTGAGTTTCGCCGTGCTGCAAATGCGCGGACAGCTCGGCCTGAGTGAGCGCGTCATTGGACGCGCCTCAGGAATGTTTTTTGTCGGCTATTTCTTTTTCCAAGTCCCCAGCAACGTCGTGTTGGAGAAGTTTGGCGTCCGGCGCTGGATCTCGGCTTTGATGATCACCTGGGGCGTGATTTCCTGCCTCATGATTTTTATCCGGGGCCCCGTGAGCTTCTACGTCATGCGCTTCCTGCTGGGTGCCGCCGAAGCCGGATTCTTCCCCGGCATCATCCTCTACATGAAGCACTGGTTCCCGGCTCGCGCACGGGCGCGAGCCGTGGCGTGGTTCATGACGGCGAACCCGCTTGCCGGCATTTTCGGCAGCCCAATCTCGGGGGCTTTACTCGGCCTGCAGGGGAGCGGTCTCTCGGGGTGGCAGTGGATGTTCCTGATCGAAGGCATGCCAGCCATTCTGCTGGGCGCGGCCGTGTTCTGGACCCTTGCCGACACCCCGCAAGACGCCAAGTGGTTGAAGGCCGAGGAACGGGCCTTGCTGCTCAGGAACTTGTCCGCCGAGCAGCAAAGCGACTCGGGGCTCAGCAAGGGCAGCCTCTGGGCCGCTGTGTTCAGTCTGAGGATTTGGTTGCTGTCGCTGGTGTACTTCGGCGTCTCGACGACTATGTACGGGGTCACATTGTGGCTGCCGAGCGTGATCAAATCGCTGTCGGGCCTGGGTAATTTCGCGATCAGCTTGATCGCGGTTCTTCCGTTCCTGGTGACCACGGTTGTGATGGTTCTGGTTGGAATGCACTCGGACCGCAGTGCTGAGCGCCGCTGGCACACTGCGGTTCCGGCGTTCGTGGCCGGGGCGGCGCTGGTATGCGCGGCGTATGGGAGTTCGACAGCGGTGGTTGTGGCGGCGATTAGCCTTGGTCTGGCGGGCGCCGAGGCGATGGTGGGCCCGTTCTGGGCAATGGCGACGTCGCGAATGGAAGGCCTCTCGGCAGCCGCCGGAATCGCTGTAATCAATTCCATTGCCAATCTCGGGGGATACTTCGGTCCCGACATCATCGGTTTCTTTCGAACGGCAGGAGGCGGCTTTCGCGGCGGCCTGCTGGCGATCGGCGCGACGGTGGCCCTCAGCGGAGGGATCGCACTGATCGTGGGCCGTCACTCCCCCGCCCAGAGAGCGACTGGACCCGTGTGAGCGGGACTTTCGAGGTCGTTTGTTCCGGGAAGGACAGTCCCGGTTCCAAAATAGCCAACAAACGAGCGGCTTCTGCTTCGCTCCATCCCTTCAATTGTTTACAATAGGGACTTCGTCTGACGACTCGCACGGGAGCCCCGCAGAAGGACGAACAGCAAATTTTGCAGCAGCCAAACCACAATTCCAGTACGGCCCCCACCGTCTACTGGCGGGTTGAGGGGAGCCTGCTTGACCTGACCGTGGTCGAGCCCGTGGCGTTCTTTACCTGGAACGCCCAGACGTTCGCCGAGCGCTTCCGGCGGCGCGGGCAAATCTTCCTGATGGCGTTCCTGCGCCCGTTTCTTTACTCCACGAACCGCAAATTCGCCACACGGGCAATACATACCGTCTTGCGCGGTGTCACCCGTGACCGCCTTGATCTTCTTGGGGAAGAGTTCTTCCTATACAAGTTGAAGCCGCGCTTGAAAGAACGAGGCGTGCAAAAGGTGCAGGAACTGGTGCAGTCCGGGGCGGAAGTCGTGCTGGTAAGCCAGGGGCTGGAACACGTAATGCGCCCGCTGGCACAGCATCTGGGCGTCAAGCGTATTGTGGCCAACCGCCTGGAGTTCCGTGATGGCACAGCGACGGGCCGGTTAATCGAGCCGGTGATCCGGCCACGCGGGGCGTTCGCACGCATTCGGGAAGAGAATCCCGACGGCCGCCGGGCCCCGAAAACCCTGGCACGGCAACTCGATATTTCCGTGGAAGATCTGCGGGCCTCGGTGATTTCCGCCGAGCGACACGCTGTTGTGCCAACCCGTCCCATCGTCCATTTTGAAGGACATCGGCAGGCGCCCGGGTTTTCCGTTCGCAGGGCTTTCGCCGGCAAACATGTAATGCTGATCGGCGTCACGGGATTCATTGGCAAAGTCTGGTTGGCGAACACGCTTCTGGATTTGCCCGGAGTGGAGCGGATCTACCTGCTGATCCGGCGCCAGAAGTCGAATCCCGGCGAGCGGCGTTTCGAGAAGATGGTGGAAGACTCGCCGGTCTTCGATCCCCTGTTTGAACGACACGGGGACCGGTTCGCTGAATTTCTGCGCGAGAAGATCGAGGTGGTCGAAGGAGACGTCACGCAGCCCGGACTCGGACTGAACGCCGAGGTGTCGCGCCGCTTGCAGGCGAACCTTGACCTCATTATCAACAGCTCGGGCCTGACCGACTTTAATCCCGACCTGCGCGACGCGCTCACGACCAACACGGATGCCCCAATCAATGTTCTCGAGTTTGTCCGCACGTCGGATCACGCGGGACTTCTGCATCTCTCCACCTGCTATGTGGCCGGCGAGCAGGATGGGCGAGTCGGGGAGAAACTGACTCCGAACTACAATCCCCGCGGGCTGGCCGATTTCGATGCGGAGCAGGAATGGCGGTCTCTGCAGGAATTCGTCAAGCAGGCCGAAGCTCGGGCCGAAAGCGAGGAAGTTACGTCGATCTTGCGCAAGCAGGCGCAGTCGAAGGAGCATGCGGCGAAGGATCTGCAAGGCGCTGCGCTGGAAAATCAGATTCGCAAGAACCGAGTCCGTTGGTTGAAGACTTATCTCACGGAGGCGGGGACGAAGCGCGCCAAAGAACTGGGCTGGCCAAACACCTATACGCTCACCAAGAGCCTGGCCGAGTCGCTCATCGCAAAACATGGCGTAGGATTGCCGGTCGCGGTGGTGCGTCCCGCAATTGTGGAAACTTCGGTGGCCAAGCCCTTCCTCGGCTGGAATGAAGGCATCAATACCTCTGCGTCGTTGTCGTATCTGTTGGGGACGTATTTCCGGCAATTGCCCTCGAACGAGAGCAAGCGGCTCGACATTATTCCCGTGGATGCCGTTTGCAACGGCATGACTCTAATTGCTGCCGCAGTCATGGAGCGCAGACATGATCCGCTCTACCAACTTGCGACTTCGGTGACGAATCCATGCGACATGGGGCGGTCCATCGAGTTGACGTCTCTGGCGCACCGCAAGCACTACCGCGCGCAGGAAGGGCTGGAATCGTGGCTGCGCTTGCGATTTGACGCGATTTCTGTCTCGAAGACCCGCTACAACCGCATGTCTGCGCCGGCCCAGAAGGCGATTGTGAAATCCATCCAGCGCATCATGTCGCCGCTGCCGCTGAAGAAGGCTCCGCTGGTAAAGACCGAACGAAGTCTGGAGCGTCTCGAGAAACTGATCGAGCTGTTCGAGCCCTTCATTTTGTTGAACGAGCATGATTTCATAGCGGAGAACATCGAGAAGCTTTCGTACGCACTCGTGCCCGAAGAGCAGGATATTTTCGCTTACGATACGCGCGGGCTCGATTGGTGGGAATACTGGATCAACATTCACATCCCGGCCCTGCGTCGCTGGACGTATCCGTTGATTGAAGGGAGGCCTTTGGAAGCACGGCCTCCTCGCGACATTCAACTTGCGCCCGCAACCGGAGATGCCGTGAAGACGGGGACCAACGGAGCCACGTGGCGATATTCCTGACTGGGTCAACCGGATACATTGGCGCGCATGTTGCCGCTAACCTGCTCGAGGGGCACGGCGCCTCGCTGAACCTTCTGGTGCGCGCCCGCGATCTGCAGGAAGCCCAGTCCCGGCTGTGGCGCGCGCTGCAATTGCACCTGGATTTCCCGCGCTTCTATGAGCACCTGCAGACGCGGGTGAGGATTTTTTGCGGTGACCTGACTTCCACCGGCTTCGGACTGGGCCGCGATGAGTACGACCGGCTGGTGCACACTACCGATTCCGTGATTCACTGCGCGGCCTCGCTGAACCGGAAGTCGGAGAAGAGTTGCCTGAATGTGAACCTGCGAGGGACGCTCGAAGTCCTGACCCTGGCGCGGCAGGCCGAGCATTATCACGGCCTGCGACGTTTCAGCGAGGTCAGCACGGTAGCAGTCGCGGGCAAGCGCAGTAATGAAGTTGTGACAGAGGATCGGTCGATCGAGTGGGATCGTTCCGACTATGATCCCTACGCGCGCACGAAAAAATTCTGTGAGCACATGACCCGGGTGCTGCTGCCCGACACGCCGAAGACAGTCTTCCGCCCGAGCATTGTGCTGGGCGACAGCCGGCATGCGGAAACGACGCAGTTCGATATGGTCAAAGCGTTCGTGTTTCTGGCCGGCCTTCCGGTGCTGCCGTTTCGTCCCACAGACAAGATCGACATTGTGAATGTGGATTTTGTAGCGGACGCGATTGCGACTTTGCACCAAAAAGAACAGCCGCAGTACGAGACGTATCACCTTTCCTCGGGAACCGGGTCGCAGACGTTCCGCGAATTGACCACTGCGCTCGCCGCCGCACAGCAGAAGCGCGGCCCTGTGTTTCTTCCGTTCGCTGAAAAACCCTTCGCTGGTTCGGTCAACTTCCTGTCAAATCGCAAGGGATCGATGGCCAAGGGCGCTTTGCTGTTGAAGGTCTTCATGCCGTATCTGGTATGGAATACCGTGTTCGACAACACACGCGTGACCTCAGAGTTGGGACGCAAGCCAGTTCCGTTTTCGCAGTACAGCTTTCCGTTGCTGAAATTCAGCCGCGAGAACAACTTCGAGTACAAGTACCAGCCCTGGCCCGCCGCTAAAGGAGGGACAGCCGCATGATGGATCTCATCCTGGAGGCGTGGGTCAGTGGCAACATCGAGCGCGCTAAGGCGGGGTGGATGCTCGGGGCAAGGAAGCGGTGGCAGCCCGGCGAGAAACTGAAGCTTCTCTTTGCCGGATATAACGGCACGCGCAACATGGGCTCGGATGTACGTGTGGAAGAGATGCTGCGCCAGATTCGCCACATCCTGGGCTCAGAGCGTGTGGATTTCACCGCCATGACATTCGATTTTGAGCGCTCCCGAGGCTACTTCGAAAATACTGCACAGGTCCGTCTGCCAGATATCTTTCCGCCGTTCTTGTCAGATGAAGTGCCCCGGCACCATGGCGTGGTGGCCTGCGAAGGCTCCATGTTCAAGAGCAAATTCGCCAATGCTCTGACCACGATGATGATCGGCTCGCTCGGCATTGCCGCGGCGCAGAACAAACTTTCCGTGGGCTACGGCGGGGAAGCTGGCGACATGGACCCGGTGCTGGCCAAGATGTGCGGGCGCTACTGCAAGAATTCGCTGGTCATCACGCGCAACGAAGAGTCGCGCACCCTGTTGCGCGAGCTGGGCGTTCCGACGGAATTGGGGACAGATACGGCGTGGACCTTTGAGCCGCGTCCGGCCGAGTATGGCCAGAGCATTTTGCGGCAGGTGGGATGGGACGGACGCGCCCCGGTGTTGGTGGTGTGTCCAATCAATCCGTTCGAGTGGCCGGTGAAAGCCTCGGTGGCCAAAGCGGCGCTGCACAGCCTGACAGGTGCTTACAAGAAGAGCCACTATCGCGGTCCGTACTTCCACAACACTGGACCGGCGGCCGACCGCGCCTACGAGCATTACCTGACGTCCATTGCCAAAGCGCTGGATGCGTTCCGCAAGCAGCGCAGTGTATTCGTCATCCTCGTGGCGACGGAGCGCCTGGATGCGCGTCCGGCAAATCGTATCTCCGAGAAGCTGGGTGGAGTGCCGATTCTAACCTCCGACCAGTACAACATGTACGAGATTGTCAGCATTCTGCGCGCGTGCCACATGATGGCCTCGTCGCGCTATCACGGGATTGTGACGTCGATGCCAGCACTCGTACCTTCCGCCGGGATCACGATGGATGAGCGCATCCGCAACCTCATGCGCGAGCGCGGACACCAGGATCTGCTGATGACAGTCGATGATCCGGATCTCGAGCAGAAACTGCTGGTGGCGCTGGAAACGTTGGCTACGCAGGGCGAGCGCATCGCCGACGGCATTGCCCGCACCGTGGTGAAGAATCTGAAAGTGATGGCGCGGATGGGAGTCTTCTTCGAAGAAGAAGTCCAGCGGCGGTATCCAGAGTTCCCGACTCGGACAGGCGAATGGAGTTGGGAGGATTATCTTCCGCCAATGAACGCCTCGTTGCGGCAGTTGGTGGCCGCGTACAGTTAGGTCACGCCGGGTCTCAGCACATAAACCATGCCATTTGTCGGGGAACTATTTTCGCAACTCAAGGCGGTCGCTGGCACCACGGTGCTCGAAGAAATCCGTGATGGCCAGGTCACGGGTGTGACTGGTGGCGAACTGCTCGAGTTGATCCGCAAGGCGCGGACGTTTCTTGCTGCACAGGGCCTGCAGAAGGGTGACCGCTGCGGATTGCTGGCGGCGAATAGCATCCGCTGGATGGCGATTGATCTAGCGGCCATGGCGGAGGGATTGATTGTTGTCCCGTTGTACTTCCGTCAGGCTCCGGCGGAGTTGGCCGCAATGATGAAGGACAGCACGCCGTCGCTGGTCTGCTGCGGCGATGCGACGCTCCGCGATGGAATTCAGAAGAACTGGCCCGCGGCTCCTCCGCATTTTCTCTTTGACGAAATCTTTGCGGGTGCAGACGGAGTCACTTTAGATCGCCCGCAAGTTCGCGACACCGACCCGGTCACCATCATCTATACCTCGGGCACGTCGGGCGAAGCCAAAGGTGTAGCGCTGACAGCGGCAAACGTTGGGTTCATGCTGGGGTGCACTTCAGCGCGGCTCGATTTGCTCATGGGAGGCCGGTCGGGACGGGACCGCATTTTCCACTACCTGCCGTTCAGTTTCTGCGCGTCGTGGATTGCCGTTCTGACTTTTCTGCTCCGCGGGAGCCTGGTGACGCTGAACACCGACGTGACGAAGATTCCGAACGACATGCCGGCGGTCGCGCCGCACTATTTTCTCAATGTCCCACAGTTGCTCGAGCGCATGCGCCGCGGGGTAGACGAGCAGATCGCACAAAGAGGCGGTGTCGCCCATGCGATTTACTCGCGCGCCAAGGCGGCGCGGATCAGGCAGAACGAAAAGCGATCGCAATCGGCCGATGCCATCTGGTTGTGGCTGGCCAATACTGTCGTCCTTCCTGCGATCCGCAAAAAGATGGTGGGCGGCAATTTAAAGGCCCTGATCTGCGGGTCGGCGCCGCTCACTGCGGAGACTCAGGACTATTTCAGCATGCTCAGCATCCCCGTGCTGCAGGTCTACGGGCTGACGGAGACGACGGGGATCTGTACCATGGACGATCCTAACAACGTCGTGTCCGGGCGCGTGGGGCCCGCGGTCTCCGGAATCGAAATGAGGCTCGGCGAGAATGATGAGATCGTGGTGCGCGGGGCAAACGTTTTTCCGGGGTACTGGAACCGTCCGCAGCAGACGGCGGACGTGCTGCGCGACGGATGGTTTCACACTGGCGATCAGGGTGAAATGGACGCTTCGGGGAACTGGCGGATCGTGGGGCGGATCAAGAATCTGATCGTGCTCGGCTCGGGCCACAAGATCGCGCCAGAGACGATCGAAGACGAGATCGCGCGTCATCTGCCCGGTGCGCAGCAGGTGGTTGTAGTGGGCAATGGCCGCGGGTATCTTTCGGCAATCGTTACAGGGAATGTGAGCGGGGAGCAGGTGCAGGCAGCGCTCGACGCGGTTAACCCTCAATTGCCCCATTACAAGCAAGTGCGGGCGTTTGTGGTGCGGCCCGAGCCCTTTTCCATTGAAAATGGAATGCTTACGGCAAACGGCAAACTGAAGCGCGACCTGATCTCAGCGCGGCTCAAGAGCGAGATCGAGGGCATGTATCAGGTCAAGCAGGCGGTGTAGTTGGCTGGCGGAGGAGCCGGCGCTTCGCATGAAACAGTTTCAAGGGCAAACGCTCTCCTGGGATCTGAAGGACGGAATCATTGAGCTGGCGCTTCACCGCGAGCCGCTCAACGAGATCAGCTCGCTCACGCTCGGGGAACTGGAGCAGTTCGTAGCCGCGCTCGACGGTCTCGGCGGCGAAGCGCACGCACTCATCCTGCACAGCACACTGAAATCCGGATTCTGCGCGGGCGCTGATCTGCGTGAACTCTACCAGTGGATTCGGGAGTATGGACAGGTGGAAGTAGCCACACACGCTAGAGAGTACTTGGAGCGAATCCATTCTGTGATGAACGCCCTCGACTCCTCACCCTTGACCACGATTGCGGCCGTGCATGGTGTGACCTTCGGCGGAGGATTTGAACTGGCGCTGACCTGCGACTTGCTTGTCGCCGACAAGATGGCGCGCTTCTGCTTTCCCGAACTGCGTTTGGGATTGATCCCCGGATACGGCGGAATTCCAAGGCTAAAGCGGGATCTGGGCAATGCTGTGGTGCGCGACCTGCTACTGACGGGCCGGAGTTTCAATGCCACCAAGGCCCAACAGATCGGTCTGGTAAGCCAGGTCGTGGGCGAGGGCGAGGCGTTGCGCGCGGCGCGGGCCACAGCAACGCAGATGGCGAAGTTCGACCGCACGACTGCCGCTGCCGCCAAGCGATTCATCAAGCCGATTCCACATGAGGAATTGCGACGGGAAATCGACATCTTCTGCGAGCTCATTTCGCGGCCCGCGGTGGAAGCCGGATTGAAGAAGTTTGTGGAGAGCACGGACGCGCAGCCGTATCTGCCATAGTCCAGACTGGATTAGCAGACTGGATTAGAATGACTCCTTATGGAAACAGCAGAAAAGACTCTTGACGAGATACTTACCCTTGCCGCCGCGCACTTCAAGGTAGCGCGCGAGAAGCTCTCTCCGGACGAGGACTTCTTCAAGGCGCTCGGGATCGACAGCCTGCAGACCCTCGACTTGTTGACAAAACTGGAGAATCACTTCCGGGTTGAGCTGCCGGACTACGAACTGCAGGGTGTGACCGACTTTCGCACACTGGCCGCCAAGATTCAGGCGCGACTGTAGGTGAGAAATCCCACTAGTGATTGCTGATTTCTGATTGTTGATTGCCGAGGAACGTGCCTGCGACGCCATGTCCCGTTGGTGAATCGACAATCTACAATCGACAATCAGCAATTCTTTATGCTTGATCTCCGCCAATACACATGTCTGGGCGCAGCGTTGCGCGATGCACTCGACCGCTTCTCGGCTGAAGTCTGCCTGATCGAGGCGGATCGCGATCGCGAGAAGGTGCGCCTGACATATTCCGATTTCAAAGAAATTGCCTTGCCCCTGGTACGTGCTTTGGAGGACGCCGACTTCGATCCTGGCGACCGCGCGGCCATCATCATGACGAATCAGTCGAAGTGGCTGATCTCGGCGTACGCTGTTTTCTATTGCGGTGGCGTGCTGGTGCCGCTGGACTACAAGTTGACTGCGGCCGAGCACCTGCAACTGCTCGCTCACTCCAAGTCGAAGGTGCTCATTGTCGAGTACCACCTGTGGCGCGCGATCATGCAGTCCCCCGAGTTCCAGAAGATTGGGATGAAGATTGTCCTCGTAACGGAAGCCCCGCTGGGCTCGGATTTGGCGGGCGCGTTTCGCTGGGAGGACTTCAAACGCAAAGGCGCTCCCGACTTTGTCATGCGTCAGAAAGACGATGTCGCCTGCATCGTCTATTCGTCCGGGACTGGGGGGCGTCCCAAAGGCTGCGTCCTCACACACGAAAACTATTTGGAACAGTGCCGGGCGCTCACCGCTTGGTATCCCTTCTGGCCCGGAGTGCGGTATCTGAGCATTCTCCCTACCAATCACGCGATTGATTTCATGGTTGGCTTCATCGGCCCGTTCGTGTGTGGAGCGTGCGTTGTGCACCTGCGCACACTGCGTCCAGAGTTTGTGCGCGATGCGTTCGTGCGCTACCGGATTACTTACGTATCGCTGGTTCCGATGATCGTGAAGAACCTGGAGCGGGGCCTGCGTGCGAAATTCGACGAGCTGCCATCGTGGAAGCGGGCTTTCCTGAACGGCATGATTGCGACCAACAAACTCCTGACGCGCCGCCGGCCAAGAGTGAAGCTCAGCCGTATGCTCCTCTCCGGCGTCCATCGCGGATTTGGGGGCGAGTTGCTGGCGTTGATCACTGGCGGGGCATTCATGGAGCCCTCAACCATGCAGTTCTTTTACGATCTCGGCATTCCAGTGGTCAACGGCTACGGCCTCACAGAGGCCGGGACTGCGCTCACCCTCAACGATCTCAAGCCGTTTCGCGCGGACACAGTCGGCAAGCCGCTTCCGGGTGTCGAATTGCGAGTTCTGAATCCGGATAGCGAGGGTGTGGGGGAAGTAGCCGTTAGCAGCAAGACGGTGATGTCGCACTATCTCGACGATCCGGAACTTACCTTGGAGACGATCGTCGATGGCTGGCTTCTGACCGGCGATCTGGGCCGGTTTGACCGGGGCGGGCATCTGCAGCTCTTCGGGCGTAAGAAGAACATGATCGTCACCGAAGGGGGAAAGAACATCTACCCTGAGGATATTGAGACGATCTTCGATGGGCTGCCGGTGAAAGAGTACAGCGTGTTTGCGGCGAATTACATCTGGCCGAAAAAGGAACTGGGGAGCGAGAGTTTGGTGCTCGTACTTCGCCTGGAGCAGAACCAGAAATTCGACAGTAAGTTGCTGGAAGAAATCTCGACGCGAAACCGGCGATTGCCCGACTTCAAGCGTGTGGGCGGATACCTGGTCTGGGACAAAGACTTTCCGCGCACCGCCTCGATGAAGATTAAACGGCAGGCGCTGGCGGAAGAGATTGGAAAATCGATGGAGCGGGCAGCAGTGGTGGGATTGTGACCCGCTGAGTTCGATCGCGAGTTCTCGCAGAACATCCAATCATTGGTGAAACGGATCCGGGATCTTGGGACAAAACTATCTTGCAATTGTGAATCCGGCGGCAGGCGGCGGGAGGAGCAGCAAACTGCTGGGCCCGGCGCTCGAGCGCTTGCGGGCGGGCGGTATTGAGGTCAAGGTGGCTGCGACCCGCGCTCCGGGGCAGGCGACCGAGATTGCGCGCGAGGCCTACGGGCGCGGCGTTCGGAACTTCATAGCGGTCGGTGGCGACGGCACTTCTTACGAGGTCGTGAACGGTCTGTTTCCCCAGGCCCTCGACGGCGAGCGCCCTACCTTGGCGTTCCTGCCGTTGGGCACAGGGAACTCCTTCCTGCGCGATTTCAGTGACCGCGGCGTCGAGCACGCCATCGAGTCGTTGCTGACTCAGCGCAGCCGCGCGTGCGACGTGATGCGCTTGCGGCATCGCACGGGTGTTATCTACTACATTAACCTGTTGAGCATGGGCTTCTCGGCAGACGTCGCAACGCTCCGCGCGCGACGTTTCAGTGCCTGGGGAGAACTCGGGTACGTCACCTCGATTTTCCTGACGCTGGCGCGCTTCAACCGTCGCCCGTTTCCGGTTCGCGTCGAGGGGGCAGAAGGCTTCGACAGCCGGAGTTGCCTCTTCCTGACCTTCAACAACAGCAAGTTTACTGGCGGAACGATGATGATTGCTCCCAAGGCCGAGATCGATAGTGGTTTGATCGAATATGTCCGTTGGGGGCCGATCGGTCGCTTGGGGCTGATCCGCAATCTCCCGGGTCTCTACGACGGCACGCATATTGAGCATCCACTGGCCGAGCGCAACGCCGTGCGGCGGGTTGAGTTCAACCTCGATACGCCAATCGATGTGATGGTCGACGGGGAAGTGCTGACGCTACATTGCGAGGAGTTGGACGTGCTGCCTGGGGCGCTGGACGTCGTGGTCTAGTGACCGTGGTATAAGGATGAATCATGTCTGAAGATCGACGAAAGCGACAACAGGAGCGCGAGGGCAGCTCGAGTAACGGAAGCGCAAAGAAACTCCTCCTTTATGGCGGCATTGCGGTGTTGCTCGCGGCCGCATACTTCGCGGGCTGGTACCACAAGAACCACAAGTACGATGCTTTTGCCCAGTGTCTGGCTGTGAAGCAGGCAAAGATGTACGGCTTGTACTGGTGCCCGCACTGCATCGAACAGAAAGAAGAGTTTGGCGAGGCGTTTCACTATGTGCCGTATGTAGAGTGTGCGGTCAAGGGCACATCGGAAATCGCGCCACAATGCAAGATCGCGGGAGTCAAGTTGTTTCCCAGTTGGCAGTTTGGGATGGATCCGCCGAAGGAAGGTGTCTTGTCCCTGGAGGCCTTAAGCGACAAGACCGGGTGCAGCCTGCCGTGAATGTTCTGGCGCGCGCTTTGTTTGCGGTGATCGCCGTCCTATCGCTGGCAGGTGTGGTGGTGTCGGCAGTGTCGCTCCAACGGCACTACGCCAAGTCGGCGACTGGGTTCTGCGATTTCAGCCAGAGGTTCAGTTGCGACATTGTGAACCGCAGCGAGCAGTCGAGCATTGTGGGGATTCCGGTTGCCGGGATCGGCGTTGCAGGATACGCTGCGCTGTTTGTCCTCTCGACTTTCTGGAAGTCTCGTACCGATACGCCGAACCGCCTTCTGGGTGCGGCGATTGCCGGATTGGCCTTTGCCTTGTACCTGACTTATGTCGAAGCGTATGTCCTGGAGACCTGGTGCATTTTGTGCCTGACCTCGCTCGTGCTGATCTCCTTGATCAGTTTGTTCGCCGTCATGGTGAGGCTGAGAGACGCGAAAGCATGAAGTGTCCATCCGTTGTATTCTGAGAGTGCATTTTCCTGATGGAAGAAATCCAGAAACCTGAAAACCAGGGCCTGAGCGCTGCTTCCGGCGTAATTCGCGCCGAGCATGCGACCGGAGACTTGCGCCTGCACGAATTTCGCAGCCGCATTTTCCGTAACACCCGCTTCCTGCGGGTGTGGCTGCCACCCGGCTATGACAATTCCGCAAATGCCGGCCAATGTTACCCGGTTCTCTACCTGAACGATGGCCAGAACCTGTTTGAAGCGGCCACCTCGTTCACCGGAGTGGAGTGGCAGGTCGATGAAACTGGCGACCGTCTGATCCGCGAAGGTGTGGTTCCCCCCATGATTATTGTGGGCATGGACAACGCGGCCAAAGACCGCATTCGCGAATACATGCCGCACCGGTCTCTGCATCCCATGATGCTACGAGTGCAGGGCAGCCGCTATCCCAGTTTCCTGATCAAGGAAGTCATGCCGTTTCTCGCCCGCAACTACCGCGTCGCGAGCGGGTCGGAGAATACGGGGCTCGGCGGATCGTCCCTGGGGGCGCTCATTGCGCTTTACACCGCGGCTGTATGCCCGGGCGTGATCGGTCGAATGCTCCTGGAGAGTCCGTCTCTGTGGGCTTCGAACCGGCAGATCATCCGGCAGAGCCGCCGAGTCAAACGCTGGCCGCAGCGGATCTTCCTGGCGACTGGCACAAGCGAAGTGGGACGGAAAGAACAGGATCAAAGCGTGGTCGACGACGTGCGAGAACTGGCCGGGATCCTGCGCCGCGCGGGACTCGACGACGAGCGGCTGCGCTTGGTCATTGAAGATGAGTCCACGCATCACGAATCGGCTTGGGCACGCCGGTTTCCCGAGGCCCTGGCGTTTTTGTTTGGAAGCTAGGTCGCTTACCGACATGACGTGGTTTAGAAACGATGTAACGTGGCTTAGAGACGATCTGTCATCCCGAGCGAAGCGAGGGACCTGGGTGTTTGCCGATACCACCAGTGTCGTCGCCGCACTAGGCAAGGACCCAGGTCCTTCGCTTCGCTCGGGATGACAAAATTAGGTGGGGCGGATTGCCACTCAGGCCATTAACTTCAGACCGTCTTGACGCGAGATACGCCAGATCGCGAACACCGAAGCCGCCATCGCTATGACTGAAAGCTGGATGTGCGTCCACCACGCAATCGGACCAACAAGTGGCAGCATGTACGCCAAATAGAGGAGAGTCCCTAGCGTTCGAGTCGGGGGCGTGGCCGGCCTGCCAATGAGCCAGTCAGCCAGAAGTAAAAACGCCGGCGCCAGAATCACCAAGTCGTAAACCGTGAGGTGCGGTGCGGCCAGCACGGTAGCCAAGAGGAGCGATGAATAGCGCAGGGCCAGGGGCACCGACTGGCTGCGTTTCCAGCATGCAATCGTGAAGCCGAGCACAGCCATTGCGCTCACGGCGTATAACCCGAAAGCGAGACCATGCCAGGGGATGAGCATGGTCCAGAACGTTCGCAACGAGTATGTCTGGTAGGGCTTGGGCTCAAGCAGCGGCAGCACCACGCGAGCGTTTTGCAGCAGGTGGATCCACTGACGCAGTGGTTCCATTCCGTAATAGAGAATCCCTGCCGAGAGTTGTGCAGCCGCGGAAAGCGCCGCGCCCACCACGATTTTCCACGCGCCAATCGAAATAAAGATGACGGCAGCCGCCAGTCCCAACTGCGGCTTGAGAATCAGACAGCCGAGAACCAAACCGGCAAGGAAGTCCCGCTTGTCGCGCAGCAGGAAGAACATCAGAGTGAAACAGGCGAGCGCCAAAGCGGAGGTCTGGCCCCAGGCAATCAAATGAAAGACGGCGGGGAATGCGGCGGCGAGAAGAACAACGGTCCAGCCGTGATCGCGCAGGTTGGGACAGGCGCGCCAGACTGCGTAGCAGCAGATGCCGTAGAGAAGCACGCTGCAACACAACCATAAAATCAATGCCCAGCCGTAAGGGAAGTGTGCCAGAGGCGCGAAGAAGATCGAAACCTGCGGCGGATACAGTGGTAAGTATCGGATGCCCGCAGCTTCCGGGACTCGCTGCGCGGCCAGCGCGGCCTGCGCGTTCATGTCATACAAGTCACTTCCCCGATGCGCCACTGCGAGTGTGCCCAAAGTGTAGAAGTGCAGGAAATCGGTTCCTTTGAGATTGCCGTTGCGGTCGCGCAGGCCCGGCGTGGCCAGATTCCACGTGTAGAGCGACCATAAACACAGGGCGAGAATCGTGCCGTGGGCGCGTAGGCGCTTGACGGTCAGCCATCCGCCCGGTTTGGTCCCAGTCCCCATTTCGGAATGCAGCGCGAACGTCTCGATCAGACATCCACGACGATATCAGGATTCACTTCACAGGAGACGCATAGGCTTCAAGCTTAGCCGCGGGATCGTCGGCGTTGATCCGCCAGGCGCTGCGGTCTTTGAAGTAAAGCAACAGTTCTTGATTCTGGCCGTCGCCCATATCGCGCGCCCACACGATTTTGGACGCATCAATGTCGGCCCGGTTGTAAACCCACTCGGTGTGCGGGCTATGCTTCGGCTCGTAGTGCACGATGACGAGCTGCTGGCCCGGCATCTTCTGCAATTCGCGGGTCATCGCCTCTTTCTGGGGATTGCCCCTCCGCGTACGCGGCTCGATCGGCGCGCCTGCGACCACGGCCGTCACGCGAAGCACCACCATCGAAACGCAAACCACGAGCACAGCCCGCGCCAAACTTTGTCCTAAAGCCTGTCCGCGCCAGCGCCACAAACGCATGTGGCGAACACACTGCATTAGAAGCAGGTAGAAGAGGCCTAGTGCCGGAGCGACATAATGGATTCCCGTCCAAGTCTCAATCAGTGAGCCGACTGCAACCGCCGCCAATATGCACAATGGAAGTCGCATCTTGCGCTCGCGCAATAGCCGAGGAAACGCAAGCAGCGGCAGAATGAAAACCGGGCCCAGATAGAACGTCCACAGCCAGAATCCTTTGCTCGAGAGCCGGCGCATGAAGCCAAGAACCGTTTCCCCGGATTCAAAGCTGCGCAGCTCCGAATCAATATAGAAGTTGCGCATCACGACGTGATGGTACACGGGCTCTGGCCGCGCCTTCTGCCAAATGAAATACGGCGCCACGGCATAGGTTTGCCGATTGACTGTATACGGCATGACGAACGCGTTGCCCGTGACTCGCCAAAAGTAATAGCTCATCGCGCCCCCAGTTACGCCCAGAACCAGAATTAGCGGCAAGACGACCCGCCGGAGGACGGTTGAGGTTGGGAATCTCTTTTGCCTCGCGATCCAGATCAGCACCGCCGCAGCGATGGGCACACTGAAGACAAGGCCTTCATAAGGACGAGTGTTGGCTAGAATCGCGACACCCGTCGCCATTAAGGTTGCATCGCCCACACGAGCGTTGCGTTTTAGTCGCGGCCATGCGCCCAGCACCAGCGCTCCGCCCAGTGCCGGAAGCGAAGTGCCAAAGTAGCTGTTCATCCAGTAGCTCAGAATTCCCACCCGCAACACCGCCAGACATGCTCCCAGCAGCGCCCACCGCGGAGGCAGCCATGCCTGCAGCATCCAGCAAACGCAGGAGCACATCAGCGCTGTAACCAGCAGTTGGCCCACCCATGGATGTCTGAGCATCTGTCCCGCCGCAAGTACCAGACCCTGCCCGGGCGGATACATCGACATATAAGTAGGGTGCTGGATGATGTGGAAACTTTCGAAGTGGACCCACATCGGGTGTGTCGGATTCGTGAGTCGGCCGTGGGCGAAGGTGTCGGCGGCTAAGAGAAAACTGAATTCGTCATGCCACGCTGGCTGAGGTACTCCCCACAGGGGAATCAGCGCAACGCGGATGGCGAGCGTGGATAAACCGACGACCAGGACTGCAAGCGTTTTTCGTCGGGCGAAGCGGGCAAAGGCGCTCCGCATGGACAGGAACACCGGAGCCTTCCGCTGAGCCCTGCTTCTTCGGTGTGAGACGAATGCGAGGGTTACCGCCGAAAGTACGAGCAGCGATTCGATCACCAGAAGCAGCCACGGAGCGAGTGCGACGTAGAGCCTTTGGCCGATGGCCATGGGTCGTAGTTTACTTCATGGCTACGGGTAGCATTCGACCTCGCGCATCCCAAAAGCAACGCGAGATGACAATGAAAAGGCCACCGCCCGCTCATCGCGGTGGAGGCCCAATGCCGCCACCTTACTTGCCCGCAGCTTCCTTAACGCCGATTTCTTCGAACAGGCCGTCGACAATCTGAATCATTTCATTGTCGACGACGCGGTTCTTGGCGATCGCCTCTTTCAGCGGGATCGAGACAATCTTGTTCGAGCGCAGGGCTGCCATGCAGCCATATTCTTCGCGATGAACCATGTCGATGGCGCCCAGGCCGTATCGCGTGGCCAATACCCGGTCGAACGCGCTAGGCGAGCCGCCGCGCTGGATGTGTCCCAGCACCACTGCGCGCGTTTCGAAACCGGTGCGCTTTTCAATCTCGCGGGCCAGAATATTCGCGATCCCGCCCAGCTTGGCGTGACCAAATTCATCCTTCCCCATGTCCTGCAGGATGGGAGATCCCGAGCCCTCCGATGAAAATTTTGCACCTTCGGCCACCACGACAATAGAGAAATAACGCCCCCGCTCGTGCCGCTGGCGAATCGATTCGGCCACCTTGTCGACGTCGAACGGACGCTCCGGAATCAGGATCACATCGGCGCCGCCCGCGATGCCGCTGTACAACGCGATCCAGCCCGCATCCCGGCCCATGACTTCGACGACCATCACGCGGTTGTGAGCTTCGGCGGTCGTGTGCACACGGTCAATCGCTTCGCACACCACATTGCAGGCCGTATCAAAACCGAATGTGTAATCGGTTCCACCCAAATCGTTATCGATAGTCTTGGGAACGCCGATCACTTTGATTCCTTTTTCGTGGAGCTTCTGGGCGACCGACAGGGTGTCGTCGCCTCCGATCGCGACCAGGGCATCGATTTTGTGTTTGCCGATGGTTGCGATACAGCGATCAAGTCCATCGGGGCGCTTGGATGGGTTCGTCCGCGAGGTGCGCAGAATCGTTCCACCGCGGGGTAGAATGCCGCTCACTGCGTCCAGGTCGAGGGGCATGCTGTTGTCTTCGATGAGACCGCGCCAGCCCTCGAGGAAACCCACAAACTCGTCGTGATAGTGAAACACGCCTTTGCGCACAACCGCGCGAATGACCGCATTCAGGCCCGGGCAGTCGCCCCCGCCAGTCAACATGCCAACTTTCATTGTCTGCTCCTGAGGTATGAGTTCGGAATGAATCCTCGGAATGCACCCCGGGTGCAGGGGCTCGACGAAATGGCCCAGAACACAGGAGTGACAGTCGTTCGGAAGCAATAGAGTAACACTAAATCGACAGGTGCCGAAACCGAAGAGTCGGCGGAAAATCGTTCAGGTACGACCCTCTGCGCGCGTCTACATTGGCATTGCGCTCCAGCCTGAGATTCGACACAATGCTCGACGGACATGAATAAGACCCTGTCGGTTGTCGCGTGGGCGGCCGTTGCCTTGCTTGGTCTCATTGCGGTCGGAGTCGTAGCCGTCCGCCGCGGCGAACCCATTAACGCGCTATGGCTGGTGACCGCCGCGACCTGCTGCTACGCCCTGGGATACCGCTTCTATAGCAAGTTCATTGCGGCGAAAATTCTCGCCCTCGATGCCCTCCGGGCCACGCCTGCCGAGCGCCTCGAAAACGGCCGCGACTTCCTGGTCACCAACAAGTGGGTCGTGTTCGGACACCATTTTGCAGCTATCGCCGGCCCGGGTCCACTCGTCGGGCCGGTGCTGGCCGCGCAGTTTGGCTATCTTCCCGGAACGCTATGGGTATTGGCCGGAGCTGTCTTCGCCGGCTGCGTGCAGGACTTTGTGATTCTTCTTTTCTCCGTCCGCCGCGACGGCAAGTCGCTCACGGAAATGGCAAAGGAAGAAATTGGCCGCGTCGGCGGCCTCGTAGCATACGCGGCAGTGATCGCAATCCTGGTCATTCTGCTAGCCGTTGCTGCGCTGATCGTCGTCAATGCTTTGAAAGACAGTCCATGGGGCACGTTCACGATTGCGATGACCATCCCCATCGCGCTGCTGATGGGCCTGTACCTGCGACGCATTCGTCCAGGCAAAGTGCTGGAGGTTTCCGTCCTCGGCTTCTTCCTTGTCCTGCTGGCGATTTGGGGCGGGCAGTGGGCGTCGCAGAATCCCGCCATGGCGCGCGTGTTCACGCTGCGAGCTCCGAGCCTTGCCGTCCTCATCATCATCTACGGATTTGCAGCCTCGGCTTTGCCGGTATGGCTGCTGCTCGCGCCGCGCGACTATCTCAGCACATTCGTGAAGCTTGGGACGATTGGTTTGCTCGGGATCGGCATCGTCGTTCTGCATCCTACTTTGCACATGCCCGCCCTCACCCGTTTTGTTGACGGCTCCGGCCCCGTGTTTGCCGGCAAGATCTTTCCCTTCGCCTTCATCACTATTGCCTGCGGTGCCATCAGCGGCTTCCATTCGTTGATCTCCAGCGGAACCACGCCCAAACTCATCGCGCGCGAGACCGAAACCCGTATCGTGGGCTACGGCGCCATGATGGCCGAGTCTGCGGTCGCTGTCATGGCGATCATCGCGGCCTGCGTGCTCCAGCCCGGCGTTTACTTTGCGATTAACAGCCCCGCAGGCGTGGTTGGACAGACCGCGGTCACCGCGACCGCGACCATTTCCAGTTGGGGATTCCCCGTCACCGCAGGGGACATGCAGGCCCTCGCCCATGCCGTCGGCGAGCAGACCCTTTTTAACCGCACCGGCGGCGCGCCCGCATTCGCGGTAGGCATGGCGCACATTTTTTCGCAGAGCCTGGGCGGCGAGACCGTGATGGCGTTGTGGTACCACTTCGCCGTCATGTTCGAAGCTCTGTTCATTCTCACGATTCTCGATGCCGGAACGCGGGTTGCTCGTTTCATGATTCAGGACGCGCTGGGCCACATCTACAAACCACTGGGCCGGACGAGTTGGTATCCATCGATTCTCGCCACCAGCGGCTTGGTCGTCGGGGCGTGGGGATTCTTCCTTTGGCAAGGCGTGCGCGATCCGCTGGGCGGGATCAATTCGCTCTGGCCGCTGTTCGGCATCGCCAATCAGTTGCTCGCCACCGTGGCCCTATGCGTGGCCACGACGATCATCATCAAGATGCACCGCACCCGGTATGCTGCCGTCACGCTCGTGCCCCTGATGTGGCTGGTGGCTGTCACTTTCACGGCGTCATGGCACAAGGTGCTAGACCCGAATCCGCGAGTCGGTTTTCTGGCGCAGGCGCGTGTACTAGCGACTGGCCCGGCGACCGGCGCAACCGCCCGGCTGATCTTCAACAACCGGCTGGACGCCGCCGTGACCGCCGTTCTCGTCGTGATGGTCGCGCTGGTGCTGATTGAATCAATGCGCCAGTGGATTGGCGTTTTGAGCGGAAGGGAAGAGGCTCGCGTCAAAGAAGCACCCTTCGTGATGACGCGGCTCGCGGAGGAACGAGGATGAGCCAATTCATCAAAGCAGCCCGAATTCTGCTGACGACCCTGCGCGAGATTTTCGACGAGGCCGCCTATGAGCGCTTTCTCGTCCGCACGAAAGTGGTGTCGTCGCCCACGGCGTACGCAGCCTTCCGCCAAGAGTTCGAAGAAGCCAAAACGAGGCGTCCAAAGTGCTGTTAGATATGCTGCCTGCGATAAAATAGGCCGAGCGAGGTGGACATGGCGCAAATGACACCGGAAGTTTCCAGCTGTTGGAACAGGCGTTGTCGCTGTCGGTTGAGGAGCGGGAGGCGTTGGCAGATTCCCTGATCTCCAACCTCGATGGCAAGGTGGACGAGGGTGTACAGGCGGCTTGGGAAGCTGAGATCGGGAAGCGAGTCGCAGAACGTCAGCGACTCGATGGGTGAATCCGCCTCCCTGTAGGCAACTCATCTTTCTATGCGCCACAGCTTGTACAAGTACTACAGCAAACGCAAGTGGGCGGAAGCGTTTCTCGATGGGGAACTCCTATTTCGCTCTTTGTCGTATTTTCGCGATTACGAGGACCGTGATGTCAGGGGAGATCGGAACGAGGGAACCGCGATCTTCCGGCCGGCTGGCGGCCTCGTCGTCACGAACCACACCCAGGGCAAGACGTTCACCCTTCCGAACCACGCCTTCCGTTCAACCGCGGCGCAGGAAGAAATATTCGTGTTTTGCGCCAGTAGATCACTGACGGAGGAACTTCGCGAAAGGTTTACGGCGGCCGTTTGCGTTGAGATCCTAAATATCAAGGCACTATGCACGAGGGTTCAGGAGGCGCTGCCACCAACGGCCACATTTCGCGGCCAACGGGTCGAGTATTACAAGGAGACCGAGGGGGGCAGCCCGCGCTGGGCTTTGCCTGACATGATCGCTACCTCCAAGCTTGATAGCTACGCATGGCAAGACGAGTATCGGTTTGTGTTCTGCCTGACAGACGCTCTGGGGTTCGAAAACGCTGCCTACAGCTTGGCACCGGATAGCGTTGGAGGAGATCCCAGACCCGCTGAACATCACGAATACCGCGTTAGAGCGCGATCCCTCCGCGACATCTGCCGGCTCCGCGAGTTTTGAAGGCGAACACTGCGATGGTGCCCACACAATGCGCACTGCCTCCCTACGTCTACCCGTTAGCGTCTCCGTCCTTTCCGCGATAAACTGCACTCGCAGTCCCGACGAGGTTCTTAAGCCAATGTCACGTCGATCGTCGCTAGCAGTCACGTCGGCAGTAGCAGCAGTTCTTCTTCTCGCACTTGTTCCTGAGAGTCTGACGCAGACCGATGACTCCAGCCAGACCATGCGCCCCGTCATTCGCGGCCGCCACGCCGCCGTTGCCTCCATGAAAGCCGAGGCCACCGAAGCTGCGCGCCGCATTCTCGACGCGGGGGGCAACGCTTTCGACGCCGCTGTCGGCGGCCAGGCAGCGCTGGCGGTGACCGACTTCTCGCTCAACGGGCTCGGCAGCGATGCTGTCCTGCTCGTCTACAACGCTCGCGACAAGAAAGTCTATTCCGTCAACGCCGAGCCGCGCGCACCGAAGCTCGCAACTATCGAGTGGTACCAGAAGAACAACGGCGGCAAGATTCCCGAGAGCGACGGACTCCTGTCGGGCGGCCTGCCCGGCGTGGTAGACGCTTGGTACACCCTGCTCGATCGCTGGGGCACGATGAGTTTTGAGCAGGTACTGCAGCCCGCCATCGATCTCGCCGAGAACGGTTTCCCGCTGAGCGAATATGGCGCGTCCTACATTGCGGACTCGAAGAAGATTCTCAAGTATCCGACGACAGTCAAAATTTATCTACCGAACGGGCATCCGCCGAAGGCTGGCGAGATTCTCAAGAACCCCGACCTCGCGCGCACGCTGAAGAAACTGGTCGAAGCCGAAAAGGCGAGTCAGCCAAAGGGCCGCCACGAGGCGCTGAAAGCAGCGCGGGACCGTTTCTACAAGGGCGACATTGCCAAAGACCTGGCTGCGTTCTCCGAGGCCAACGGCGGCCTGTTCCGCTACGAAGACTTCGCCGAATACACCGCTGAAGTCGAGACGCCGGTTTCGATCAACTACCGGGGCTATCAGATTTACAAAAATCCCTCTGCGAGCCAGGGACCGACCGAGCTGATTGCGCTCAATCTTCTCGAAGGCTATGACTTGAAAGCGCTCGGCCAGAACAGCCCCGACTTCCTCCACACCAGCGTGGAGGCGGTGAAACTCGCCATGGCCGATCGCGAAAAATATCTCGGCGACATGGACTTCATCAAGATTCCCTACGACGGTCTGCTCTCGAAAGACTACGCCGCCGAACGCCGAAAGCTCATCGATCCGGCAAAAGCCTCGCTGGAACTGCGTCCGGGTTCGCCTGAGAAGTTCACGGCCGACGCATCACCCCTGGACCGCCCAGCGCACGAGATCCTCGACGGCGGCGCCAGCCATGTCGGCGATACCAGCTACATCGCGGTCGTCGATAAGGATCACAACATGGTCAGTTTCGAGCCCAGCCTGCACAGCTCGTTCGGTACTGGGGTCGTCATGGGAGATACCGGCATTATTTTCAACTGCCGCGGCGACTACTATTCGCTCGTCCGCGGCGAGGCCAACGCGCTCGAACCCGGCAAGCGCCCGCGCAGCACGCTGCAGAGCACGTTGATCATGAAAGACGGGCAGCCCTACGCGGTCCTCGGCAGCCCGGGTGGCGACGATCAGGTGATGCGAACCATGCAGACGCTGATCAACATGATTGATTTTGGGATGAACATTCAGCAGGCCATCGAGTCCCCGCGATGGTCGTCGCGCGCCTTCCCGGCCTCACCGTTCCCGCACACCATGTACCCCGGCGACATGTCGGTCGAGGCGCGCATCCCGGAGGCGACGCGACAGGCGCTCATCGCTCGCGGCCATAAGCTACGCGTCGCGCCCGCATGGTCGCTCGGCTCGAACGCCGGAATTATTGTCGAAGTGAACTCAGGCGTCCTCAGCGCCGGGGCCGATCCCCGCGTCGATGCTTACGCCTGGGCGTGGTGAGACTGCCAGGAGCATTTAACCGCAAAGTTCGCGAAGAAAGTCCGCGAAGGACGCAGAGAAGAACAACACCAGAGACAGGCCGCTTTTCTTTGCGACCTTTGCGAAACCTCAGCGTCCTTAGCGGTTAAGTGCTTCTTTCCTGTCGGACACAACGCATAATCCTGCCTACTAGGACTGCCGCCGCATCCGCGATACACTGCACTCACATGCGCGTTCTCGGTATTGACTGCGGCGGAGAATACACCGGTTATGGTGTGGTCGAGATGCATGCAGCTGGAAAACTGTGCTGCCTGACGTGTGGCGCGATCAAACTTTCCCCACGCGAAGCGCTGCCGCGCCGCTTGTCCCGCATCTTCACCCAACTGGGCGTAATCATCGCCGAGCACCATCCTGATGAGGTCGCCATTGAAGACGTCTTCTATGCCCTCAACGTAAAGTCAGCTCTGAAACTCGGGCAGGTCCGCGGTGTTGCTATGCTGGCCGCCGCCACCGCAGGTCTGGAGGTCGCCGAGTACTCTCCGCTGACCATCAAGTCGTCAGTCGTCGGCTATGGCCGCGCCGAGAAACAGCAGGTGCAGCACATGGTGACCCGGCTGCTTGACCTGGCCGTACCACCAGAACCTATGGACGCATCCGACGCGCTCGCCATCGCCATCTGCCATCTGCACACGGCGGGAACGTTGCGTAAGCAACGGGCGTAAGTGCACTATCATGTATGCCGTGGACCAAAACGCACTTGTCATCCCGAGCGAAGCGAGGGACCTCGGTGTTTGCTCGCAGTGGCAATACCGGTCGTGCGGACAGAGACCGAGATCCCTCGCCTCGCTCGGGATGACGGTTCGCGTGTTCGTGAGACTGCTGCTCGGATGCCTCTCCTTGCTGTTCAGTGCTCTCGCTTTCGCCGCCGCCCCCGCCACCATCACATTTTCGCTCGACTTCCCCGGCTCCGACCCCGAGCACTATTCCATCTCGGTGCAGTCCGATGGCCGAGCCCGATACGATTGTTCCGGAAGGATCTCGAGAGACTCTGATGACACCGAGACCTACCAGACCGAATTCACCTTATCCGATGCAAGCCGCACAAGGATCTTCGACCTGGCGGCGCAAGCCCATTATTTTTCCGGCAAGATCGACTCCGGAAACAAGAAGCTGGCCTTTACCGGCGCCAAGAAACTGACTTACAAAGACGGCCAGCGGGATTCCGCCGCGGAGTACAATTTCTCCCAACTCCCCGCAATTCAGCAGTTGACCACCCTGTTCCAGGGCGTGGCTGCAACCCTTGAGTTCGGCCGCCGCCTCGCCCACTACCATCGCTACCAGAAGCTCGCCCTGGACGATGAGTTGAAGCGCATGGAACTGGAGGCCCGAGCCGGGGAACTCAGTGAAGTGCAAGCGGTAAGGTCGATTCTGCAGGAGATTCACGACGATAGCTCGGTAATCAACGTCGTCCGAGCCCGAGCCCAGCGGATTATGGACATGGGCAACGGCGGGCCATCAGGCCGCTAGCCCATATGCGCCATCGGCCAGGGTACGAAAGACCCTCTGCGGAGTGACCCAAGTTTTACAACTCCCGCTGGCGAACCGTGTTCTAATAGGCACGCAAGACCTTTGGGGGTATCTATGTCCAAGGCTTCTGTATCGAAATTTGGTCTGTTTCTTCTAGCGGCCGCTGCCTGCACGCTTCTGGCGCTGCCCGCTCTGGCCGGTTCGCAGGCGCGCATTGTTCGCCTGAGCGACGTGCAGGGTTCAGTTCAGATCGACAAGAACACAGGCATGGGATTTGAGAGTGCGTTCCTCAATCTCCCCATCACCCAGGGGACGCGGTTGCGCACGCGCGACAACGGGCGCGCTGAAATCGAATTTGAAGATGGCAGCACCCTGCGCCTGACTCCCAACACGACCGTTGAGTTCAGCACGCTCGGCCTGAGCGATGCCGGCAAGCACACCTCGGCGGTGAATCTCGTCGAGGGCATGGCTTACGTCAATTGGCTGGGCAAGAGCGGCGACGAATTCAACGTGAATTTCTCGCGCGAGAAGATCGCGCTCGACCACGCTGCCCACTTCCGCTTCTCGACCTCAACCGAGACTGCCAAGCTCGCGGTTTTTAAGGGCGATGTTGACGTGGAAAGTCCGTCAGGCTCGGTCACGGTCGCGAAGAAGAAATCCGCCACCTTTGACGCCGGCGACAACGACAAACCCACGCTCGCCAATAACGTCGAAGAGGCTCCGCTCGATTCCTGGGACAAACAGTCGATCTCCTACCATGACCAGTACTCCAAGAACAATTCATCGCCCTACGGATACGGGGTCAGCGACCTGAACTATTACGGCGCTTACAACAACGTTCCCGGCTACGGCATGATGTGGCAACCCTACTTCACCGGCATAGGCTGGGATCCATTCATGGACGGCGCGTGGTCCTATTATCCGGGCTACGGCTACATGTTCGCGTCCGCCTATCCTTGGGGATGGATGCCTTACCGCTACGGAAACTGGATGTTCGTTCCGGGATTCGGTTGGATGTGGCAGCCCGGCGGATGGAATTCCTGGGGGACTGTGCCCCGCGTAACCGGCACGATGCCGGTCCATTTCCATGCGCTTGTTGCGCCCACAGCCGGAACCGTAAAGACGGTGGCGGTGGGGAAGGGCGGGGCGGTTTCGACTCTTGCGCCATCGCGGTTGATCGTGAATGCCGGCTCGGCTGGTATGGGGATTCCGCGCGGTTCGCTTGGAAACCTTCACCACCTGAACAGCCAGGTAGCGAAGACCGGATTTGCAGAGGTGCGGCCAGCGCCGCAATTCTCCGCAAGTTCTCCGAGGAGTTCAGGTTTCGGTGCGCCCTCGCGCAGCTCTACGTCAACTTCGGCGCCGGTTCACAGTGCCCCGACAGTTCGCAGCGCTCCGGCACCGCGTCCTTCTGGAGGCGCCGCCCCGCACCGGTAGACCAGATTGACTTGCAAAGTCAGATTGGGCCTGTCGCTGTTATGGCGTCAGGCCCATCGTGCTAAAGCGGCTAGGAACACGGACAATCTGACGAATAACGATAGCAGTGAAAATGGACCTAGTGACTTCCGCTTCGACCAAACGCTCAATCTAGCCTGATGTACCTCACCGACGTGGGCCGATGGGCCCGGCAATTTCTCGGCGTAGCTCCAAAAGGCAAGCCAACTCCGCCCGTTTCTTGCGCCGGTACCAGACAATCGCAACAAAGAACGCGAGAGTACACACCCAAACAATGTCGATGCGAAGCGAACTGAAGAACAGCCAACTCCACCAGGTCGCGTGCCCTTTGATCGCGTGGTTGTAAGCCCACCCCAGGCCGAACACGACCTCGCACAAGAAGAGCCCGGCCGCGAACCAGATGGTGGTCAGTACACTCCGGCAGCGGCGTACCGAAAGTTCCACAAAAGTGGCGGTGTCGATCGCCGATGGCGCCCAAAGCCCGCGGTTTGCCGTTAACACGACCGCCCACGCCACAGCCAGGAAAAGCCAGGTGGCTACTGCGACCAGCACAAAATCCGACTCGGGCGAGCGCAAGGCCAACACCGTCGTGCCGCCTCCCATCACAATCGTCACGAGAGTGTCGCAGATCAACCCTATCCTCATTAGGCGCGACTGCCGTTCCACATTTCTGCGCAAGTTCAGGGGAACGGCACCATCCGCCTGCCACTGCTCACGCCAGACATCCAGTTCGACATCCGTGTTCATTTCCAGTTCTCCAGCAAATCATGCAAAAGTTGCCGCGCGCGATTCAAGCGAACGCCCACGTTACTCTCCGAAATTCCCAGCACTTCTGATATCTCGCTGTATCCCAAGCCTTCCAGAGTCAGCATGATTACCTGCCGGTAGGCAACCGGCAGGCGGTGGACTGCTTGTTTCAGCCTGTCCGCTCTCTGGCGTTGCGCGAGATCCGACTCAGGACCTGGCGCGGGGTCGCGCACCTCAATCTCTTCGTCTTCGATGGATCCGCTCGTTCGGGTTCGCGCCCGTGTCAAGTGCGTGATGCCGCGGTTGTGCGCGATTCTGAACGCGAACGTTCGCTCCGAACACTCTCCGCGAAACCGGGGCAGCGCCTGCCAGATCGCGACCGCAATTTCCTGCAAGAGATCGTCGCGGTCGCTGAGCGTATTGGTGTAGCTCGCGGCCAGGCGCGAGAGCGCGGGCCCATTGGCCGCGAGAATGCGTTCGAAATACTGCTCCAGTAGGGCTCGGTCCAAGCTTGCTCGATTCAGCATGGTAGACAATCCTCCGTCCACCATTGCTGCGTCAGTTCCCGTAAATGATTTCATCACGCTGCAACCTGTTGGCGGCAGCCAGCAAGATCACAATCGCCAGCGCCACAGTGAGGCATCCCAGCACGATGGGCTCAAAGAATGCGACTTCTCGCCCGTTCATCAGCGCGTCCAACTGCAACTGCTGTCCCACGAGAGGCAGAAACCTGCACCAGGCGCGTTTTGCCGCGGGACTGAACACCAGAAACATTCCCATTCCCATCGGAAGAAAGACGATCAGCGAAAGATAGGTCTGCGCCTCTTTCACACCGCGAGAGATGGTTGAAATCAGCAATTGTATCGAGGTGGCAAGAAACGGCAGAGAAAATAGGCCCAAAGTAACAAGCAGCAAGATACGCGGCCCAAACGCAGTGATGTGGATTCCCGCCGTGGCGAAGACTACCAGAAACCCCAGCACGTCCACGACCAGCCCGGCCAACGCAAAGAAGCTGACCGCCAGCCACTTCCCCAGCACGATGTTGCGTCTGGAGACCGGGTTCAGCAGCAAGGGTAACAGGGACCGCCGTTCCCTTTCACCCGCAACCGTGTCCATCGCAACGTTCATCCCACCGACAAACGCCGAAACCAGCGTGAAAATTGCCATCATGCCCGTCAGAACTTCGGCGCCAGACCCGGGCTTCGCGTCGGCGCGAGTCGCCATCGAAACCAGTCCCACGACCGCGGGACCCATCAGGGCGTAGAACAACGATGCGATCAGCGATCGGACATCCCGCAAACCGTCGACGACTTCTTTCTGCGCAATAGTCAATGCTTGTCTCATGGTCAGTTGCTCCTCGTTGGGCAAGTCAGTTCGATGAACGCTTCCTCAAGCGATGCTGTTGCAGCCTGCGAGCAGAGTTCTTCAGGCGAGCCTTGGGCGACGATCCGCCCATCGGCGATGATCACCACCCTGTCGCACAGGGCGCGCACTTCGTCGAGTACGTGGCTCGAGTACACGATGCAGGTGCCCGAGTCGCGCAGGCGCCTCAGCAAGTCGCGCAACGAGCGGATGGTCGGGATATCTAGTCCGTTCGTCGGTTCGTCCAGCAGCAAGTTTTGGGGAGAATGCAGAAGCGCCCGGCCCAGCGCGGTCTTCATGCGCTCGCCTTGGGAGAATCCGTTCGTTCGCCGGTCGGCGATCGCTTCGAGGCCGAGAATCGCGACCACGGACTCGATTCGCTCCGCCAGCAATTCCTTCGGCATCCCGTGCAGCCTTCCGAAGTACGCCAGATTCTCCCGCACCGTCAGCCTGGTATAGATCCCCATGTGGTCCAGCAGAGCCCCGATGCGACGCTGCCGGCTGAGCGCGTGCCCGGAGTTGCCATCGTCGTCGACCATGATGGATCCCGACTCCGGTTGCAGCGCTCCGCAGATCATACGGAGTGTAGTGGTCTTGCCGGCGCCATTGGCGCCCAGTAAACCGGTGATCGCTCCATCCGGAGCCTCAAACGACAGGTCTCTCACGACAGGGCGGGCGTCGAAACTTTTTGCGAGTTTGTGAGTTGTGATCATGTGCGTAATGCTTAGGTAGTCCCACCCGGACGAAATTCCTTACAGAAAATTTGTTGCCTGTGCGATAGAGCCTGAAAAACGAGAAGGGCGGCCACGAGGCCGCCCTGTCTGTCTGCATCGAAGATCTAAACTCGAATCCGCCTACCGCCGCAAACTGACCGACGTGATCACCTTCTCACACACCGCTTGCAACTCCTGCGATGACACGTGATCTGAACTGCAGCTTACCGGCACGACTTTCCCCCACGGCGTCAGCATCAATCCCAGCACTCCATGAATGTCGGCCATATCGCGCTGGGTAGCGCTGAAAGCGGTGATCAGCCCCGGGTATCCGTCGAGCGTGGCGCTGGCGAAGTTTGTTCCGATTCCCGGCTTCGCCGCCAGCCAAACATAGTTGGCCAGATAGTAGTTCGCCTGCTTCCTCAATTCTTCGTCTTCCGTCAGTCCGGGAGCGCGACGGTCCAGCGCTGGCCCTACAGAAATGCTCACCAGCAGGTTTCCCTTCTGCGCAAGATACACGGTCCGCAATGGCGTGTCTTCCGAAACCTGCACATCTCCCGGCAAGGCCACCGACACGGTCGCGCAGAACCACGCGTCCCGGCACAGTCCTTTCTCATAGCGAGTGAAACCTGCAGGTGTCGCCACTAGAGCGTCGGAATCCAGTACGACGCGAGTCGTTCTCTTCACCACCGCCGGCTTCGCCGCCAAAATCATCTGATTCGGCAGAAGCGTTTTCGTTACCGGAACTGGAACGGTTCCACTCTCAGGTTCGGGAGTAGCCTCGAACCGCTTCAGGGCTGTGAGCCATTCGACCGATCGCTCGTCGGGCAGAAGTCGCGCCCGCGCCTCTTCCTGAAAGTGAAAAGTCATGAACGGATAGCGCCCCGGATTGTCAGACCGCCTGCTCGAGATGTCAGGCGCAGGATTCTGCCAGTCCTGTGGATCGTTGCGATACGCGTCATCCGGTACAGCAGGGTCGTCCGCTGGATCGCTGTCATCATAGGGCGAAGCCAGCGTCAGCTTGTTATCGATCGTCTGCGATCGGTGCAGCCACGCTACGTGATGGCTCGCCGGGTCGAGTAACAGCGAGATATGCAGAACCGCTGCGACCGCGTTATTCCCGGCGGCCGGCAGAGTACGTCCGCCGCTCGCGGTGCCTACCGCCGGAAGATCGATACGCGAAAAGACGTATTGTGACGTGACCCACGCGCAGGACTTGCCGTCGACTTGCACCAGATTCCTGAAGCGCAAGTCAGCCCCGCTCAGTTCGAGATCCTTCAAGGCATGGTCGCGGGAATAAGCGAACTGCCCTCGCGGCTTCCAGGAGGCGCCCTCGGCGACCGGTTGCGGCGAGAACTCCGTCTGCAACAGATTCTGCGTCACCTTCCGCAGAAGATCGCCGCCGTCCCAAGACTTGAAATAGCCGCCGCCACCGTGGCTCAACGCCGTTTCGCCGTGCGGTCCCACGCGGAACGTCACCGCTGACGACTGCAGGGCCGCGACTCGCTTCTCAAAATCTGCCGCAGAAAATAGCGAGCAACGCACGCTGGTTACGCGGGCTTCACTGTACTTCGCTTCCACGGGCGTGTTCCCGTCTTTGTCCGCAGCTTGCGGACGCAAGATAACAATCGCAGCCAGAGCATAGTCACACGGTCCTCGTGGTGGATTGAGCATGACGCCGCTGGCATCGGCGATCGGCTGGAACGAACCAGCGGCCTCAAGTTCGTAGCGCAGAACCTGTCCCGGCGTTACATCGGCCTGCAGCAGGACCTGGCGCGGGGCTGTCCGCGATTGCGCGTGCATGCGCGCCGGTCCCATCCCGAGCAACAGAGCTAGGCTGGCGATCTCGAAGATGATGCGATGAGGCTTCATGTTTTCTGTGCTTACTCCTGATCGTCACTATCCGGGGGATCGTCCGGCGGTTCGTCGTACCGCCGATAGTTCGCCGGATCCGGATACGTCGGATACGTCCGGCGTTTTGCCGCTTCCAGGGTCTGGCTCTTCGCCGACTTCACGATCGCGTCGCAAATGCTGGCTGCCGCGCTGGAATCTTCTTCGCGAAACACGCAGGCAAAGCCGAAATTGCCGTACCCCGCAACCGTAACCACGTTAAGGCCGCGATACTTTAGCCCATCCCCGTTCACCGTGAAGTGAGCAATGATCGCGGCACGGCCATCGACCAGGAGGTGCTCGTCCAGAACGATCCGAGCCGCCTGGCTCCACTTCGGACTTCTGGGCAGCGTTACAGAGAGCTGGTAACAAGGCGTCTGCGGACACAGGTGTACGCGCCAGACTCCACCGGCATCAGGGCCGTCCTCATCT
>JADGNQ010000129.1 GCA_017883385.1 Candidatus Sulfotelmatobacter sp.
CCCCAGCTCAAAGATTTTCTGACTAAGATCGATCAGGACCATTCGGCCCACCAGAATTTCTTCTACTATCTCGCCACCGCTCCCAGCTTCTTCGGTCCAATCGTGGAGAAGCTCTCGGCGACCGGATTGATGGAGCAGAGCAACGGCCACTGGCGGCGGGTGATCATCGAAAAGCCCTTCGGGCATGATCTGGAATCGGCCAAGGCGCTGAACCAGCAACTGCTCAAAGAGGTCGAGGAGACCCAGATCTACCGCATTGACCACTATCTCGGCAAAGAAACAGTGCAAAACATCATGGCGTTCCGTTTCGCCAACGGAATCTTCGAGCCGGTCTGGAACCGCCGCTACATCGACCACGTACAGATTTCCGTAGCTGAGACGGTCGGCGTCGAAGGACGCGGCACCTATTTCGATCAGGCCGGCTCGCTGCGCGACATGGTGCCGAACCACATCATGCAACTCATCAGTCTCACCGCGATGGAGCCGCCGATTTCCTTCGACGCCAACGCGGTGCGTGATGAGCAGGCCAAGATTCTGCACGCGATCCAACCGATGAGCGATGAAGAGGTACTGAGCCGCACCGTGCGCGGCCAGTACGGCGATGGAACCGAAGACGGCAAGCGGGTTACCGCATACCGCGCGGAACCCGACGTTCCTCCAGACTCCCGCACGGAAACTTTCGTTGCCATGAAGCTGCTGATCGATAACTGGCGCTGGGCCGACGTCCCTTTCTACCTGCGCACGGGAAAGCGGATGCCGGTGCGCAACACCCATATCGTGATACAGTTTCGACGAGCCCCATTCGTGCTATTCCGCGATACTCCCGTCGAACACCTGATGCCGAACCAACTGGTGTTGCACATTCAGCCCGAAGAAGGAATTTCGCTGCGCTTCGCCGCCAAGGTTCCCGGACCGGTCATGCGCCTGGGCACGGTGGACATGAACTTCGAGTATCAGGAATACTTTGGCAAGCAGCCCAGCACGGGCTACGAGCGGCTGCTGCATGACTGCATGATTGGCGACCAAACGTTGTTTCAGCGCGCCGATATGGTGGAGGCAGGCTGGTCGGTGGTCAATCCGATGCTGGATATCTGGAAAGCTCTCCCGCCTCGCAATTTCCCCAACTACGCGTCTGGTACCTGGGGACCGAAGGAGGCCGACGAACTGCTCGAACGTGACGGCCGCCGCTGGAGGAATTTCGAGAAATGATTTTGGCCGGCGATATTGGTGGCACCAATGCCAGGCTGGCATATTTTCAACCCCAGAATGGGCACCTTCGGCTGGTTTCCGAGCGTGTCTTTCCCAGCCGCGAACACAGCGAATTAGGCGAGATTGTAAGCGAATTCCTCTCGGACGGTACCCGTCCGGAAGCGGCGTGTTTCGGGATTGCGGGCCCGGTTCGCAACGGGCGCGTCGAGACCTCCAACCTGCCGTGGGTAATCGAGCAATCGCGGCTCGCCCAGCAGATTCACCTTCCTGCGACGCTACTGATCAACGATCTCGAAGCCAGCGCCTGGGGCATCGGCGCGCTGGCTGCCGGAGACCTGGTCCCGTTGAACCGAGTCAGCGGACCGACTGTCGGCAACCAGGCAGTCATCGCACCGGGAACGGGTTTAGGGGAAGCTGGCCTGTTTTGGGATGGAAACCGGCATCACGTATTTGCGTGCGAGGGTGGTCACGCCGACTTCGCGCCACAAGGGGAACTTCAGATCGAACTACTCCGCTATCTCAGGACCCGCTTTGGACACGTGAGTTACGAGCGCATTCTGTCCGGACCTGGACTGGTGAACGTGTATGAATTCCTACGCGACAGCGGAGTCGAAAAGGAATCTCCAGAGTTCGCAGCCACGCTGCGGAAGGGCGATGCGGCAGCGGCGATTTCGCGCGCGGCGCTCGCAGGCAGCGATAGTCTGGCGCAGAAGGCCCTGGAAATCTGGATCTCCGTTTACGGGGCAGAGGCATCCAACCTGGCACTGAAGGTGATGGCGACCGGCGGGCTGTTTCTGGCAGGCGGCATTTCACCGAAAGTTCTCGCGGGTCTGACGGGTCCGTTGTTTATGCAGTCTTTCCTCGATAAAGGCCGCCTGCGCGCGCTGGTGGAGTCGATCCCGGTGCAAGTGGTCACCAACGAAAAGGCGGGACTGCTCGGAGCGGCGCGCTGTGCCGCCGTTCGCGGTTGCAAAAGCTGAGCCCTGCGTGACGAATGCAAAGGTGAGTGAAAACCCTTGAGTTCCTCCGTGGAAATCCGAACGCTAACCACGCCGCAGGAATTGTTCTCCGCCGCTGCGGAAGAGGTCGTGCGCGCTGCGAATGAAGCGGTGGCAGCGCGCGGCCGGTTCACCATCGCACTCTCCGGCGGGTCAACCCCTAAGAGTCTCTTTAACCTGCTGGCCACGAATGCGCGCAATTCCCTGCCGTGGGATCGCATGTTCTTCTTCTGGGGAGATGAGCGGCACGTGCCGCCCACCGATCCCGACAGCAACTACCGCATGGCGGACGAGGCCATGCTGTCCAAAATTCCCGTGGCGGCGGGGAATGTGTTTCGGATTGCCGCGGAGAATCCCGACGCTGCTGCCGCAGCCGAAGCTTACGAGCAAACTCTGCGCAAATTTTTTGCGCTCGAACCCGCACAGTTTCCCCGCTTCGACCTCATGCTTCTCGGCATGGGCCCGGACGGGCATACTGCATCACTGTTCCCCGGAACTGCAGCACTGCAGGAAAAGTCGCGGCTGGTGGTGGCGAACTGGGTCGACAAGTTGAAGGCCAGCCGCCTTAGTCTCACCCTTCCCGTACTGAATGCGGCCGCGTGCGTGGTGTTTCTGGTCAGCGGTACGGACAAGGCCCCGGCGCTGCACGCCGTGCTCGAAGGCGATGCTCCGGGTGACCAGTACCCTTCAAAGCTGATTCGTCCAGTCGATGGGAAGTTGATCTGGATCATCGATCGGGCGGCGGCGAGCCAACTCACCAGCGGAAACTGAACCGGGAAGAGTCCAAAAGCAAACCCATAGTGTCAGTTCGGGCGGAGAACCCGCCAGATTATTTCGCTGTCGTAATCGTGATGTTCCGAAAGGCAACGTGTCCGGCCTCAGTACCTTGCAGGTAGATCGGTCCGGGTAGTGCTTCGTGGCTATCGAGAGCTCCGCCCGTGATGCCCGCAATTTCCTGTTGGTCCACAATGGTCTTGCCATTCTGCACGATCGTGACGATTCGTCCGACGAGCGTGATGTCGTAGCTCTGCCATTCTCCGGGCCGGCGCGGCTGTTCCGGCGAGGGGGCGAGGAATCCATACACACTTCCGGTACGCATCGTCGGCCCTTCCGGCTCCGGATCGTCTTCGATCTGCACTTCGTACCGGCCGCGCAGGTAGATGCCGCTATTCGATCCGGGCGCACAGTTAAATTCGATGTGTAACTTGAAATCTTCAAACTTGGCATCGCTGATAAGTTCAGCGCCGCGTCCGGGACTCACCAGCGTTCCGTTTTCGATCTTCCAGGTTGCGGTTGCCCCGGGGTCGCTTGCCCTCCACCCGCTCAGATCCTTCCCGTTGAACAACTGCTTCGGCTCACCCCACTTCGGGGCACCCTTTCTCTTCAGGAGTGACGCCCTCTCGCCCGTCCACTGCCACGGAGTTCCATCAGGCCCGGTTGTAGTGCCCACCAGCGTCTTTCCCGAGAGCTTGCCCTCAAAGACCATGTCATCTTTCCTGTCTTCCTCCTCTTTGGGAGACACGAATGTGATACGGCCATGCGAGAGCTCGAATTTCGGGAGCGGCCGCGCGTGTCCCCAACGGCTCACCATCCGGGCTCTGAGGTGCCCATCTTCCTGGGTTATCTCCAACCACGAGGGAGAGTCGCGACCTGGCGTCTTCAGGGTTAGATCCCAGCGTCCCAGAAGAGATTGAGCTAAGGTTGTGTCCGACGAGCTCTTTTGTTCGGAATACCCCGTCACAGAAAACGCCAGGAGTAACGTGGTCAGCGCGAATAGACTCCTCCGAAGATTCATCTGGTTACGACTTCCTTTTACCTGATCTTCCAGATTCGTTCTCTCTACGCTCAACTCTGACACTATGGACGCCCGCTCCGCTAGATTTGTCATAAGATCCCCGCAGCAACGGATTGTAATCGATCGGCTCTGTTTTCTGAACCAACGACCGGGCGGCGGCCAACTCCCAGATTGGTATAGTCGCGACTTCAGCAACTGTGCGGACGAGCTGATCGCCTGCAGGAAATCCATGACGGCAAGAACCTGGAAAGAGGCCTCGCGCGAGGCACTTCAGGAGCAGAACCGCTTTGTCTCTCGTCGATGGCGGCACTATACGCATAACATTGTACATACATATATATACGTATACGAATGATCGGCTCCGGCGCTCAAAATACATTACGAGCCTGCCGCCTAGAATACCCTTTCCTGAGCCGGAAACGGCCCTGGCGACGACGATCGCCGTCGCAGGCAAGGGAGAGATCCTTCGTGACAAAATTCGGGTTCTAGGGCGTTCGCAGAGGGGTTCTACGGATTTTCTATGACTTGCACGAAGACTCAACAACTTACATGAAGATGACCTGCGGAGACGTTCCGATTGCCGGAGCTAAACCCGCCAGTCGCCGATTTCCTTTAAACCTCTTCCCCGGGCATGCTCGAAAAGACGAACCAGATGTCGGGAGTGTTCAAACTCGTGGATGTCGGCCCAGACCTCGGCCTGCCAGCCCTTTTCGTGGGCAGCCGATTCGCCACAAGTTGCGCAGCGGGTGTGAAGCGTCACGGGAATCGCTTCGACTCCTACGGGCGTTGCTCCCTGCAGTTCTACGAAGATGCAGCGAACTTCCTCAATCTCTTCGTTCTCGCCGAGCATGTGCTCGTAGCGCAGCAGGTACCCGAAGCCAAGTTTCTTGGCCTCGGTTTCGGCTTCGACACGAGTGTGGAAAGGACCATACTCCGCCCGCAGTTGCTCGGTGGAGTCGCATGCCATCCAGAAAGTTTCTTTGTACGCCATTGCTGGTTTCGCCCCGGGTTGCGAAGCCTGGCTCGTGGCCGCTATTTGAGCCCGCTCTAGTCGATCAAGCAACATGGTGCAATTCAGGGACCGCTTGCCTGAGTTCCGCAATGTATTGCTGGGCATAGAGTTAGCGGATTGCGATGGTCCCGGGGCCGGGGGCGCTCATGAAACCTTTTGCAGAGTTTTGGTGCGGAAGCTTTCACAATTCATGTTTACTGAGGCAGGGGCTCCGCCGAGCCCCTGCCCCTGCTGAACGCGAATCATGAAGACTGTCCACGACGCACTCACCGGCAACACGACCGTGATGGGGCCTAGTCGGCCCCGACCGCCTGGCTATATGGCAGGCCGGGACGGTCGGATTGCGGAGGCCAATTCTTCCCGCCGTTGCTGGCCACGTACATGGCCAGCTCCAGGCGGCTCCAGACGCCCAGTTTGTCGAATGTGCTGCGCAGGTGGTTCTTGATCACCTGCTCGCTGGTGCCGATGATTTTGCCGATTTCGCGATTGGTCAGCCCTTCCCAGACCAGCGTCGCGACCTGGATTTCCTTTGGGGTGAGGCGCTCCCGGGGCATCATGACTGGGCCTCTTCCTTCGCGAACATGGCAATGGCCAGCTTCACGCGCTTGCGGCCCTCGCGGATTCCGGCACGCAAGAACAACGTTCGCAAGTGTTGTTTTACGGTGCGCGGGCTGATGTTGAGCTGGCCCGCAATCTCTTTGTTGCTGCAGCCCTGGACGAGCAGATTCAAGACCTGCTGGTCGCGTGGCGTTACTTTGACTTGGTCGAGGTCGATCACGGTTGCTTTCCTCCTGGTTGCTCGGGAATCACACTCGTCTTGTTCAGTAGCACGGCTTTCGCCAATTCTTCGCATCCTGCGACCCTCGGGGGCTAAGTACTTTAGGGCAGTAGCACTTGAGGGCTGCAACCGGCGTTTTCAGGTAGTTTTCAGGAGGGCCATGGTAGGCTGAGCGGGTTCCAATTTGGTTCCAACCACTCTTCGGATGACCTGTGTTCGCACCATGTTTCGCTTGGCGCTCGCGTGGACCAAGGCGTCTGCAGCCCTCCGCTCCCGGGTAGCGAGAGCAACTCCCTGTCTTGGCGATCCTCTTTGTCGTCAAGCACTTTCATCGGAACCAAATCATCAAGCTTCAGCTCGAGGTGACCAGTGAAGACCTGTCAGAACAGCTTCCACAAGGGGAAGAATCCGCCCTCCCACATCGGCCACTCCCCGAAGTGCAGGATTCTCATTTTGGTTCTGGTGGCGGCCGCGGCGCCGACTTTTGCACAGGTGCAGACCTCGACGGCAGATGCGCAGGCGGCAACCTCAACCCCTAGCAGCGGGGCTCCCGTAACCATCACGCTGCAGGATGCGATTCAGCGGGCTCGGTCAAACGATCCCCAGTACCGCTCGGCAGTGACAGACCTGGGCCTGGCGCGCGAAGACCGGGTGCAGGCCCGCTCCGGACTGCTGCCGAACGTGAACTACAACAGCTCGTTCATCTACACCCAAGGCACTGGCCCGCTTCCCGTAAACTGCGCAGCCAGTACGCTGGGCTGCCCCACCTCAAAGTTCATTGCCAACAATGGTGTGCACGAGTACATCAGCCAGGCGGACGTGCACCAGGCGCTCTCGCTGACCAATTTCGCGGACTATCGGCGCTCCGCCGCCGCTCTGGCGCAGGCACGGGCCAAGGCCGAGATCGCCGCGCGCGGACTCGTGGTCACGGTGACCCAGTCGTATTACGGGCTGGTCGTGGCCCAGCGCAAATATTCCACGGCCCAGCGAGCTGCTGCCGAGGCGTCGCACTTTCTCGACATCAGTCAGAAACTGGAGAACGGCGGCGAAGTCGCGCACGCCGACGTCATCAAAGCGCGGATTCATTCTCAGCAACAACAGCGTGACCTGCAGGAAGCCCAACTCGATATGGAGCGTAGCCGCCTCGATCTGGCCGTGCTACTGTTCCCTGATTTCAATCAGGACTTCACGGTCGTCGACGACCTGCAGACTCCCGAGCCCCTGCCCACTTTTGCCGAGGTCGAGACGGCGGGGAAAAAGAACAACCCCGAACTGCGCGCCGCTCTGGCGGGATTCGAAGTGTCCAACCACGAGGTGACAGCGGCCTGGGGTGGCTTGCTGCCGGCGCTCAACGTGGATTATTTCTACGGCATCGATTCGAACAAATTCGCCTGGCGCGCCGACGGGGTGCGCAACGTCGGCTATTCCACCGTGGCCACATTGCAGATTCCGATTTTTAGTTGGGGCTCGGATCGCAGCAAGCTCAAGCAAGCCGAACTGCGCCGCGATCAGGCGCACGTGGAGTTGACTCACGCGCAGAGGCAACTCCTCAGCCACCTGCGCCAGTTCTACAATGAGGCCGAGACCTCGCGCTCAGAAATGGAGTCGCTCGCCAGCTCTGCCGAAATGGCAGCCGAAAGCATGCGGCTCACGACCTTGCGCTATCAGGCAGGAGAATCCACCGTGCTGGAAGTGGTCGATGCGCAAAATACACTGACCCAGGCCCGCAACGCGTACGATGATGGGCAGTCGCGCTTCCGCGTCGCGGTGGCAAACCTGCAAACTCTGACAGGAAACCTCTAGCCGCATGAGCATGAGCATGAGCATGATGCGCATCGAACCCGCACGCACGCCGAACAGTGAACGCAAGCCCGGTCTTTTACGCCGCCTCATGCTGGCAACCGCCGGGCTGGCGACCCTGGCCGGATCGCTGCTCTCCGTGGGCTGCTCATCCGACAAGGGCGAACCAGTACCGACCGTCACCGTCCAGGTCGCTGCTGTCGAAAAGACCACAATCCAGCACACCATCAATACACAGGCGATTCTGTTTCCGCGCCAGCAGGCTGCGATTGTTCCCAAGATCAGCGCCCCGGTGCAGAAGTTTCTGGTGAAACGCGGCAGCCCCATTCATGCCGGACAACTGCTGGCCGTGCTCGAAAACCGCGACCTGGCCGCGGCCGCGCAAGACAGTAAAGGCGCCTACGATCAGGCTCAAGCCACCTACGAGACCACAACCGGCGCCAGCTTGCCGGAAGAAATCCAGAAAGCCGAAGCCGACGCTCAGCAGGCCCGGCAGGCGCTCGATGCCCAGGAAAAAGTCTTCGAGAGCCGCCAGCAACTCTTTGATGAAGGCGCATTGCCGCGGAAAGAGCTCGACCAGTCGCGGGTCGATATTACATTGGCCCGCAACCAGTACGCGATCGCCAGGAAGCACCTGGACGCGCTCATGGCCTTTGGCAAGCAACAAGCACTCAAAGGCGCCGCCGGACAACTGGAGTCGGCCAAGGGCAAGTATCTGGGGGCGCAGGCCCAATTCAGCTACTCCGAAATTCGCAGCCCGATCGACGGCGTGATCACTGACCGCCCGCTGTATCCGGGCGAGATGGCGGCGGCAGGTACCGCTCTGCTTACGGTGATGGATATCTCCTCTGTCATCGCCAAGGCTCACATTCCGCAGAATGATGCTGCCACTTTGAAAGTGGGCGACAAGGGGACCATGACCGTGCCTGGCATCGAAGAACCGGTTGAAGGCACAGTCGCAGTCGTGAGCCCCGCGCTCGATCCCAACAGCACGACCGTCGAGGTCTGGCTTGAGGCCAAGAATCCCAAGCACGCATTGAAGCCGGGAACCAGCGTACAACTGTCCCTCACGGCACAGACTGTGAAAGACGCCCTGGTCGTCCCGGCAAGTTCTGTCCTCACCGCACCGGATGGGACCACGACAGTCATGCTCGCGGGACCCGATGGCCTCGCCCATCAAAAGGCGGTCAAGCTTGGCATTCGCAACGGCGATGACGTGCAGATTCTCGACGGCGTGACCGCCAGCGACAAAGTGGTGGCCAACGGCGCTTACGGCCTGCCCGACAAGACCAAGATCAAGATCGAAGCTGCCATTGAGGCCCCGGCGGAGGGGTCAAAAGCGGGGCCGAAAGCTCCCAGCGAGGGATCCAGTGAAAAATAGCCGCTGCGGAGCACCTGCGTGAACTCACCGGAAACCGGTCACTCGCGTGGCCCGAACGCGGTTGACCAGCATTGGATTGCTCAGCACTCCCGGCCCGTCATCTTCTTCATTCTGACGCTCGGGCTGTTGGGCGCGTATCTTGCCTTCACCATCCCGGTGTCGGTGTTCCCCTCCACGGATTTTCCCCGTGTGCTGATCGCGGTCGATAACGGCGTCATGCCCATCGATCAAATGACGGTCACCGTGACCAGGCCCATCGAAGAGGCCGTCAACAGCGTGCCGGGGCTGCTCACCGTGCGCTCCATCACCAGCCGCGGGTCCGCCGAGGTCGATCTCTTTTTCCGCTGGGACATCGACATGTTCCAGACGCTGCAATACGTGAATGCCGCCATTTCACGGGTGCAGCCTGAGCTTCCTCCCACCGTAAAGATCGAGGCTCATCGCCTGACTTTCGCCGCGTTTCCCGTCATCGGCTACAGCCTGACCTCCGACAGCATGCCGCAAACCAAGCTGTGGGAGATGGCGACCTATGAAATGAAGCCGCGCCTCAACCGTCTGGAAGGCGTCTCCACCGTGATCGTGCAGGGTGGACAAGAGCCTGAATTTCACATCACGCCGGATCCGGCAAAGCTGCTGACGGCGAGCGTAACCGTATCGGACATCCTGGACGCCGTGCGGCGCACCAATCTTGTTGACTCCCCGGGACTGCTGGAGCGCAATCACCAACTCTATCTCGGCCTGGTCAACGGCCAGGTACGGACGCCCGAGGAAATCGCGAATGCGGTGGTCAAGAATACGCCGGCCGGAATTCCTGTGAGGATCGGCGATGTGGCAAGTGTGGCTCCCGGCGTAAAGCCCGTTTATACCGTTGTCACCGCAAACGGCAAACCCGCGGTACTTCTAAACATCAATCGACAGCCTGATGGGAACACGGTACAGGTCGCGCAGGAAGTCCACGACGAAATCGAACGCATCCGCAAGACACTGCCACCCGGAGTTGCGATTCAGCCGTTTTACGATCAGTCGATCATCGTGGGTGACTCGATCCGAAGCGTGCGCGACGCCATCCTGCTGGGGCTGATTCTTGCCTCGATCATTCTGGTGGTTTTCCTGCGCGACTGGGGAACCTCGCTGGTCGCGGGCCTGGTGATTCCCGTGACCGTCATGGTCACATTCATCGCCCTGAAGATGATGGGGCAGACGTTCAACCTGATGACGCTCGGCGGTCTCGCCGCTGCTGTGGGACTGGTTATCGATGACGCCATTGTGGTGGTGGAAAATATTGTCCTGCATCGCGATGCGGGGCAAGGACGGCTGGAGGCCATCCGAAGTGCACTGAAGGAAATCACGGTTCCGTTGATCGGGTCGACCATCACCCCGGTTGTCGTTTTCATTCCGCTGATCGTGATCACAGGCGTCACAGGAGTTTTCTTCCGCGCGCTGGCCGTGACCATGACGGTATCGCTGCTGACGTCGCTGGGACTCGCTGTAACCTGGACTCCGACTCTGAGCCAATACTTCATCAAGGGACGGCGCGAGAAAGACGGCTCCCACCCGGAATCGGAACTTCCTCAGGCCGCAGACTCTCCGGTGCCGAATGGGGCAGAGATCCCGGCGGAAAACGACAACGCGATGAATCTGCTCGCTGCGGAGGAAAAGCACCTCGGAAGCTTTTTTCTGCGCGTCGTGAACTTCCATGAGCGGTGGCTGCGACGTGCTCTCGAGCGGCCACGCCTGCTCGCCCTCTTCAGCACGGCGCTGATCGTCGTTTCCTACCTTTGCTACAGCTTTTCCGGTTCCGACCTGCTGCCTGAGATGGACGAAGGTGGATTTGTCCTCGACTATCTAACACCGGCAGGTAGTTCGCTGACGGAAACGAATCGCATCGTCGGCCACGTGGAGCAGATGCTGCGCGAAGTTCCGGAAGTCGAGAGCACCTCGCGGCGTACGGGTCTGGAACTCGGTCTGGCCGCCGTGACCGAAGCCAATCGAGGCGACATCCTGGTGAAGTTGAAAACAAAGCGCAAGCGTGACATTGAAGAAATCATCTCCGACGTACGTGCCGATATCAAGCAACAAGAACCCGCTCTCAACATCGAGTTCGTGCAGGTACTTCAGGACATGATCGGCGACCTTACTTCCGCTCCAGAACCGATCCAGATCAAACTCTTTTCGCAGGATCCCAAGCAACTGGAAGCGTGGGCGCCCAAGGTGGCCGAGGCCATTGGCAAGATCAAAGGCGTGGTGGACATCCTGAATGGGATTGAGAACACCATCAGCGGGCCGGCAGTCACTTTCCAAGTCGACCCAAGCGTGGCGGCCCGAGCTGGATTCACCGCCGAGGAAGTCGCTCTCGATGCTTCGGCCATCCTTGAGGGCGAACCTGCGCCCACGCCCGTCGTGGCCAACGATCGTGCCTATACCCTGCGGGTGCGTTTTCCGGCCGCGAACCGCGCATCGCTGGAAGCCATGCGCGATACCCTGCTGATCAGCAGCACCGGCCACACGGCCACGCTGGGCGCGCTCTCGGCACTGGTTGAAGATCCCGGACAGGCCGAGGTTCGCCGCGAGAACCTGCAACGCGACGTGGCAGTAACCGCTCGCCTGGAAGGCAGGAGCCTGGGCAGCGGCATGGCCGACGTGCAGAAAGTCGTGGCGGGTTTGCATATCCCATCCAGCATTCGTGTGGAATACGGCGGAACCTACCAGGAACAGCAGCGCTCGTTCCACGATCTGCTGATCGTGCTGATCCTGGCGGTCCTGCTGCTGTTCATTGTGCTGCTGTTTGAGTTCGGAACCTTCGCAGCTCCCATCGCGATTCTCTCGTCGGCGCTGCTCTCAACCTCGGGCGTGTTCATCGCGCTGCTGATCACGCGCACCACGTTTAACATCTCCTCGTTCATGGGGATGATCATGGTGATCGGCATCGTGGCCAAGAACGGCATCCTGCTGCTCGACGCCGATCAGAAAATGCGCGCTCTGGGCTTACCCGCGGAAAACGCGGTGCTGCAAGCCGGGCGCCGCCGGTTGCGTCCCATTGTCATGACGGCGCTGGCCACCGTGGCGGGCATGCTGCCGCTGGCCTTCGCCATCGGCGCGGGATCGCAGATGCTGCAACCGCTGGCGATCGCGGTCATCGGAGGCGTCCTCATTTCGATGGTTCTTTCGCTCATCATCACCCCGGCGGTGCACTTCTACCTGGGGGGCAAGAACGCAGCTGCGAATGAGAATCCGATCTCTCAGTAGGGAAACTCCAGGAAGCGGCGTGCAGATTCTTGCGAGTTACCATGGTCACCAAACCACGGCCAGCCTCCAGGCGAATACATCTACTCAACAGGACCCCTCGCAAGCCGGACCTTCCGGCGGTAAACTATAGACAGAATTGAGAGCCCCTCCTGCAAAGGAGTCCAAAGTATTCGATCCCCTGAGAGTTTATCCCCCCGCTTGAACTAGCCTTGGCTCTTTGTTGGCGCGGGACTTGCTCTAGAATTAGGTGCATCTTCGGCGGTTCGACGCCGGGACGGCGCCGATCCGAATCGTTTCTGCTGGTGGCGAAGAAAATCGTGCCCGAGGAAAAAGACAAACCAGTTCTCGACGAAGGAGTGTTCTCAAAGCTTCTGGAAGCGGCCTACGTGTTGCAGGAACACAACCGCGAACTGCAGAAGCTGGAACTGGATCTCGAACATCAGAAAGATCGGCTAGGGGTGCAAGAGCAATCCGCCCCAGTCCCGCCCCAAGGTGCGGCACAACCTCAAGAGGCAGAGCCTACTTCTACCCAGCATCTTCTCGCGGAACATTCTTCTACAGAGCCTTCTTCTACAGAGCCTTCTTCTGCGGAGCCTGCTCTTGCAGAACCTGCTCTGCCAGATCTTCCTCTGCCAGAACCTGCTCTTGCAGAACCTGCTTTTGCAGAATCTGCGCTTGCAGAACCTGTGCTCGCAGAACCTTCGTCCCTGGGACCTGCGCCCAAGGACGACTACACGTTCACCCTGGC
>JADGNQ010000130.1 GCA_017883385.1 Candidatus Sulfotelmatobacter sp.
GTCACCCGCCGGACGCGCGAGATCGGTGTTCGGATGGCACTGGGAGCGCAGCGACGCGTGGTGCTCACGATGGTCTTGCGGGAGGCTGCCATTCTGCTTGCGATCGGCATCGCGGTAGGCGTTGTGGCGGCACTTGCTTCTGCGTCCGTGCTGAAGGACATGCTGTATGGAACGGGATCGCGTAACCCGTTCGTGTTGATTGAGGTCTGTACCGGCGTGGCTCTGGCGGGATTGGCCGCGGCATATATACCGGCGTTTCGTGCGGCCAAGGTCGATCCCATGGCGGCGCTGCGTTACGAGTAGGAGATTTGCAATGACAGGATTGTTCCAGGACCTTCGCTATGCTGTGCGCCAGTTGCGTAAGAGCCCCGGCTTTACCACCGTGGCGGTGATTACGCTGGCACTCGGTATTGGTGCCAACACAACGACGTTCAGCACGGTGAACGCGATGTTGCTCCGGCCGTTTCCGTTCCCCCGTCTTGATCGGATCGTTACTGTTTGGGAGGCCGTGCCCAAACAGAACGCTTACCACATGAGTGTGGCTCCGGCGAATTTCAGAGACTGGAGTGAACGAAGCAAAAGCTTCGAGACTTTGGCAGCCGTTCAGAGCTGGGACGCCAACCTGACCGGTGGCAACGTTGCCCAGCATGTGGAGGGTGTCCGCGTTACGTCCGGCTTCTTTTCACTGCTGGGGATGCAGATGCAACTGGGCCGCATCATCGGCGGCGCAGATTTTCAGCAGGGAACTGCACCGGTTGTTGTCATTGCTCATGGATTCTGGCAGCAGCATCTGGGTTCTGATCCCGGGATTGTCGGCAAGCAACTGCTATTGAACGGCGAAAAGTTCACCGTGGCAGGAATCACTTCGCCAGACTATGACTTTCCACCTGGGGCTCAGGTGTGGACCCCGCTCAATCTGAGCGACGTCCAGAAGGCTGACCGCGAGAACCATTCTCTGACCGTCTTCGGACGGCTCGCCGATGGCGTTTCCATTCCTCAGGCCGAGGCGAACCTGCAGGCGATCGCAGCCCGCTTGGGAAAGCAGTATCCGAACACAAATACCGGTCACGAAGTCAGCGTCAGGAACACGGTCGAGGACCTTGTTTACGGCTCGCGCCAGTTCGTTCTCCTTTTGATGGGAGCGGCTGTTTTTGTTCTTTTGCTGTGCTGCGCAAATGTTGCCAACCTGCAACTGGCGCGTGCCTTCGCGCGCCAGAAGGAGATCGCTCTTCGCACCGCGCTGGGAGCAACCCGTTGGCACATCGGACGTCAGCTGTTGGTGGAGAGCGTTTTACTCGCACTGCTGGGGAGTGGAGGCGCACTGCTCCTGTCTCGCTGGGGAATCGCTCTCACGCGTAACAGCATTCCCCCCTTCATCGTGGAGCACGTTGCCGGACTGAAGCACCTGCAGGTGGATTTTCGAGTCTTCCTGTTCACGCTGGTTGTGGCCATCGCCACGGGCATCATCACAGGACTGGCGCCCGCCTGGCATCTTTCGCGCCCCAACGTGAATGACACCCTGAAGGAAGGCGGACGCAGCAGCAGTGCCAGCGTTGGCCGGAACCGACTCCGCAGGTTGCTCGTGATCTCGGAAGTCGCCCTCTCGCTCGTCCTGCTGGTGGGCGCCGGAACGATGGTGAAGGGCTTCCAGGCTCTGGAGGCGAGTGATATGGGCTTCGATCGCAGCCATGTACTCACATTCCACGTTGCCTTACCGGAGGCGAAGTATCGCGAAAAAGACAGCGTACGCGGATATTACGACCGCGTTCTGCGCGACATCGCGGCTCAGCCCGGTGTTGAGTCTGCCGCTTGTGTGACGAGCCTGCCCTCGGGATGGAGTTGGAACTGGGTGGAGTATGCAGCGGAAGGGAGACCGCCAGCAGGTCCTGGAGAGACTCCATCCGCGATTTCGCAAGTGGTGACCCCCGCCTTCTTTGCCGCCTTGCGCGTTCCGCTGCGGCGAGGGCGGCTGCTCTCCGAACAGGACGGACGCGATGCGCCTGCGGTTGCCGTCGTCAGCGAAGAGATGGCGCATCGGAATTGGCCTGAGCAGGATCCGCTGGGTAAGCACATCCAGATGGGCCAGGCGGGGACGGCCGGTCCGTCGCGCACGATTGTGGGAATCGTCGGAGATGTGCAACCCAATCCTTTTGGACGCGATCCCGCTCCTACCGTGTACGTGCCGTTCGCGCAGCAGCCCGAGTTGACCTCGGCATTCGTTGTGCGGGCACAGGGAGATCCCCTTGCACTCTCCAGCTCCATCAGCGCGCGGGTACGCAGCGTGGACCCGGACCAACCGGCCTACGACGTGCGCAGCCTGGCGCAGGTCCTTTCAGACAACCTCAGCGGCATTGAGCTTTCGGCGAAGATGATGCTGGTATTCGGTTTCAGCGCACTCACGCTGGCGGCAGCCGGAATCTTTGCCGTCATGGCTTACTCCGTGACGCAACGGACCCACGAGATCGGAGTCCGCATGGCACTGGGGGCGCGACGCGTCGATGTGCTGCGACTTGTAGTCGGCTTTGCGATGAAGATGGCCGCGGTCGGTCTAGTGATTGGACTGGTGTTGGCAGCTCTGTTGACGCGAGCGCTCTCCAGCGCGCTTTTCGGGGTGGTCCAAACCGACATCGCGACATTTGCTCTGCTGACGCTCCTGTTGGCTGCGGTCGCGGCCATGGCGGCCTACCTGCCCGCGCGTTGGGCAATGAACGTCGATCCCATGGTTGCGCTGCGTTACGAATAGAGGAGGTTGATGATGAGTGGGCTGCTGCAGGATCTGCGCTACGCATTCCGTCAAATCCGGAAGTCACCGGGATTTGCGCTGACCGCTCTGGTGTCGCTCACTCTGGGCATCGGGGCCACGACCGCGATCTTCAGCGTTGTCTACGGAGTGCTGCTCGATCCTTATCCTTACAAAGACGCTGACCGCATGGTTCATGTGGAGCTGCGCGATAAGAGCGACCGGGGGCCTCTGCTATTCGTCAACAGCACCGAGTACCAGGAACTTCGCCAGTCATCTTCCATCGGCGACGTTTTCCTCCAGAACCAGCAGCAAGAGACCTTGACGGGCGGATCGTTCCCCATCTCCGTCAACGTCGGCCAGTATTCGCCCAATCTGTTTACGTACATGGGAGTGCCTCCCTCGGTGGGACGCGAGTTCACGCCATCTGACGCACCCGGCGGTGCGGCGTCTCCGGTCGCAGTCCTTAGCTACCTCTTCTGGCAGAGGCAGTTCGCAGGGAATCGTAGTGTGGTCGGCAAGACGATCGAACTCGACCGCATTTCCTACACCGTCATTGGCGTCGCGCCCCCTCGTTTCACTTGGGGAGACTCTGACGTTTATGTGCCGGCGATGCCAACCGCCGATCCGCACGACTACTGGATGGCATTTATCAAGCTGAAACCTGGTGTGAAGCACCCCGCGGCTCGGGCGGAGTTGCAGGTTTTGGTTGACCGATTCGTGAAAGAGGACCCGAAGGACTTTCGGCGTGATCGAAAAGTTGCGATCGTCACTCTGAACGAAGAGGTGTTGGGCCGTTTTTCCGGGACGCTCGTGCTCCTGTTCGCAGCGGTAGTTGCGTTACTGGTGATCGGTTGCGCCAACGTGTCAATTCTGCTCCTGGCGCGAGGAATTGCGCGACAGCACGAACTCGCGGTGCGCGCCTCGATCGGCGCCAGTCGCGGGCGCCTGGTCCGGCAGTTGCTCACCGAGTCCGTCCTGCTATCGGTCGTTGGCGCTGGCCTGGGAATCTTGGCGGCATATGGGTCGGTCGGGGCGATTTCCTCGATGCTTCCTCTCTACTCGTTTCCACACGAGGCAGCGATTCGCGTGAACAGTATCGTGCTGGTGTTCAGCTCAGCGGTCGCTGTGATTACCGGCATTCTGTTCGGAATCTCGCCCGCCTGGCAGCTTTCGCATCCGCCGATCAGCGAACTGATCCAGGCCAACAGCACGAAGCACTCCGGAACTGCGCGCAGCCGCAACACTCACCGTCTTCTGATTGCCGGGCAGGTAGCGCTCACCCTTCTGTTGATGGCCGGAGCTGGGGCTGCGATGAAGGCTTTTCTCGCTTTGACCCATACGCCGCTGGGCTTCGACCCGGAGCACATCTTTGCATTGAACATTGCGCCGCCGAAGGGGGCATATCCGAACTGGCAGGCCCGGCTAAACTCAAACGAAACCGTCCGTCAGGCTATCGCCTCAGTACCCGGTGTGGCGAGCGCCAGTGTTTCTACTTCGTGGTTTCCACCCTTCGGAGGATTCAACGCCAAGATCGAAATCCGCAGCAACCCGTCACTGACTGAGGCGCAGTCGATATTGGCGCTGGTAAGCCCGCAGGAATTCTCCACTTTTCAGATGCCCCTGTTGGCTGGCCGAATTTTCACCGATGCGGAGGTTGGCCGTGCGGCCCATCTGGCACTGGTGAACCAGGCATTCGTGAAGCAGTTCTTCGCCGATGGCAATCCTGTGGGCCAGGCAGTTCGCAGCTCCATGCTCAAGATCGAACGGCCTAATCTGATTCTCGCGGCAGCGCCTGACGATTGGCTGGAAATCATTGGCGTGGTCGGTGATGTACGCAATGACGGATTGGATCACCCGACGCAGCCTGCGGTTTTTCTTCCCTACAGCTTTGTTCTGCCACCGGACGAATCGTTGTTTGTTCGGGCCGACGGCAATCCGGAGGCGGCCATAGCGGCTGTAAAACTGCGCCTGCGCGAACTCAACTCCGACATGGTGGTCAGCCAGGACCACACTCTCGCTTGGGCGTTGGAAACACAAGGATGGGGACAGGGGCGCTTCATTGCAACCTTGTTTTCGCTTTTCGCAATTCTCGCACTCGCGTTGGCTGCGACCGGGCTCTATAGCGTCGTGTCGTTTTCCGTGACGCAGCGTACGCAGGAGGTTGGCATCCGGATGGCCTTGGGTGCTCCGCGAGCCAGCATCCTGCGTTTGGTGGTCACTTCGACGGCGCTCATGCTTGCCGCGGGTTTGGGAATCGGACTCGGGCTCAGCATCGCACTGAGTCGCGTCGTCGGGTCGTGGGCGGGCGGGAGTCCACGCGACCCGTTGACTCTGCTTGCAGCGGCCCTGGTTCTCGTCTTGGTGTCCGCGATTGCCTGTGTCGCCCCGGCGTGGCGAGCCGCCTCGCTCGATCCTTCTATGGCGCTACGGTACGAATGAGGAAGATATGAAAACATTGCGGCAAAACGCTCGCTACAGCCTTCGCCTCTTGCGCAAGAACCCCGGCTTCACGGCCGTAGCCGCAATCACGCTTGCGCTGGGGATTGGTGCGAACACTGCCATCTTCAGCGTCATCTATGCGGTGCTGCTGGCGCCGATGCCGTATCCCAATCCCGATCAACTCGTGATGGTGTGGTCGAAGATACAGGGCGGCAACAACGTGGTTTCGGCGGGCGATTTTCTCGACTGGAAACGGCAGAACAAGACTTTCCAGGATATCAATGCATGGACAGGTGCCAACTTCAACTTCGCCACTCCGGCGCAGCCAGAACAGGTGAACGGGAGCGCGGAGACACCAGGATTTCTCCGGATGACTGGAAACAGCTTTCTTCTCGGGCGTGATTTCCTGCCCGAAGAGGGCCAGCCCGGCAGAGGGCAAGTGGTCATCCTGACGCATCGGCTTTGGGAGCGACTGGGGGGCGACCACAACATCATCGGCAAGCAGATCCAGATGAACAGCGAGCCGTACACGGTGGTGGGAGTGCTGGTTGCGGGCCAGACCGACCGGCTCGAGTCCCAGTTCGTGATCCCGCTTGTATTCAAGCCCGAACAGATCAACCATGATTTTCATTGGCTGCTGGTCATGGGCCGCATGAAGCCAGGCGTGTCTCTCTCCCAGGCGCAGGCCGACATGGAAGTGGTTACCAACCGCCTTGCGCAAGACAACCCGCAAACCAACAAGGGTTGGGGTATTAGCGTGGAGCAACTCCATAACGACTTCTTCCCGAAGGAGGCGAAGCAAACGCTCTGGCTGTTGATGGGCGGTGTTGGTTTTATCCTTCTCATTGCTTGCGGGAACGTGGCCAACCTGGTGCTTGCCAAGGGTACAACACGGCTGAAAGAAGTGGCGGTGCGCACATCGCTGGGAGCGACCCGCTGGCACGTGTTCAGCCAGTTCCTAACGGAGAGTCTGGTTTTGGCGGTGCTCGGCGGCGTGCTGGGCGTTGGACTTGGCTTCGTCGTGCTCCGAGTCATGATGGCGAAGATGCCACCGTTCACTCTTCCCTCGGAGGCGGATGTTAGTTTGAACCTGCCGGTTCTGTTCTTCACTTTGGCTGCCACCACGATCGCCGGCATTCTGTTCGGTTGCGCCCCCGCGTGGCATGCTTCGCGCGTTGATCCGAACGAGACGCTGAAGGAGGGAGGGCGTTCGGGAACCAGCGCAGGACGGCAGCGGTTGCGGAGAGCTCTCGTGGTAGGCGAGTTTGCCCTGGCGCTGACATTGTTGGCCGGTGCAGGTCTGGCCATCCATAGCTTCTGGAACCTCGCGCGGGTCGATCCCGGGTTCCGAGCCGATCACATCCTCACCTTCAGCCTTCCTGTTCCGGAAAAGCGGCTGACGCAATCGGAGCAGATAGTGACCTACTACCGTCAACTGGTGGAGAAAGTCGAGTCTCTACCGGGCGTGGTCCGTGCCGAAGCGGCGACTGGCATGCCGCTGCAAGGCACGAACTTCGGAATGCCCTTCACCATTGTGGGCAAGCCTGTCACCGATCCATCTGCCCGGCCTGGAGCCGGCTTTCAGATGGTCACACCGGGATTCTTTGAGACTTTTGGCATCCAGATGGTGAAGGGCCGTACGTTTACGGATCAGGACACTTCTGCCAGCGTCCGGGTGGCGATCGTGAATGAGACCTTTGTCAATCGCTACTTCGCTGGAGTTGACCCTCTAACTCAACGCATCCTAGTCGAACAACTGATACCCGGCGTCACTAAGCTCGGACCGCCGCTGAAGTGGCAGATTATTGGCGTGTATAGAAATACTCACAACGGCGGAATCCGCAGCGCTGGTTTTCCGGAGATCGATGTTCCTTTCGCACAGAGTCCGTGGCCACAAGCTTCGATGGCAGTCCGAACTACCGGAGATCCTGCGGAGATGAGCAAGAGCATCGCGGCCGCTGTGCACTCGGTCGATCCAGAACTGGCCTTGGCTAGCGTCAAGACAATGGATCAGATAGTGAGCGAGTCCTTGGTGGGCGATCGGTTCGTTACGTCCCTGTACGTCAGCTTCGCGACGGTTGCGCTGGTGCTGGCGGCGATCGGCATCTACGGCGTCATGGCCTTCGCAGTGGCGCAACGCACGCACGAAATTGGTCTACGCATGGCCCTGGGTGCGAGCCAGGATCACGTGCTCGGGCTGATCCTGAAGGAGGGCATTGTCCTGGCCTCTATCGGTCTGGGAATAGGACTCGTGGGAGCCTGCTTTGTCGGCCGTGCCATGCGCGGCTTGCTCTACGGCGTGGGCACGATCGATGTGGCTGCGTTCAGCGCGGTCGCAGTCACGCTGTTCGCGGCCGCGCTCCTTGCCTGTTACGTGCCCGCAAACAGGGCAGCAAAGGTCGATCCGATGGTGGCGCTGCGCTACGAGTGAGGAGGTTGAGACAGATGATGACTGGATTCACTCAAGACGTTCGTTACGCCCTACGTCAGTTGGGCAAAGCGCCGGGCTTTACGGCGGTCGCAATCATCACGCTTGCGCTCGGTATCGGCTCCAACACCGCCATCTTTAGTGTGGCCAATGCGGTTCTTCTGCGGGCGCTTCCTTACAGGAATGCAGACCGTCTTGTTCTCATCTGGGGCTACGAGCACGCGAACGGTGGCAGCGCCCGTGATCAGCTCTCGTTCACCGATATCGATGATTACCGAACACAAAGCGACGTTTTTGAAAGCGTGGTTTCGTTTGGTGACTGGAGCGCCGTATTCTCAGATTCGGGATCTCCGGAGCGCATACCCGGCATGCAGGTGGCGGACGGGTATTTGGCCTTGATGCGGGTGAAGCCCCTGCTGGGGCGCGATTTTCTGCCGGAAGAACAGATTGACGGTAAGGACCAAGTCGTCATCCTTAGTTACGGACTCTGGCAGAGGCGATTCGCGGGAGATCCGCAAGTTGTGGGCAAGCGCATCACGCTCAGCGCCCGTTCCTACACCGTGGTAGGCGTCACGCCTAAAGACTTTCCGGCGCTCCCTCCAAGCCTGGTCAGTAACGGAGCACAATTCTACCGGCCGGAGGCGGATAAGCACGACGACAACGAACGCTTGTCACGCCATCTGCGAGCCATCGCAAGACTGAAGTCTGGAGTTTCGCTGCAACAGGCACAGGCTGAATTGGACGTCATCAATCGACGTTTGGCGAAGCAGTTCCCTAACGAGTACGCAACCGCGGGAGTACGCGTCGTCAAGTTGCAGGATGACATTGCCGGAGAGCTGCGCCCGGCCCTGCTGGTGCTCTTGGGTGCGGTAGGCTTCCTGCTGTTGATTGCGTGCGCCAACGTCGCCAACCTATTACTGGCCCGCTCCGCTAGCCGGCATCGCGAAGTTGCCGTTCGTGCCGCTCTCGGCGCGACTCGCGTCCGGCTGATTCGGCAGGCTCTGACCGAAAGTCTCTTGTTGGCGCTTGGCGGTGGAGGACTGGGTATTCTGCTGGCCGACTGGGGGACTCGCCTTACCACCTCGGTCGGCGCCAAGGTCATTCCTCAACTGGTTGGCGTGGGAATCGATTTTCGGGTCCTGAGTTTTACCGTCACAGTCAGCCTGGTGACGGGTGTTCTCTTCGGATTGCTCCCGGCATTGCATATGTCCGCGCTCGATGTGAATGGAGTGCTCAAGGAAGGTGGGAAAGGCAGTCGCGGGGTGACGCGCGGTACGGTCCGCCAGATTCTTGCGATCTCGGAAATCTCGTTAGCCCTGATGTTGCTGACTGGCGCGGGATTGCTATTGCGGACCCTGGGCAACCTCAATAGCGTGCCCCCCGGGTTCACCTCCAAGAACGTTCTTTCGATGAGCATCGGGTTGCCGTCGCTCACCTATCCAGACGGGAGTCCGAAGCCTGCGATCTTCTACCGGGATTTGCTTGGTCAAATAAGTTCGCTATCTGGTGTGCAGTCCGCCGCGGCGGTGAGCATTCTGCCCCTGGGCGGCGATTTTGATACGGTGGGTACCGAAATCGAGGGGCGGGTTTATGGTCCCGGTGAAACGCCATACCCGGAGCGTTACGTTGTCACTCCGGCGTATTTCAAGACGCTGCAAATCGGTATGGTGCGCGGACGGTTTTTTTCAGAGGCGGATACCGCAGACTCTCCGTTGGTTGTACTTACCTCGGAGACGGCGGCAAAGCTCTGGTGGCCGAAGGAAGATCCTATCGGAAAGCGTGTGCGTTTGCCGGCCGGTATGGAGAAGGTCTGGCGCACAGTTGTGGGTGTCGTAAGAGACGTAAAACAAGCGGGGCTGGATGCGCCGCACACCATGCAGGTCTATATTCCTCACTCCCAGAGCAGAAGGAACTTAATGACGCTGGTGGTGCGAACCAGTCAGGATCCGCTCAGCTACACCTCGGAAATCCGCCGGCAGATCGCGATGCTGGATAAGGATTTGGCCGTCTCCGACATCGCGAGTCTGGACCAGGTTGTGTCCGACACTGTGGCCTCGCGACGTTTCTCCGCCCTCCTGCTGGGTGCTTTCGCGGCGCTCGGCCTGCTTCTGGCGTCTGTCGGTGTATATGGAGTGCTTTCCTATTCAGTGGCCCAGCGTACGCCGGAGATTGGCATCCGCATGGCGCTAGGCGCGGCTCGGACGGACGTGCTGTTGCTGATCGTCGGGCCGGGGCTCAGGCAAGCCTTCTGGGGTGTGGTTGCAGGGACCGCGGGAGCTTTGGCGCTTACGCGGCTCATGTCTAGTTTGCTGTTTGAGGTAAGCCCGTCGGATCCCACAACCTTCGCCGGCGCTGTTCTGCTGCTGGGCGCCGTGGCCTGTTTGGCCGGCTATATTCCTGCGGTCCGAGCGGCGAAAGTTGATCCCATGGTCGCGTTGCGCTACGAGTAGGAGGTTGAGACTGATGATGACCGGGTTCACTCAAGACATTCGTTACGCTCTGCGTCAGTTCGGCAAAGCGCCGGGTTTTGCGGCGGTCGCAATCATCACGCTCGCGCTCGGCATCGGCGCCAACACGGCCATCTTCAGCCTGCTCGACCAGGCGCTGCTGCGTAGCCTTCCGGTGAAGGATACCGATCGCCTCGTGGTCCTGCAATCCCGGGGCAGTTTTAACGGCCATACCAGTTCTCGTACGGATGAGAATTTTTCTTTCTCCTATCCCATGTATCGCGATCTTCGCGATCGCAACTCGGTGTTTAGCGGGCTTATTGCAACTACCTGGGCGCAGGTTGGAGTGCAGTGGCACAACCAGCCTGAGTTGGTCGCAGCTGAACTAGTCTCGGGCAACTATTTTGACACGCTGGGCGTAAAGCCAGCGTTGGGCCGTGTTTTGGTTGCGTCCGACGATGTGGTGCCCGATGCGAATCCGGTTCTGGTCTTAAGCTTCAGTTACTGGCAGCGCCGCCTTGGCGCGGACCCGGCCATCGTGAACCAGAGCCTGCTGGTCAATGGCCGTCCCTTTACCATTCTCGGCGTTGCTTCACCCGGTTTTCACAGCGTGGTGATGGGCGACACTCCCGATCTATTCCTCCCCATGACGATGAAGGCCGAAGTGCGTCCCGGGTCCAAGGATCTGGAGGAGCGAACTTCCCGATGGCTCAACATCGTCGGAAAACTGAAGCCCGGACTCAGCCGCGAGCAGGCGGAAGCAGGCATCAATCCGCTTTGGTATTCCATCCGCGCTGACGAGTTAAAGCAGCGGGGCCACAACTCGGACAGCTTCAAGGAGAGCTTCCTGACCAAATCGCATCTGTTCGTTCGCGATGGAGCGAAGGGATTCTCTCCTCTGCGCAGCGACGTTCAAACCCCGCTGCTGATCATTATGGCCATGGTCGGACTTGTCGCGCTGATGGCTTGCGCCAATGTAGGCAGCCTTCTCCTGGTGCGGGCGGCGGGACGTGTCCGCGAAATGTCGGTGCGCTACGCGTTGGGGGCGAAGCGTGCCCGCGTTGTTCAGCAACTGCTGGTGGAAGGCCTATTGCTCGGACTGGCCGGAGGTGCGCTTGGAATCGCGATAGGGCCGCGGGTTTCCGCGTGGTTGATCAACATGATCTGGAGCAGCACAACCGGAGATCTCCCGTTTTCGGCGCATCCTGATCTGCGGATCCTGCTTTTCAATTTCTCGCTGGCCCTGCTCGTAAGTCTGCTCTTTAGTCTCGCCCCGGCGGCACAGTTCTGGCGTCCGAATCTGGCCCCCGCCCTCAAGCAGCAGGCGATGACGGCCGGCAGCGGTCCGCTTCGCTTCCGCCGCATTTCGGTCGCGGTCCAGATCGGATTGAGCATTCTCGTCTTGGTTGGGGCGGGCTTGTTCGTGCGCACCTTACACAACCTCAAGTCGCTGAATGTAGGCTTTGAAACGGACCATCTCGTAACCTTCGGCGTTCAACCTACACTCGCGGGATACCGGCCCGATCAAACCCGCGATCTGCATAAACAAGTCCTGCTAACGTTGGCAGGCCTGCCGGGAGTGCGATCGGTGGCGGGCACTACCGATCCTGAACTGGCGAATGACAACACGTCGAACAATATCACTCTGGCCGGCTACAAGGAAAAAGAAAACGAAGACATGAATGTGGAATCGCCGAACGTCAGTCCCGGCTATTTTTCGACGATGGGCATGCCGCTGCTCGCTGGACGCGAACTCACCGAGCAGGACCGTGAAGGAACCCCGAAGGTCGCGGTCGTAAACGAGAGTTTCGCCCGCCACTACTTTTCCGAGGCGCAACAAGCCGTCGGGCACTACTACTGCAAGGGCGGCGGAGACGTGAAATCGGATATTGAAATCGTCGGCGTGGTGAAGGACGCAAAGCACACCGGCGTACGCCAGGAAATCACGCGCACCATTTTTACGCCCTATCTCCAAGAATCGGACCCGGGCGCCATGACCTTTTACGTCCGTACCTGGCAGTCCCCGGAGAGTGCGGAAGCAACGCTCCGGCGCGCGATGCAAACCCTCGATTCGAAGCTCGTCTTGGACAATTTCCGAACTATGCAGGAACAGATTGATGACAACCTGATCGCCGAGCGAGTGATCGCGATTCTGGCGTCGAGCTTTGGCGCGCTCGCCGTTCTCATGGCCGCCGTTGGCCTTTACGGTGTCCTGGCATATTCGACGGCGCAGCGGACTCGCGAGATCGGCATTCGCATCGCTCTCGGCGCCGATCGAGGTTCAGTTGTGCGCATGGTGCTAGTCGAAGTGCTGTGGCTGGCGGGAATCAGCGTTGCAGTTGCTGTGCCAGCGTCTCTGCTGCTCACCCGCGCAGTGCGCAGTCAATTGTTCGGGATTTCGAGCAGCGATCCTCTCACGCTCGTCGTGGTCACGCTGCTGGTCGCGATGGTCGCACTTGCGTCTGCACTGCTGCCGGCCCGGCGAGCCGCCAAGACAGATCCAATCGTCGCGTTGCGCTACGAGTAAGGAAATAACTCTGGAAATTGAGGACAAGATGATCCAACTGAAAAACATTGATCGCAGCTATAAAACCGGCGCCGGACGAACCTGGGTGCTGCGCCGCGTGAACCTCGACATTCGTGAAGGCGAGTTCATCACCGTCATGGGGCCCTCTGGAGCGGGGAAGTCATCCCTCCTCAACGTGCTGGCTCTTCTCGATGACCAGTGGGAGGGCGAGTACTGGTTTCGAGAGCAAGGGGTTCACGATCTGAAACGCAAACAGCGCGCAGAGCTGGCGAAGAAG
>JADGNQ010000131.1 GCA_017883385.1 Candidatus Sulfotelmatobacter sp.
GACTAGATGTGTGGAGAATTCAAACGGCGCGACTGAGATGTTCTTCAGTGAGTGCGCCTTCGCGTACAGCGTTCGCAGGATTTCCCGGCCGGTCGAATCCCCCTGCGAGTGCAGACTGCGGTTGCGGCTGGTCGGGCTTTCCCGCCCGAAGACCAGCTTGGTTCCACCGCGATCGAACTGCGTAGCCCAGGCGATCAGTTCCTCGATGCGGCCTGGGGCCTCTTCGATCAGAAGCTTTACTGCTGCGGGGTCACACAGACCATCTCCGGCGCTGAGCGCGTCCTGGAGGTGCAAAGTAACTTCGTCTTCGTCGCTGAGCGCCGCGATCGCCTGCATCTCAAGCGCGCCAGGATCGGTCACTTCCTTTTTGGCCAGGACGAGCACGCGTCCCGCCGCAGCCAGTTCAATCGCTGCGCGCAGGCCGGCAACACCTGCACCAATCACCACGAAGTCGGTCTCGGCTGGAAGACCCTTCATAAACCGGAAATGGTACCACCTTGCAGGGCAGGGCAGTCATTCCACCGCATACGCTATCATGGGACCCATGCCGCAAGTGACTATCCACGTGCCCCCGCGGCCCTACCAGGCCTGGATCGAGAACGGCCTGTTAAATCGCGCCGGCTCCGTTCTTGCCGACCTGCTGCCGCAAGCCAGCCGCATCTTTGTCGTGACCGTTCCTCCGGTGCGCAAACGCTGGGGGACGAAACTCGTTCGCTCCCTGAAGGCCAGCGGTTTCACGCCGCAGGTGATCCCGATGCCAGATGGCGAGCCCACGAAACGCCTGGCCACGGTAGAAGCGCTCGCCGACAAACTGACCCGTTTGGGCGCCGACCGCAAGGCCGTCGTCATTGCGCTCGGCGGCGGAGTCGTGGGCGACGTCAGCGGATTGCTGGCCTCGCTGTACATGCGCGGCGTGGAATTGGTTCAGGTTCCCACGACAGTGCTCGCACAGGTGGATGCCTCGATCGGTGGCAAAACGGGCGTCAATCTCGTTGCCGGCAAGAACCTGATCGGGACATTCCACCACCCACGTGTCGTGCTGATCGATCCTACCGTGCTGAAGACGCTGCCTGATCGCGAGTTCCGCGCCGGACTGTACGAAGCGCTGAAGTGCGGCATCATCGGAAACGTCGAGCTATTCCTGCGCTTTGAGCAGAATCGCGCCCGTATTCTGAAGCGCGATCCCGTAGAACTGGAATGGTTGATCGCGCAATCCGTAAGGCTGAAGGCCGAAGTCGTTTCCGCCGACGAACGGGAGGAAGGTCTGCGCCGCGTTCTCAACCTGGGTCACACCGTCGGCCACGCGCTCGAGGCCGAAACTGGCTACCGCCGCCTGCTGCACGGCGAAGCCGTCGCGTGGGGCATGATTGCCGCTACCAACATTGCGCTCAGCGTGGGCCGTACCGACAGCGTAACTGCGGGACGCATTGCCGACGCCGTGCTTAGCCTCGGTCGCCTGCCGGAGGTGAACGTTAACCCGCGCAAGATTCTGGCCCGGCTGCAGTCCGACAAGAAAACGCAAAATGGAGTAGTGCACTTCATCCTGCCCCGCGAAATCGGCAAGGTGGAAGTTGCCAGCGACGTGCCCGCGAACGCCGTCGTCGACGCCGTGGAAGAAGTGCGCCGCTTGTCGCGCGACGGCTGGGTTTGGGAAAAATAAACTGGGGGACAAGAATATGCAGGAGACAGCGCCGCAATACATCCAGAGAATCCTGGGCTATGTCGAAGGCCAGGACGCAATCAAGGTACAACGGTCAACCGCCGCGAAGCTGAAGAAGGTGATTCACAGGATGACCCCAAAGCAACTGAAGTGGAAGCCCGAGCCCGGAAAGTGGTCGATTGCCGAAATCCTCGCGCACCTTGCCGACGCGGAGATTGTCGCCAGTTGGCGGATGCGTTCCGTGATCGGAGCGAGCGGGACCACGATCCAGCCTTTCGACCAGGATGTGTGGGCATCGGTGTTTCAATACGCCAAGCGCGATGCAAGACAGTCGTTGGAAGTATTCCGCGTCCTGCGAGAGAACAATCTGGCGATGCTGAAATCCATTCCGCGCGAAAGCTGGGACAATTACGGCATGCACCTTGAGCGCGGCAAGGAATCGATTTCGCACCTGGCGCGGATGTTCGCCGGGCATGACACCAACCACGTCCTTCAGGTCGAAGGTATTGCCGCGCAACTGAAGCAGAAAAAACGGAAGTAGGCTACACCGGTCGCGCTATCGTGCCTGAAACCAGCAAATCCATCGTGATCGGAGCCGCTCCGGAAGGCGCGAGTGACCAGCGTTCAGCTTCTCGTGCCGTGCGCGAAATGTTTACCTCGATCGCGCCGCGCTACGACCTGCTCAACCATGTGCTGTCGTTCAACGTGGACCGCATGTGGTGGCGCCGCACGGCTCGCGCTTTTCGCCACATCCTCACGCGCCCGGACGCGCGTGTCCTGGACTTGTGTTGTGGCACCGGCGATATGACGTTCGCTCTGCGCGGTCAGGCAGGGAAGTCTTCCCCGCAGATTCTCGGCGCTGACTTCTCCCACGCCATGCTGCAACGTGCCACGGCAAAATCATCCGTCGCGCAGAACGGATCAGGTCCCGGTTGTATCCCGAACTGGATCGAGGCGGACGCTCTGAACCTTCCGTTTCCCAGCGCCCATTTCGATCTCGTAACTTCAGCCTTCGGTTTTCGCAATTTGACTGACTACGACGCCGGATTACGCGAGATCGTCCGCATCCTCCGGCCGGGTGGCGAATGCGGCATCCTCGACTTCGGCGAGCCCAAGGGCGCGAAGGGCGCGCTCTACCGCATTTACTTCAAGCAAGTCCTGCCCCGCATCGGGACGATGATCTCCGGAGTGCGCGGCCCCTACGCCTATCTCCCCGCCTCGGTCGAGCGTTTTCCACCGCCAGAAGAGATGCTCGCCAGGATGAAGCGTGCAGGCTTGGTCGAAGCCACTTGGACCCCATACACCTTCGGAATCGCAGGCCTGTATCGCGGGAAGAGATAGACTTTAGAAAATGTGGGGACAGCCGCCCTCGGCTGTCCGCCGGACGCAGTCCGGCGGCTACCCAGCGTTCCGCAGCATCCTGCTCAGCGCCTGAATATCATCCGAGCTGACATCTCCAACCACGAAATACCGCAACCCATTTTGCGTCCAGTTTTCCACATTGAACGACAGGGCATGCACTGGCCCCGACGGTAAACTCGCCGTCTCCTCGCCCCGGTCCTGAAAAATGAAGACCGAGATCTCATGCTTGCGCACCTGGTAAATCAGATGCGCCCCCGGCGTCTGCGCGAAATAAGTGACTCGCCCTCCGAGCAGTGTGAACTCTGACCCTTGCAGGTCTGGCAGATTGAAGCTGAACGGAATCTTTCCCTGAAACCACGGCTTCACGGTATGCCGGTCGGTCGAGACGACGTCGACCGGCGTCGCGCTTGCCAGAGCGGCAACGTGCAGATCCGCCAGTTCGCTGTAAACCCGCTGACGGCGTCCACTCTCGCGGCTTACATAAACATTCACAGCAACGGAAACGAGAAGAACGAGGACCGCCGGTACGGCCAGAATCTTCCAAAGCCATCCTGCTTTCCGGCGGGGCTTTGAGGCGACACTCTTGGCGATCTTACTCCGCAGTTCTGCGCTCGCGGCATAGCGCTTGCCGGCGATCTGCACCGAACGCTTCATCTGTACTCGTCCCAACGCGTCGGCGGTACACGCCGTGCATCCTGGCAGATGCGCGCCTAATGCACTGGTTTCCGCCGGATCGAGTTCGCCATCGAGATAAGCATCGAGCTTGCCGCCCCACTGCTCACACGCCATGCCGTCCTCCATCGTTCTTTGCCACCAGAGTGCGCAGCGCCTTCCGCGCGCGCGACAAGCGCGACATCACTGTGCCCATAGGAATGGCAAGCGTTTCTGCAATCTCCTGGTACGACATCTCCTCGACCTCGCACAGCAGCAATATCTCGCGGAAGGGCACGGCCAACTCTACCAACGCCTGCTGCACCATTTCCCGGTTCGCTTGCGCAATCAGAATGCTCTCCGGCGTAGTGTGTTCGGCCGGCAACAACGTTTCATCTTCTTCCCCATCGATCGGAATCGTGACCTTCAATCCCGTTCGTGAACTCAAGAACGAATTTCGCAAGATGCGGTACATCCATGCCCGGAAGTTTGTGCCCATCTGAAACGACGAAAACCCACGTAGCGCTTTGGTGTAGGTCTCCTGCACTAGATCCTCCGCTTCAGCGGTATCTTGTGTCAGCCAGCGCGCGAAGTTGTAGAGCTGGTCGAACAAAGGCATGGCCAGGTCTTCAAATGTCGCGGCAGGCACGCGTTCTCCGGGTACCTTCATAAGTAAACCAATCCCACGCTAATTTATTCCCTTGTCCACCGCAAATTCTTGCGGGAATAAAGCCCCACCTTCCCGGTTATCAGGATGCAAGAAAACAACGAAGCAGCTCAAACAAGTCACGGAGGCATTATGAAAGAGGTATTGGCATGGTTCACCAACCCACCCAGCGATGGCCCAAAGTCCACGATCGTCCTGCGTTTGATGGCCGGGGGCGTCTTCTTGTGGGAAGGAATTCTGAAATTCGTTTACGCCAACCAGGGAATTGGCCGTTTCACAAAACTCGGCATGCCGCTGCCGCACTTCACGGCAGACTTCGTCGCGTGCCTCGAAATTGCTGGCGGACTGCTCGTGTTCTCCGGGTGGCTAACGCGGCTGATCGCGGTTCCATTCGTTTTCGAGATGATCGTGGCCATTCTCTCCACCAAGATCTCGCTGTACCTCGGCACTTCGCCTCTGCCTCTGCCCCCGGCGCCGCCCAGGGTGGGAATGTGGGCCGTCTTGCACGAGGTCCGCTCCGAATACGCGCAAGTGTGACGGCTGTGTTCTTGTTGATCAACGGCCCCGGAAGATGGTCCCTCGATGCGCTCTTGGGGAAGCAAAGAAGGGAAGCAATCCTGTTTCAGGCGGTCGCTTTTTCTCCGCGAAAACTATCCGCGAAGGCGTCAGTGACCGTGTAACGGATCACGTGCTCGTACTCCGGGCCCAGGAAACGGCGCAGGCGGTCCGTATTCATGATGTATTCCCCAGTCATGTACGGGACCGCCTGCGGAGGAATCGCAGAAATCTTCAATTTCCATCCAGCCTTCAAGATCTGCTGCATCGTCCATCTTCCCGGCACGCGGACCAGCTTTGCCTGAGCCATCTGAATACACCGGTCAAAGGTCAGCGGTTCGCCGCTTCCCGCCACGTTCAACACCGTTAGCCGCTGCGTCTCCGGCTCTCGCTTCAATATGTGCTGGACCAGCCGCGCCATGTCGTCGACGTGAACGAATTGGATCTTATTGTCGAGGTACTGCTGCCCTCGCGGCAGAATCACCGGAAGCCGCTTGCCCTCTTCCCGCATCTTCTGCGCCCGCTCACTTTTACCGTTCGGCGTACCGTGAAAGCATCCCATCAAGTAATTCTGTACGCTGGCCCCGGCAAAAATGTGCGGACGCAGAATGTAGACGCTGCACCCGCGGAGCGAGGTGCAACGCTGCTGCACCACTTCGTCCGACTGCTTTTTGTGGATCGCATAGGGCAGCGTGTGCGCCGCCAGCGGAGATTCCTCCGTCGCAGGCGCCGGTAGGTTCGGTCCGTAAGCAGAAACGCTGCTGGGAAAGATGAACTGCCTCACCCCGTCGTCTGTGCTGCGGTTGGCTTCGGTGACCGCTTCCATTACTCGCGCCGTCCCCGCCACATTGATCTGCCACATGCGCTCGACGTCAAGTACTCCCGTGCGCACAGGATCAATCACGAAGGCGAGGTGCACTACCGCATAAGCATGCGTATCGCGAAGCAGTTCGTACAGCGCTCGGGTAGACGACTCCTGACCCAAATCCATGCTCTCGAACCGCAACTCGGAGTCCGTCCGGGGTGGATTCACGTCCACCCCAATAACCGAAAAACTCCCCAGCAACGGCAATAGCCTGGAGCCCAGGTTGCCCGAGATGCCGGTCACTACGACAACAGGTTTCGCCATCAGTTCGGTTTCGCAGCCGGAGGTTGTGCCGGAGGCGGCGTTTGCGGCGGAGCCGCCGGTGCCATTGGACTAGGAGCCATTCGGGGATTCGGCATCCGGGGCGGCGGCACCACACCTGTTCCGCCCGGACCAAAGTATGCCTCGTTCGTCTCCACCTTGAACGAGGCATTCACCTTGTCCATCATTTCGCGTGTACGCTGGTTTTTCAGCGTGCTGACGATCTCGTCTTTCACCTGCTCGAGCGAGGGCTCATCCTTGCTCTTCACTTTGTAAATGTAGTGCCCGCCGGAGTCGTTGATGACCTGCGAAACTTCGCCTGCCTTCAAATCGAACACGGCGGCGTGTGCCGGCGGAAGGCCGTTGCGCCGCACCTTGGGCAGATTCACGGTTGGAGATTCAATCTTCATGCCGCCGGCGTCGAACGCCTCCTTCTGCAACTTTACGAAGTCCTCTCCCGCCGCGGCCCGGGCCCGCAGACTCTCGGCAAGCTTGTTCATGGCTTGCTCGGCCTCATCGGTCTTGGCCTTCTCCTCGGCCTGTTTTGCCTTTTGCTGGTCCTCGCTCAGTTTCTCGTCCTTTGCATCCTCGTCCTTGTCCTTGGGCTCGGCAACCTCTTGCTTGGTGCGCGGCACAAACAGCCGGTCGAGGTTGAACTGTCCGAAGGCTTCAGGATGTTCCTTGTAGTAGCTCGCGATGTCCTCCGGGGGAACCTTCGCTGCTTCGTCCTGGATGCTGCGTTGCAGTTCGTTGGTCAGGATCTGCATTTTCGCGAACTTGAGCGTCTCTTCGTAGCGCGGCGTCTTATCCAGATTCTTCTTCTTGGCGGCATCCGACATCGCGATAAACCGTGGCAAAACGCTGGCCAGTTGCTTCTTCAACTGCGGCGTCATGTTTGGAGCGACGCCGCTAGCCAGCTTCTCAAACTCGGCCTTGGTGATGACCGTTTTGCAATCGGTGGCCGGCGTCTTCGTTTCCGTCGCCTTTGCTTCCGTCGCCCCAGGCTTCGCCGCCGTTCCCTTGGTGGCCGCGGTCTTGGGTTTCGTGGGACATACTCCTTCCACCGTGATCACCGCCGCATCGGGCGGAACGGCAGCGGATGCGTCAGCCGATCCCTGGGCCGGCTGTGCCGGTGGAGGCGCTCCCGGCGCGGTTTGCCCCCAAGCCAGCGTTCCTAACAGAACACACATCAGCCAACTCTTATGCATAACTCATTGCCTCCCAAGGATTGGTCCATCAGAAAGTTGAAAATGCCCAGCAGCAAATCCTAGCACAAGAAGCCTTGCCCATGCCTTCCCGCAAGTTGCAGAACAATTCATGTGGAGACAGCCGCCGTCGGCTGTCCGTCGAGCGAAGCACTGCACTTGCAGACTGGCCGGACGAACTGAGATGTTGCGAACAATGATTGGCCCGTGCATTCTTCGCCGCACACCTGGCAGAAACCAGATCGACTCCCGTGATTTGCTTGGCGCATCCAGCTCTCAACAGCGATAATGCCAGCATGTCGGGCAGCCCCGCCATTTCTCCGTCAGACTTGATGCGCGCCGAGAAGCGCTCTGCGGCGGGGAACTCCGTTCTGGCCGCGATCGTCATCACCGGACTGAAGATGTTTGTCGGGGTCACCACCGGCAGCCTCGGCATCCTCTCCGAAGCCGCCCACTCCGCCCTCGATTTGATCGCTGCCCTTCTCACCTATTTTTCCGTTGGAGTCTCTGACAAGCCCGCTGATGCCGATCACCAGTATGGCCATGGCAAGGTGGAAAATTTCTCCGCGTTCGTCGAAACCGGCCTGCTTTTGCTGACCTGCGCCTGGATCATTTATGAGGCAGCGCTCCGCCTCTTCTTTCGCCACATTGAAATCGAGCCTTCCATGGCAGCCTTTGCCGTGATGATCTTCTCCATGGGGGTCGATTGGTGGCGCTCGCGCGCGCTCGGCCGCATTGCCGTCAAATACGACAGCCAGGCCTTGGAGGCCGATGCGCTGCATTTCTCGACCGACATCTGGTCCGCCGGCGTGGTTGTGCTGGGGCTGTCGCTGGTTGTTGCCGGCCGTGCCTATCACATTGACTGGCTGCGCGATTCCGATCCCATTGCCGCTCTCTTCGTCGCAGGTGTCGTCGTTTCCGTAAGCTGGCGCCTTGCCCGGCGCACCATCGACGCTCTGCTCGACGCCGCCCCGCCCGGAGTGCGCTCCCAGATCTATGACGCGGTTTCCCGCATCGATGGGGTTCTGGAAGTCGACCGCGTGCGCATCCGCCGCGCTGGAAACCGCTACTTCGCCGATCTCGCCGTCGGCCTTGCACGCACCGTGACTTTCCAGCGTTCAGGCCAGTTGGCCACGGCTGTCACCGAGGCCGTTCACCAGGTTCTCCCCAACGCTGACGTGACCGTGCAGCCGCTGCCGCGCGCGCAACATTCGGAGAATATCTTCGACCGCATCCGCGCCGTCGCCACGCGTAGAAATCTCAACGTGCATGACATCAGCGTCCAGGATCTCGCTGGCCGCCTGCACGTCGAACAGCACATTGAACTCGACGAGCGCATGACCCTCAAGCACGCTCACGACCAGGTCACCGAACTCGAAGCCGACATGCGCCGCGACGTCCCGGAGATTTCCGCAATCCTCACCCACATCGAGAGCGAGCCTGCCACCATTGAGAAGCCCGAAGCAGTGGTCAGCGACGCAGAACTCGAGCACCGTTTGAAGGCCGTAGCCGCGCAGTTTCCCGAAGTGCTCGATGTGCACGAGTTCGTCATTAAGCGCGTGCGCGGCCGCATGTACATTTCATGCCACTGCACCTTGTCAGACGATCTCTCACTCGCTCGCGTGCACGACATCCAGACCGAGCTGGAAATCCGTTTCAAGCAGGACGCGCCTGAGTTGTTCCGCGTCCTGATTCACCCCGAACCCAGCACGGATAACCGGAGGTAGCGAGGTTGTGACATCCGTCACAGACAAGGGACGGTGAGATTGTTGACTGTTGATTTCTGATTGCTGATTGGAGATCACCGATGGAACACCAGGCTGAAGTTCTTAAGGAACGCACAAAACGGTTCGCCGTGCGCGTCATCCGCGTCGTTCGCTCTCTTCCGTCTGGCTCGGAAGGAAGAGTCATCGGTCATCAGCTCTTGCGCTCCGGAACGTCAGTGGCAGCCAACTACAGGGCTGTCTGCAGGGCCCGTTCGCGACCGGAATTTCTGGCAAAACTCGCAATCGTAATCGAGGAAGCCGACGAGTCTGTATTCTGGCTGGAATTACTAGTTGACGCGGCACTGGTTCCCGAGTCCAAACTGAAGGATCTCCAATCGGAGGCGAACCAACTGGTAGCAATCTTCAATGCCTCGCGAACCACCGCCAAGAAGCATGTTCAATCAGCAATCAACAATCAGCAATCAACAATTCCGGACAAGAAGGCGTCATGATTTCAGCAAAAGTTCGCTGGACGGACCACGAGCGCTACATTGGCGAGGCGAGCTCTCACCATGCCGTCGCGATGGACACGGCCACCGAGAAAACTGCCAGCACGCCCATGGAACTCGTGCTGATCGCTCTCTGCGGATGCACTGCGTCTGATGTTGTCGGCATTCTTCGCAAGAAGCGGGAGCCTTTCACGACGCTCGAAGTCAGCGCCAGTGGCGAGCGGGCGTCCGGCTACCCGGCGGTCTACACGGAAATTAAGCTCGTCTATCGGATCGGTGGTAGAGTCTCTCGCAAGGCGATGGACGACGCTGTTCGTCTCTCGAAGGAAAAGTACTGCTCGGTCTCCGCCATGCTGGAGAAGACTGCGAAGATTACCGCCGAGATCGAATACATTAACCGAGCAAGTCACGAAGGAGCGGAATGAGGAAGAGTCTGGTTTTTGTGCCCTTGTTGTTTTCCATCCTGGGATTTTCAGCGTTCTTGCGCACATCAGGCGCGGAGAACGTACGAGCGGTACAGATTGTGGACTTGATTGCCACAGGAATGTGCTTGGGCGTCGCTTTGGCTCACCTGCTTGTCCTGTTGCGCGCCAAGTCCCAATCCTAGGCGCACACCATGCCTGCTAAAGCGGTGCTCTTCACCCAACCCGGTTGCCTTTCTTGCGAGTTGATGAAGTTCTTCCTCGAGGCCAAGGAGATCGTCTTCGAAGAGCGTGACATCAGCACCGATTTCGAAGCCCGCCGCGCCATGACGGAACAACACGGCAGCCGTGAAACCCCAACACTTGTGATCTTTTCCGGTGAAGTCCCGGAAGTCGTTATCGGCTTTGATCCCGTGCGCCTTGACCAGTTACTCGACCCGGCCCCATCATCGGATTCGGTGACTGAACCCTGAACTCTCCCAATTCCAGCCAAAGAACTCCCCATCCCCTGCGCGGATATTTCTTTATCGCGTCGGCAGCATTTCTTTGGGGAGTCTCGGCGGCTGTCGGCAGGGCCGTCTTCACCGGCCAACTACCGTTGAGCGGAGAAGCGCTGCACCCCATCGACCCAATCATCCTCTCGCAAACGCGGACTTCGTTCTCGCTGCTTGTTCTGCTTCCCATCCTCGTAGGCCGCCGCGGCTGGCAGCGCATCAAGATGCCCAAGCCCGATCTCATTCAGTGCCTCGTGCTCGGCATGCTGGGCGTGGCCGCGTCGAACTATTTTTATTACGTTGCCATTCAGAAGACGAGCGTCGCCATCGCCATCATCGTGCAGTACACGGCGCCGGTCTGGGTGCTTCTGTATGTGGTCGCCCGCAGGCACCAAAAACTCTCTCTGCAGAAAGTTGCAGCAGTGGGAGTCGCCATCACCGGAATCGCGCTGACCATCGGCATCATCGGCGCGAAATCCGCGTCGGTTCTCCGTCTCAACTCCTGGGGCTTCATCGCCGCCCTACTAGCCTCGTTCTCGTTCGCCTTCTATAACGTCGGCGGACACCGCATCCTCGCCCGCTACGACCGCTGGCGCGTCCTGGTCTGGACTCTGGCTTCGGCCGCGACGTTCTGGTTATTCGTGAATCCCCCGTGGAAGGTGATGGCCGCGCACTATACCCCCGCACAGTGGGCCTTCCTGTTCATCTTTTCCGTGATCTCAGTCCTCGGACCGTTCTCCCTGTACTTCCTCGGCCTGCAACATCTCGAGCCCACACGCGCCATCATCGCCAGCTGCCTGGAGCCAGTATTCTCGATCCTGCTGGCGGCGGCGTTCCTAGGGGAAGACGTGCGCCCCATTCAGACATTGGGAATTGTGCTGGTCTTATCGGCGATCGTAATCGTGCAGCTCCCGGGAAGGGACGCAGCGAGTCAGGAATCCGTCGTAATCGATCCGATCGAATAGCGAATGAACTCGGCAAAAGTCGTGGCGACAATGCCCTCAGATGACCATCATTCGCTGGAAGACCCTAGAATTGTGCCCAGCAAGCGGCAAGTCTGGAAGGAGTCGGATGAGCATCCGCGTATTCGTCGCGTTCTTTTCCTTCGTTGTTGCCTTCATCACGACCGTGCTGATTCCAGTTGCCTACTTCGGCGACAAGAACGCGGTAGCGACAAAGCGACTTATCATCATAGCTTCGATCGCCGCGGTCATTTTCTTGATTGCAGTGTTTTGGTGAGAAAACCGCGCCTTCCATTCCTGAACGCTTCCGTCACTCCAGCCCCTTTCCCTTCGTTTCCGGCAACTGCGTCGTCATCAGCGCGGCCAGCAGATATCCCGCGGCGCACAGGTAAAAAGCCCAGCTCAACCCCTTCGTCTGCCCCACGCGCCCAATCACCAGAGGAGCAACGGAACTCAGAGTACGCGCTCCGTTGTAGGTGAAGCCCAACGCGCGCGCGCGTACGGCAGTAGGAAAGATCTCGCTGCCCATAATCCCTGACCCGGAAAAAATTCCGGTCCCGAAGAACGCGACCAGAGTTCCGAGCACGAGCAGTACACCCTGCGATCGAGCCGCCGCATAAAGTGGAATCAGGAGAGCAGCCACCAGCGTGTACACAAGAAACGCCTTGCGCCGCCCCAGATGATCTGCCACCCAGCCAAAGCTGGCATAGCCCGGAAACATTCCGCACAGGTTCAGTACCACCATCAGCGTCGTCATGCCCATCACGCCGAATCCGCGCCCGCCCTGCTCCACCGGCAGCGATAAATACGGCGGAAGCCACGTGAACAGCCCCCACCAGGCAAACATCGCGAAGAAGTTAAACAGCAGCAGCGCAAACGTATGCTTCGCGTAAGGCGCGCGGAAGATAACAGAGAATTTCGTAGAGACGTACCTTGTTACGTCTCTGCTGGCAGCACCACGACTGCCGGGTGCCCCATTTCTCACGTCCTTTGCGAGAAAGCCTGCCGTGAGCCTGTCGAAGGGTGGGGAATTTCCGCCGTCGTCGCCAGCCTCATGTTGCGGTGACATTAGGTCCCGCCACATCTCCGACTCAGGCACACTCCGCTGAATCCACAGCGTGACGACCGCCGGCAATATCCCCACAAAAAACACCGCTCTCCACCCGTAATACCGCGCCACTGGACCCGCCACCAGCGCCGCAGCCGCAAACCCCAGCGCCCACGAACTCTGCACGATCGAAATTGCCTTGGCCCGAAACTCAGTGGGCCAACTCTCCGCCACCAGAGTCGCGCCCGTATTCCACTCCCCTCCCATGCCCAGGCCGAGCACGAATCGCGCCACCGCGAGCATCGCAATGCTGGTCGCCAGTCCTGAAGCAAACGAACATACCGAATACGTCAGAATGCTTGCCATCAGCGCTTGCTTGCGCCCAATACGATCC
>JADGNQ010000004.1 GCA_017883385.1 Candidatus Sulfotelmatobacter sp.
GGAATAAGATTCGACTCGATGAGCCGTTCAATGCTCTCCTCGGTTATGCAGACCGCACGTCCGACTTTGACAAAGTCGAGATTCTTACGTTTCAGGAACCAATCGCGCAAAGTAGCCTTCTTCACTCCGAGCCGTTCCGCTGCGCTGTCTAGCCGCACCAATCTGCGCATTTCAGTCTTTGACATCGACAAGGCTACAAGCGTATTATTTAGCGGTCAATATGAATTACACGCATAGTGGTAAGTTACCGCTAAGTCCTTATTCTATGTTCTCTGTCCTGCCTGAACGAGGACGGGACGGAGAAGACTATCCCTCGCTCGCTCAATTCAGGCTGATAGGAACCGCCGTGATAGGCGAGGATCTGGTCGGCATTCGAGGAGGCAACGGTCTATCCGATGGATACAATCCCTTCGATCTGTACGGTCGGGCAGAGCGCGCAAGAGGCAAGCCGCTTCCCCCACACCTGGTGTTTGCGGAACTGGACGAACGCAACCCGAGTGACGCATGCGCCTTTCTGAATGCATACGGCCCTTTGGAAGGAACGAGTAACTACCGGCTGTTGAGCCTAGATGAACTACGGCAGTGGAAAAAAACAGCATCCAGAAGTCCCGTCCCAGAGGTGTACTTCGGCTCATTGCTCGGTGAAGTTCCACTGCTACCCGATCTTCCATCTCCACAGGATGACCATTATGAGTACTCTCTCAGGCAGTTTTGGAGAGCCCAAGGAGATTTCGAGTTTAGCCTGCGACTGCATGCGGCGCTAGTTGCCCGAAGGGACCGGCTTCAAAAGCTCAAGCAAGTCCTAGCAACCAAGGAGACAAAATGCGACTTCAGGGGTCCAAATCAAGAACGCCAGTATGTCAACTGGGCGCGGGAATTCGTGATGACGACCATGAATGCGAACCTTTCGACCTTGCAGCCCAGGGTTGCGAGAGTGCCGAACACGGGCGCCGTTACCGGCGTCTGGGGGTGCTACACACTGCTCGAGGCTATGTACTTGATGCTGTTCTTGGACATCGCAGGATGGACTGGGCGAATCACACAGTGCGAGAAATGCTGTTTACTGTTCTATACAACCTTGGACAGGGGGAACTATTGCAGCCCTGTGTGCGAGAATCGCGCCCGTGCACTTCGCGCCTACCACAATAGGAAAGGTGAATCATGATGGCAATCTACAGACCAACAAAGGACTCCCAAGTTTGGTGGTACGACTTCATTTTTGAGGGACAGCGTGTGCGAGAAAGCACCAAAACTCGCTCCAAGACCGTTGCCAAGGATGCAGAAAAAATCAGGCGACGAGAATTGGAGGAGAGTTACAACGGGATCAAGCGTCGCGACCGCGCAAAGCTCTTTTCGGTCGCCGCCGAAGAGTGGCTCGTCCTAAAGGGACTCACTCTTGCGGCGTCGTCCCAGCGCATCGAGCGCGACAATTTGAAACATCTCCGTCCGAAGTTCGAGAAGCGCCTCGTTACCGACATTCAAGCAAAGGATGTGGCTCACTACCAGCAAGGGCGACTCTCCGAAGGCGCTGCACCCAAAACAATCAACCTCGAAATCGGTACGTTACGCGCCATCCTGCGTCGCCATCGTGTCTGGGCAGAAATACAGCAAGACGTTCGGATGCTCCCCGCCCTCGATGACGTTGGGCACGCCATCACGCAACAAGAAGAGGCCGCCTTGCTCACTGCCTGCCTTCAGAGCCGCTGCCGCTGCCTCTATGTTGCCGTCATGTTGGCCCTGAACACCGGAATGCGCTATAGCGAAATCCGATTGTTGAGCTGGAGGCAAGTCGACTTTGCAGCACGGACCCTGACTGTAGGCAAATCGAAGTCGCCGACCAGCACCGGGCGCGCAATCCCGCTCAACGCTCGCATCCATAACGTATTGGAGATGTGGGCTGGAGAGTTCCCGCACCGTCAAGCCGCGCATTTTGTTTTCCCGCGCGAGAAGTATGGCGCCGCAGGACAAGAGGCTAAGTTCGGCTTCACCGGAGGCTCCGTTGTTTACGGTACCGATCCGACCCGTCCCATTGGAAACTGGAAGGAAGCTTGGGAAAAAGCAAAACTTCGAGGTGGCGAGATTCTGGGCCGCAAAACGGAGCAAGAAGAGTCAGAGCCGATCCGGTGCCGCTTTCACGATCTCCGCCATACCGCGGTAACCAGGTTGCTGGAGGCCGGCATTCCCTATCCGGTCGTCGCAAGTGTCATGGGATGGTCCGCGGCAACGGCTATTCGCATGGCGAAGCGCTATGGCCATATTGGGAACCACGCCCTCCGTGCTGCAGTCGACGTGTTGGGAAGAACAAGAATTCCTTCGGGGTCCCTCAAAAAGTCCCCAAAGTCGCGGGAGGCAGGAAATGCAGCTATTCAGTAACCCGCTGAAAAGAAATGGCTCCTCAGGTAGGACTCGAACCTACAACCCTCCGGTTAACAGCCGGATGCTCTGCCATTGAGCTACTGAGGAGTGTGGTGGACCAGGCTCTGACGGCCCGGCCTACGGCTATCGGTTCTCATCATAGCATCCCGGGGCAGATCGTGAAAACAGATTGCTAATGCACTCCCTGCGCATTCAGGAAGTCGCTGTACCGCTGGTCGATCGTCTGAATGTGGCTTCGCAGCCACTCCTGCAGGAACGTCATCAACTCCAGCGTGACATTCCCCGTACCTGCGTCGAATTCTTTTTTGAAGGCCACCACTTTGTCGGTCAGCGCTTTGTGCGCCGCCCGGTGCGCCGGCAGTTGAGGGTATTTGTGCTTCTCCATCAGTCGCTCTTCCGCCGAGAAGTGGTGCACGGTGTAATCGATCAAACGGTACAGGACGTCTCCTGCAACATCCTTGCCGTGTCCCGAACCCATCGCTTCGTGCAATTCGTTCACCAGGTCGAATAACTTTTTGTGCTGGTTGTCCATGGCTACCACTTTGACGCTGTAGCTGGGTTTCCATTGAAATAGTGCGTTCATCGGTTCCTCTCTCGCGTGTTTCTTGCGACACTCACACCCTCAGACTAGCCACGAACGGCCGGCGCGGCACAGATCACTTGGGTATATATGCGAAAGGGGCGTTCCCGTTGTGGAGCGTTGTCCCTTTCGGGAAATCCCGGCCCGCGTTTCTGGTACCCTAACCGGTTGGCCTGGCCACTCCGCTCGCCATGCGCCAACCGCTCTTCCGAGGTATTTATGGCAGGAGGTCTGCGTTTGTTCTGGGCTCTCTCTTCCCTTTTCCTGGTTGCGGCCGCGGTGTACGCGGGCGATGACTCGCAATCGTCGAATGCTTCTTCCCCCTCAGCGTCTTCTGCTCCGCTCGCGCCTCCGCAGGCTGAAATCAAGCCCATGGCTGAGATCCTTCACGGCACACGCATCATCGACAACTACCGCTGGCTCGAAGACGGCGCGACTCCCGCCACGCAGAAGTGGGTTGCCGAGGAAATGACTTACACTCGCTCCCTGCTCGATCCCCTGCCCGGACGCGAACGCATCCACAAACGTCTGACCGAGTTGCTCTCGATCGGCAGCGTCACGCCGCCCATGATCGCGGGCAAGCACTACTTCTACACGCGGCGCGAGGGGATGCAGAACCAGCCTATCCTTTATATGCGCGACGGCCTCAACGGCCCCGACCGCGTCCTGCTCGACGCCAACCAGCTCGCTGCCGACGGCACCATCGCGCTCGACTGGTACCAGCCCAGCGAAAACGGAAAGTACGTCGCCTACGGCCTATCGCCCAGCGGCTCCGAGATGAGCACGCTGCACATCATCGAAACCAAAACCGGCACCGTGCTTCCCGACACCATCGAGCGCACCCGCGCCGCCTCCATCGCCTGGAAGCTCGACAACTCCGGCTTCTACTACACGCGCTATCCGAAAAAAGGAGACGTCCGCGCCGGCCAGGAAATGTACAACCGCCACGCCTTCTATCACGAACTCTCCAACGATCCCGGCGACACGCATCCCGAAGACAACGACCAGCTCATCTTCGGCGAAGGCCGCGACCCCGAAGACTGGCCCAACGTGCATCTCTCGAACGATGGCCACTGGCTGCTCATCACCGTCGAGCAAGGCTGGACCAGGTCCGAGCTCTACCTCATGGATCTGAAGGCCGGCACTCCGCCCACCCGCGTCACCACCGGCAAGGATTTTCTCTACCGCGCCGAAGTGTACGACGGCAAGCTCTACATCACCACCAACGAGGACGCTCCGCGCTACCGTGTCTTCGTCGCCGACGCCGGCAACTACGATCGCGAGGCTTGGAAAGAACTCATCCCGCAATCCGACGCCGTCCTGCAAGGCGTCGCCGTCTTCGGCGGCAAGCTCTTCGCGCAGTACGAACAGAACGCGTCGTCGCAATTGAAGCTGTTCGATCTCGATGGCAAGAAGATCAGTGACATCGCGCTTCCCGCGATTGGCACGGTGTTTGGATCGGGCGGACGGTGGGATCGCGACGAGGCTTTCTTTGGGTTTCAGTCATTCACTGTTCCGCCCAGCATTTATCGCATCGATCTCAAGACGGCACCTCAGGGGCTAAAGCCCGCATCAATGGCGGACTCTGGCGGCACGGCTGGAAGCCGTGCCCTTCCCGAGTCTGCTGGCAATCTGCAGCCGGTCGTGTGGACCAAGGTCGACGCCCCCTCCATCGATCCCTCCGCCTACGACGTCGCGCAGGAATGGTTCAAGTCGAAAGACGGAACGCGCGTCCCCATGTTCATCGTGCACAAGAAGGGTGTTCAGAAAAACGGGAAGAATCCCACGCTGCTCACCGCCTATGGCGGATTCAACGTCAGCCTCACGCCGACCTTCAGCCGCACCGCATATTTGTGGATGGAGCACGGCGGCATCTACGCCGTCGCCAACCTGCGCGGCGGGGCAGAATTTGGCGAAGACTGGCACCGCGCCGGCATGCTCGAAAAGAAGCAGAACGTTTTCGACGACATGACGGCCGCCGCCGAGCACTTGATTGCAGAAAAATATACCGACAAGAATCGCCTCGCCATCCAGGGCGGCTCCAACGGAGGCCTGCTCATGGGCGCCATGATCACGCAGCGTCCCGACCTGTTCCGCGCCGTAGTCTGCCAGGTCCCACTCCTCGACATGCTCCACTACCAGGATTTCCAGATCGCCAAACTCTGGATCCCCGAATACGGCACCTCCGAAAACCCCGAGCAGTTCAAATGGCTCTACGCCTACTCCCCCTACCACCACGTAAAATCCGGCGCAGAGTATCCCGCCATCTTATTCATGACGGCGGACACCGACACGAGAGTCGACCCCATGCACGCAAAGAAGATGTCAGCGTTGATGCAAGCCGAAGCGAGAAATGGGACGAGTCGGACTCGGCCGATTTTGTTGCGGATTGAGAGTAAGGCGGGGCACGGCGCGGGGAAGCCGGTCACCAAGCAGATTGAGGAATTTACGGACGTCTATTCGTTTCTGTTTTGGCAGTTGGGGGTGAGACCGTAGGGCTTTCACCACGGAGGCACAGAGGCACGGAGAAACCTAGATCAAAGTGCCCTGGTGCATGCTTTCGTGCTACCCACCCTTTCGCGAAGAATGCGAAAGGATGGGGCACCCGGCTAGCCAGTCGAAGAATCCATTCCAGTTTCGATGAAGATGAAAATAGGTAAACGTCCCGTCCCTGTATTCCCTCGGTTGGAGTGAAATACTTGTAACCAAACCCTTCATGGCTGGCTGCGAGGATCAGCTAGCAGCCTCCTCGCAAAATTAGCTTCTCCGTAGTGCTGCACTAACGCCAGGGCCATTCGGTACCTGCTTGTAGGGTGGAACACCAGAGTTGGATGAAGCAATTCTCTGAACATCGCAGCATAGTCTATGAACCGGAACTCCGAGAACTCGTAGTCCTTCCGCGGCATAGCATTCAGAATTGCTGTCAACATCTGGCGGTCGATTTCCAGTGTTACCAAAGCACAAAGGCACATGTTTAGGACGATGGCCGTGTCGCTCAAGTCGCTCTCGACAAATACCGAAAGTATTCTTACGTTTTGAGTGGCGTAGGCTTCCTCTCCCAGCCCTAGTTCCTCATTCAAAGCGCGCTTCGCCCAGTGCCTGACGACTTCAACACCCTGGCGACCGTCCTCGAAGTCTTTGAGTGAGAGGTTTTCCTCAAAAGAACACGACCAGTGTCTCTTATACCATTCTGTCTTGTCGGACCTCTTGGTGATTAGTATCTGGCTATCTCTCGAAATAACCACCATCTGCATACTCATCCCGTGAGGAAAGGAAATCGGTTCACCCGACATCAGATCATCGAGAGTACTCGTCAGCAGAGTCGGCGTCGTACGAAGGCACACGTCTCGAAAAAACAGGATTTTGCTGAATAGAACCTCCTTTACTTCGAGAATGAGCTTCGGCGCATCTGTAAACACCCGGTGGGTTCTTGGTCAGCATTAGTAAGTGCCGATCATCTACGAATTTTTTTTCATCGTAGTTTTGACTCTTGTAGGCTGAATAGGCAGGCTGAAGGCCTTGGGTGAACTCGAATTGTGCTGCCGTGGTCTTAAGGTCCACCTGCCGTTCGGAAAGCTCCCAGCCCCGGTCCGGCTCAGGACAAGGAACGACAGTCAGGGAGCGATCAACGCCGAAGAAGGGATAATGAGCAATTGAAGGGTGCTTCAGGCGCTGTACGACCCACCCCTTCGACTTCGCTCAGGGCAGGCTCTATCTCGTCAAAGGACGGCGAGATAAGGATGGGGCACCCGTTCATTATTCTGGGGAGATTGTGTCGTCCCTCCGGGACTTGGTTCCACTTTCTCTGCTTACCCCGGACTTACCCTTCGGCTGCGCTCAGGGCAGGCTGGGGCTAAATTATGCCGCCGCTTTGCGGCTGGAGTTTGGTGGAGGTTTAGGTGCGATTCTCCTGTCGCGGGTACGTAGTAGAACTCCTTGAGGCGATCATGAAGGCAGAGCGGTGTAGGGATCCCTTCGGCTTCGCTCAGGGCAGGCTTTTCGACTGCGCATGCCGACTCGCTTTGCTCGTCGGCATGCTTCGCTCAAGATGACAATCGGGTATTGGACGGGGCACCCTCGCGGGTTCGTGATTTCCACAGGTCCGCTATGTTCATCCAACCTTGACCGAGAAAATCCATTCCCAAATACTGGCAGCATGAGCCAGCAAAAGAGAGCAGGAGGAAACGGGGGAAAGATGAGGAAAGAGGGCGGCGATTACAGCATGATCTTGCCATGGCTGATGGCGATGGCGGATCCGGGGGAGGAGTGGTGGAAGCGGTCGAGGAGGAATCCGAAGCGGGCGGGAGAAGTGTCGCAGGTGGCGTTTTTGCTGAAGGCGTCGACGTTGGGATTCGGCGTGGCGCTGCCGTGGGGAGACAGCGAGCGCTGGGACTTTGTGGTGTGGGCGCGGGAAGGTGGTCCGATGTTTCGGGTGCAGGTGAAGGGGACGGGGAGACTGCATCGGCGGGGATATGAGGTGCAGCCGGTGCATGCGACGCGGGGGCAGGGGAAGAAGCGGTACACGAAGAAAGAGATTGATGTGATCGCGGCGCATGTGCAGCCGGTGGATGTTTGGTACTTGCTGCCGATTGCCGCGGTGGGGCGGGCGAAGAGTTTGAGGTTCTATCCGGACATCAAGAGCCGGCGGCCGATGTGGGAGGAATATCGGGAGGCTTGGGATGTGTTGGGAGAACGCGAGGAGAAGGGGCGGCGCAGGAAGAAGTGAGGAGGAGAAAGTGACGGCTGCGTGATGGCAGCCTTAGTCGGACGGCGTGGCGACTGGTTCCTTCCGCTTTTCTACGGAGTCGACCGAGTACAGCATGTAGTGATCGAAGCTGTGGCGGCGATGATAGCGATGCTTGCGGAAGTCGAAATAAATTTCCGCGCTCTTTGGCAGCCAGAGAGAGACTTGCTTGTGCGGGAAGGGGACCGGGCCGTAATCCACGATCTGGTGTTCGCTGAGCAGCAGGATCTCAGGCATGGGCCGGACCATCTCCGCTTCGATGCGCACGATTTGGAATTTGTCGGGGCTGATCCAGGCGCGCCCCTTGAGTTTGACAGGATAGATCTGGCCGCCGATGTCGTAGCTATGCATCCGGTTGGGACGGTCGTCGCGCTGTCGGAAATGTATCAGCCAGGTTGCTTGTCCGTTCCACTCTCCGAGCCCTTCACAGCGCAGCTCGAAATTGTCACGGACGTGGGGGTGAAAGACCAGAGCCAGGCTGGAAAAGCCAGTGCTGGCGATGCCGCCAGGAAAATCGTAGAACTTCGTCACCGAAGAACGGTATTCATTTACGGCGAGGAAGCCGGGCTCGGTTTCGGCGATGGATGCGACGTAGTCGTACTTGCGGCTTTCTGTGCCGATGGGATTGCCCACTTCGTCGAGTGTCTGATGGGTGAGATCCTCGATCGCAGCGAAGCGGGCGACGTCGTCCACGAGTTCTTCGACGCGCTTTCCGGATTCGTAGATGACTTGGCCGGCCGGGCACTCAACACCCTGCGCGAGCGATAGTTTGACGTCGTCGATGCCGGGCGGTTGCCATGCGGTCACTGCAAGCCGGGGCGCTGCCACGGCGTCCAATGCGTTTACGCCTGTGAGTTTGACCCTTGCGTCGGGATCAGCCTCCGCGAGCTTCGTGGTGGCGGGCATGTTCTCGAAGCGCGTGACGAGATCGCGAACCTGCCCGGCAACTGGATTGTGGGGCGACTGATCGAGGAACACCTTGAGGGCCTCAACTCCGTCGTGAAACTGGCCAAGATTCAGCAAGGCCTGCCCCAAAACGAGTTGGGCGGGACTGGCCGCTGTCAGGCCCTTGGTCACCGCCTTGTTCGCTTCGACCTTGGCACTCTCGTAGTTTTTCTCATGCAGGTAGGTATCGGCCAGAAGATCGTGAGACAGCCAGTTCTCCGGGTCAGCCAGAACAGCCTGCTCCAGGGCCGAGCGGGCGGCTGGATAGTTCTGTCTTTCCATCCCGGTGCGTCCCAATAGAGTGAGCGCCTGAGCGTTGTGTGGATTCAGGGTCGAGGCGCTCGCCAGGTATTTCTCGGCTTGGGCGTAATCTCTTTTCTCGAAGAAGAGATACCCCAGAAGGAAGTTGATATTCGAACTGTTGGGCGAGGATTGGTAGGCTTGGTTGAGATGTTTCTCGGCCTCTGGGAGGGAATGGGATTTGAGCGCGGAGACTGCGCGTTTGAGTTCCTTGCGAGTCTTCGGCGAAACCAGTGCGTCGGTGACGTCGAGATTGACGGCCGATGGGTCGCGTTGAAGAATAACCTCGAAGCGTTCCTGGGCCAGGCTGGTGCTGATCCGCACTTCCTGATGAGCGCTAAGGAAGCCAACCGCCGTGATCTCGGCGTCGTACACACCCAGAGGAACGTCGATGAAGACAGCCTCGGCTCCAGTTACAAGATTCTCACTGGCAGGATCCCGGCTCGTGGTTTGCCAGGTGGAGAACTGAGTCGCGGGATTCGTGAGTTTCAATACCGCCTGGCGATCAAGAAGATGTCCCGTGCGCTCTCCGAACACTTTGAAAATCACCACGGCCGTATTGGGCGCGGTGTTGTAGTCGCGCATCATGTCAGCGGTGAGTCTGCGAGAGTTGATTCCGAGAGGATCGGCGGGAACCTGGGCATGAAGTGAAACCAGCAGGCATGCGCCCAGAAGCGGCAGGATCAATGTCGGTCGCGGAACAAATCGGATAAGAGCGCGACGCGTCATGGGGTTAACGGGACAGTGTGGCACACCCCTTCCCAAGCGGTCAATGAGGCTGATGAGATAACCAAGGAAAGAAACAATCAGAGTGTTCAATTGTGAGCATTCACCGTTTCATTCGAAATAGGATCATGTCGTAATGAAAACTAGGGAACTCGCTGCCGGAGAGAACTATCTTGATCCTCAAGGACAAACTGGAGAAAGGTAATGAGTTATAGCGAAGCAAGAAATCACTTTGAGAAAGCCAAGAACACTACCACTGACAAAACGATCCTTGACTTGTTGGACGGCCTCAAACACCTATCACACTCGATTGAGGAGGATCTCATAACGTTGGGGAAAAGCATCCGTGACATTCGTGACCTCCAGAACGGCAAACGAATACCGGATTCATTTACTTAACCCACGTCCTCTTCACCGCCTCTTCCAAAGCGCCGCTGCCCCCACCCTGTCCCGATCATCCCACTTCAACGGGGTATTATTCCCGAATGTTTCTCTTGTAATCGATCCGGCTTGATAGCATAATTGCCCCCGAAAAGCAGCAAGGGACGGCATAAATTCCTCCCCCCTGGGATAGAGTCTTCCCTTCGATTTCGGTTCCCGACAGCGTCCGCTTTCCCTCGCGCTCACAGAACCGACGGAGGCGTCATGAAATCACACCAGGGGCTGGCACCGCTCGCTCTCGTTCTCCTTTCGTTGTCCTTCGCTCAAACCTCAAGCGCTCAGGCCGTGCACCTGTCGCACACCAGCCTGAGTTTCTCAGGCCATGCTGTCGGCCAACCTAGCTCTCCTCTCACCGTTACGCTCGTCAATCCTGACGCTTTCACTCCTCTGTCCATCAGTTCCATCACCGCCAGCGGCGACTACTCCGAGACCGATAACTGCAATGGCTCCGTTGCGCCCTCCGGAAGTTGCACCCTGAGCATCGTTTTCAAACCGAACGCAGTCGGACTGCTCCCCGGAGTCATCACCCTGAACGACGACGCCAATGACAGCCCGCAACTCATCGCCGCAACCGGCGCCGGACTTCTCCCCGTCAACCCTTCGCCTGCAACGGTCACATTCGGCACGGTCGCCGTCGGCAGCACGAGTTCGGCTCAAACCGTCACCATCACGAACGGCTTAGCCAAGAGCGTCTCCATCAAGTTCAGCGCCAGTTCCGACTTCACTGCCGCCGCCGGCGGAACCACTCCCTGCGGTTCCTCTCTGCCCGGCAAGTCCGCTTGCACCGTCTCGGTGAAATTCGCGCCCACCGTCGCGGGCACAGTGAATGGCGCTCTCTCCATCAAGCAAAGCATCAACGCCACTCCGGCGGTCGTCCCTCTATCCGGCACCGGCAGCGGAGGTTCTACCCCACCTCTCAGTTTCAGCCCTGGCAATGTGGCCTTCGGAAACATAGCGGCCGGAACCAGCAGCCAGAAAACCGTATCGGTCACCAACACCAGCGCCAGCACCGTGACCATCTCCGCCCTCGCCGCCAGTGGAGACTACACCGTAGCCGGTGTCTCGCCCTCTCCTTGCGGCGGCGCGCTTGCTCCCAACGGCCACTGCTCCATCGCCATCACCTTCCAGCCAACAGCCACAACCGAGGTCGACGGCGCCGTCAGCATCACCAACAACAGTTCGGTCAGAACGCAGATACTGAATCTATCGGGAAAAGGTATTCAGGCCGTCAGCCTCTCTCCGAACAGCCTCACCTTTGCCGCCCAGCAGCAAGGGACGTCGAGTGCCCCGCAGTCCGTTACCGTCACCAACCACCTGCGTACCCCGCTCACGCTTAACAGTACGAGTCTCACCGGCGGCTACAGCATGACCACGAATTGCGGGAACACTCTCGCGGCCTCGGCGACCTGCACCATCGCCGTCACTTTCACTCCCATCGCCAAATCTGGCGCGGTCAACGGCACTCTCACCATCAACTCCAGCGCTCCATCCAGTCCGGTCCTGCTGCAACTGCACGGACAGTCGACAGGCTCGCTCACCCGCTTCGCCTATGTCGCCAACCGCGGAGACAATACCATCTCCATGTACACGGTCAATCTTCACACCGGACAACTCCGTTCCAACGGATACGTGCTCGCGGCGCAACAACCGAACACGATCACGGTCGCGCCCTCGAACAAGTTCGCCTACGTGGTGAACTCCCAGGACAACACCGTTTCCGTATTCGCCATCGATTCCGCCACCGGCTTCTTGACGCAAAACAGCGCCCTCACCGTTGCCACAGGCTCCATCCCCACATCTCTCAGCCTGACTCCTTCCGGAACTTTCGCCTACGTCTCCAACGACGACGGCACTGTATCCGGCTACGCCGTCGACGCCGGCACCGGAGCTTTGACGGCCGCTCCAGGTTCGCCGTTCCCTGCCGGCAACAATCCGTACTCAGTTGCGGTGTCGCCCTCAGGCAACTTCGTCTACGTTGACAACCTGGGAGACGCCACGGTCTCCGCATTCCAGATCGATGCTTCCACCGGCGCATTGACCCAGATCGTCGGGTCCCCTTTTCCCGCCGGCACGCTGCCCGCGGGTATAGTCGTCGACCCGTCCGGCAAGTTCGCCTATGTCGTCAATTTTTTCGATAACACAATCTCTGCTTACCAGATCAACGCCTCTACAGGAGCGCTAGTTCAAGTCCCAGGCTCGCCATACCCAACTGGTACCGAGCCGGATGGCGTCGCCATCGACAATTCCGGACGCTACGTTTTTGTCGCCAATGGATTCGGCGGCAGCGTTTCCGTGTACAGCATCAATCTCAGTACCGGCGCTCTCGCCACCGTTCCCGGTTCGCCGTTCGCCACTCCCGGCAACGATCCCTTCAGCGTCACCGTGGACGCCACGAATCAGTTCGTGTATGTCGGCGATCCCGGCTTCGACAATGTTTCCACTTTCGCGCTGAACGGCGCCACCGGTGCTCTGGCCCTGGTAGCGATTGCTCCCACGAGGGTCTCGCCCTACGCCGCCGCCGTGGTTGCCGGTCCGGCTCCCATTGCATACCTGCCCAAGTTTGCCTACGCGACCGACACCCCCGATCAAAGGGCTGACGCGTATCTCGTCGGTACGGTTACCGGCGAATTGTCGAACATCTCGGCTACTCCCACCGGTGGCTATCCTTACTCGGTCTCTGCGGATCCCTTCGGTCGATGGGCCTTCGCCGTCAACCAGGGCACTCAGACCATATCTGTCTACAGCATCGATCCCGTCACCGGTTCCTTGACCCCGGTTCCCGGTTCTCCGTTCCCCGCTGACGTGGGCGCCTTTATCGGTGCCGTCGATCCCTCGGGCCGGTTCCTGTTTGTCAGCGCTGACCCCAATGTTTCTGCCTACACAATCGATCAGGCGAGCGGAGCGCTTACTCCGGTTCCCGGTTCGCCATTTCCCGGCAGTGGGGTAGCGCCGATATCTCTTGCTGTCGATCCCTCGGGCAGATTCCTCTATCTTGCCGACACCGGCACTTCCATTACGCCTTCCACCGTGTCCGCTCTTGCCATCAATCCCGTGACTGGAGCCTTAACCGCCGTTCCCGGATCGCCGTTTCCTGCCGGCACCGAGCCCTTTTCCGTGGTCGTGGAGGCCTCCGGCCGATTTGTCTACGTAGCCAACGCGGGGGATAGCTCCATCTGTGCCTACTCCATCAATCCGGCGAGCGGAGCCTTGACAGCGATCGGTTCTCCCCTTCCAGCCAGCGGTGTCGAAACGCTGGCCGTGCATCCCTTCGGGTCCTTTCTATATGCGACTCTTGTCCCCCAAACCACCAACAACACCATCGGAGGCTACTCCATCAATCCCGTTACCGGATCTTTGACGGAAATTCCCGGCTCTCCCTTTGCCACCGGCGAGCAGCCTGAGTGGGTGGCCATTGATCCATCCGGCAAGTTCCTCTATGCGCCCAACGCAAACGACAGAGACTTCAACAGTATCTTCGAATACTCCATCGATCCGGCCAGCGGAGCCCTGAGCCAGTTCGACGTTTTCAATCCAGCGCAATACCCCGGGGTCATGACCGTAACCGGCGTCTACCATTGACCGGAACCTTCATCGCTCACGGAGGGGATCGCCGGTTGCCCGGCTTTCGCCGTTCTTCGAAAGGTGGGAACTTCTCCAACTAGACGCTACTCGGTTGCATCACCGTGATTCCGTTGTAACGGCTGAAGTCCGTGACGTTAAGCGTGAGTATGTGCCTCACACCATGAACCCGCATAGCCGCCATGAACCCGGAGAAGGTTCGTAAAGAAATCAGCGACCTGGTACGGAAAGAGTTCTTCCCAGGCTTCCCGTCGACAGGAGGCTCTTCATCGAGCGGCTAAACAAAAAGGGCCGAACTCTTGGTGAGTCCGGCCAAAAATGTGCATTTGTCAGAACAGCTACCTGAGGTGAGGTGGGTTGTTAGGGCCAATGTCGGCTTTTTCCGACATGAACCATGACTGTCCCTTAGGTATTTTCCGCTTGAAATACAATATATGTTGACCATCTTAACAAGTGTTCAATTTTGAACGTTCCGTAAAATAGTTATAGGTCACACTGGTATCTGGTTCGAGAAGAGAGGTGGTGCTGTTTGGCTCCGACCGAACACCCTATTCCCCAAAAGGTCCTGCTTGTAGATGACGACGAATCCGTTCGCGTCATGATGACGATGACCCTGGAACGCAAAGGGTTTGACGTGACCGCTGCTTCTAACGTGACCGAGGCTTTGCGGCTCATCACGACTGACACCTTCGATGCGCTCATCACCGACCTGCACATGCCCAACCCCAGTGACGGGTTCGCCGTGATCACCGCGATGCGCCACTCCCAGCCCAACGCACTTACCGTGTTAGTAAGTGGATACCCCGACGTGCAGGGCGCCATGGGCGCGCTCCTGCTCGAAGCCGACGAAATCCTGGTGAAACCCTTCGAAGTTGCGACCCTCGCGGAGCTTCTTCGCGAAAAAATGACGAATCGCAAACCTGCCGCTCGTGTGGAAAAGGAAAGAGTCGCCGCGATCCTACAGCGTTGTATGCACAGTGTCGTCGAAGACTGGCTTGCGCGCGCAAAACAGAGCAAGGAACTGAATCACCTTTTACTGAGTGACGAGCAGCGTACGGGACATCTTCCCAAGCTGGTCGAAGACCTGATTGTCCGGCTCATGAAACCCAGCGCCACCTCGAAGGACAGCGATGCTATCTCTTCCGACGCGGCTGTAGCCCATGGCATGCTGCGATATCTGCAGGGCTACACTCCCGCGATGCTGGTACACGAATCGCGGATACTCCAGGTAACTCTCTTCGGAACTCTGCAAAGCAATGTGAGCCTTCTCGACTTTAGCCTGCTGTTACCCGATGTTATGACCATCGCCGACGAAGTGGACGCGCAGTTGACCCAGTCCATGGAAAGCTACATGAACACCATGCGGCAATCGTCTGCAGCCTAGTTAAAACCAGATTGATTTGGGATGCGTAACGCGGGAGATGTTACACCCCTGTTTTTGCTGACAAGGCGCGCCCTGCGCCGCCTCGTAGTTTTTCGGGTACCTTGTCCACCGCCAGGGGCTTGCTGAAGTAGTACCCTTGAATCTCGTCGCACTGATTCGCCCGCAGGAACGACAGTTGCGCCTCGTTTTCCACGCCTTCCGCAATGACTCTGAGATTGAGGCTTTTGGCCATGCTGATGATTGCGGTTGTGATCGCTGCGTCATCCGGCTTCACCTCGACATCTCGGATAAATGAGCGGTCGATCTTGAGCCGGTTGACCTGAAACTGCCGCAAGTAGCTGAAACTGGAATAGCCAGTGCCGAAGTCATCAATCGCCAGCGTCACCCCCATCGCCTTCAGTTCCTGAACCACGGATAGCACCAAGTCAGGATTCGCCAACAGTAAGCTTTCCGTTAGCTCCAGTTCGAGGTATTGCGCGGCGAGGCCAGTGTCGCGGAGCACGCTTCGAACGAGTTCGCAAAAGCCCTCCTGACGAAACTGGACCGCCGATACATTGACTGCCACGGTCACAGCAGGCAGACCATCCTCTTGCCATTTCCGCGCTTGCGAACAGGCTGTCCTGAGCACCCATTCACCGATGGGTACGATCAGTCCACTGTTTTCGGCAATGCGTATGAACCTGTCCGGAGGCACAAGGCCCAGGTCCGGGTGCTGCCAGCGCAGGAGCGCTTCCAATCCAGTGATCCGTCCACTGGCAATTTCCATCTGCGGCTGGTACATCAGAAAGAGCTCGTTCTTGTCGAGTGCCAGGCGCAAGCGGTTCTCCAGAGTCAATCGCTCCACCACCTCAGCATTCATGTCCTCCGCGAAAAACTTGACGTTGTTGCGCCCGCTTTCCTTGGCGCTGTACATGGCAGCGTCGCCGTTCTTGATCAGCGTCTCGCAGTCCGCGCCATGTTCCGGAAAGAGGCTGACGCCGATGCTGCAACGAACACTGAGGGAATGCCCCTGGACCTCAAATTCCGCGGTCATCATATTCACAATCCGCTCAGCCGCAATGGCCGCGCCGGAGACATCGATCAGGCCCGTCAGCACGATCAGGAATTCGTCTCCTCCAACCCGAGCCACGGTGTCCTGATCCCGCGCCAACGTCCTGAGCCGCTCTGCAACTTTTTGCAGAAGAAGATCGCCGACCGAGTGCCCGAGCGAGTCGTTGATATCTTTAAACCGGTCCAGATTGAGGAACAGAAGGGCGACTTTTTCGTTCCGCCGGCGAGCATTGGCAAGAGCCTTGGCCAGGCGATCCTGAAGAAGAACCCGATTGGGTAATCCCGTCAGCGCATCGTAGTATGCCAGGAACTGGATTCGTTCCTCGGCGAGTTTGCGATCGGTGATGTCGCGAAAGTACCAGATCCTTCCCCGATAGCATCCTTTCGAGTCCACCAGAGGCGCGGAGTACCGGTCGAAGATCGTTCCGTTCTTGAATCGGATCTCATCCCTGCTCTTTTCGTCCCGATGCGTGTTGAGATACTTGACCCTCTCGACGAAGTCGGCGGGGCCTTCGATCTTGTCCGCCACGTGCCTCAGCACAATACGATCGTCGCCGGTGCTCAGCAGTTCCTCCGGTATTTCGAAATGGAGCGCAAACTGCTTGTTTGCGAGAACGATGTGATCGGACTCGTCCACGACCAGGATGCCGTCGATGGTCGTCTCCGTTTGTGCCTCCAGCAGGGCAGTTTTGAATGACAGCGCTTCCTCGGCCTTCTTGCGGCCGGTAATGTCTTGCTTGATGGCAATGAAGTATCGATTCGCCGGATTGCGAACGTCCCGCGTTACAGGCGTGATCGTCATCTCTTCGGTGTAGGTTGTGCCGTCCTTCCGCCGGTTGACAATCTCGCCTTTCCAGACCATGCCTGACGAAATGGTCGACCAAAGATCGGCATAGAAAGTTCCGGCCTGCAGTCCGGATTTCAAGACGCGAGCGTTCTTGCCCAATACTTCTTCCGCGGTGTAGCCAGTCATCGTCGTGAACGCACGATTGACCCACACGATGTTGCCTTCGTAGTCGGTGATGACGATTGCATTGGCCGCCGCTTCAAGGGCTGCGGATTGCAATTTCAGTTGCTCTTCAGAACGTTTATGCAGAGTGATGTCGCGAGCAATGGTCGAGGCTCCTGTGATTCGTCCGGTTGCGTCTCTTATCGGCGAAATAGACATGGACATGTCTAGAAGAGAGCCGGTCTTGGTGAGTCGTTGAGTCTCCAGGCACTCGATTGACTGTCCACTCGCGATCCGCTCCATGAGGGCTCGCATCTCGGGGTGCTTCTCAACGGGGAACAGGAAGCATAAGTCTCGGCCGACCACTTCAGCCGCCGTGTAGCCATACATCTTCTCCGCCGCCCGGTTCCAACTCGTGATCACGCCGTCCATGTTTTTCCCGATGATGGCGTCGTCCGAGAACTCCACGATGGATGCCAGCCTCTCCACCGTTTCTTCTGCCCTCTTGCGCTCGGTAACATCACGCGCTGCCACCAACTCGGCTTCGATTCCATGAAAGTCCACGTCATGCGCGACAATCTCGACATCGATGATTGCGCTGTTCTTCTTCCGATGTCTCCAGGTCGTGGGTTCCTGCAGTCCGTGGACTGGGTTGGCGGTCGCTGCCAACAGATCAGGAATGTCTTCCTCGGGCCTGATGTCCGCAATGGTCATCGCCAGGAATTCCTGACGTGAAAAACCATACTGTCGAGACGCCGCTTCATTCACTGCCAGAAACTTGAGAGTTTTGCGTTCAAAAACCCACATCGGAACCGGATTGCTGTCAAACAGGAGCCGATACTGAATCTCCGACTGGCGCAACGCGCCTTCCGCTTCCTTCTGGAGAACTGCGAAAGTAACGAGGGCAGCCACTAACGAGGCGAACAGAATCGTGACGGCATTGCTTGCAAAGATCGACGTCCCCGGATAAAGGGCGTGCTTGGCTGCTTCAAAAGCCAGAATGATGCAGCCGGATGCAGCCGCCGCTCTCACCGCGCGCAGCCGGGTGCTTAACCCGGCGCGACTGGGAAGAATGAGTTTTTTGAGTGCCGCGAGGCGAGCCTCTACAAACAGCGCAATGGTTGCGCCGCGAAGCGGCCGAATCGAGGGGTCCCGCTTGAACATAATTCACAAGATCGGCATGAACTGATTTGCCGATGAATCGCGGCCGGGGGAAGGCTGCGCCTGCGAAGGAGTGATGCATCCGGATAACCAGTCCCAATTCCGCTCTAAGCTATTGATTCAACACGTTCTGGGGGAGCGGGGCGAACGGTTAAGAGCAGTCCGGGTTGTGCCTGGTGTGGACACGGTTCCAGTTCTTGGACGGTGCGCGTTTTCCGGGGCCGGGCAAGAAGCTGGACCGACTGGTAAGGAGCGCGGCTCACCGGAGACGGCATGCAATTTCGTGCATAGTCTTGCCAGCGACGGCACCCAGAGACTTCCTTCTCTATTCTCAACCGGAGCAAGTCGTGGTAGGCTTCCGAGCGTTTTGAAAACGGGATTGGCAGAGTATTCTTCCGTGAACTGAAAAAAAAAGCTGAAACAAAAAAGGTTCATGCTGCACTATCCCCATGATTAGCCCATACGGGCCATTTGTGAATGGCGTCCATTCCCCCCGGCCAAGCGCATGGCCATAGCACGATCACTCCTCCCTCTTAAGGGGAGAACCAACTTTTAAGGAGATCCTCAATGCTGCATCGCAAGCAGTTCACCCGCGGCCGTGTGTCCGGGAATTGGACCGTTCCATGTGCCCTGTTTGGGGCACTGTTGGCTGTATTGCCGGGGACCGGCAACGCACAGACCGACGAAGCCTTTTCCAAGCCAGCTTCCGCTCCCGTAGTTACAGCGAACCCTTTCGTGAACACCCACGCGTCGCCGAAAGGGATCACACCGAACGAAGTCATGGCCGGTTCCGCCAGCCTGCAGGGACCACTCGATGGAACGCAGAAGTTGAGACTGGTCATCGCGCTCTACCCGCCGAACCTCGAGAAGGAAAACAAATTTCTGGAAGACCTGCAGACGAAGGGGTCGCCCTCGTATGGCAGATTTCTGACGGCGGCCGAGTGGAACAAACGCTTTGATCCGACGCCGGCGCAGGAGAAGGCGGTGATCGACTGGGCGGTGAGCCAGGGATTCACGGTCTCCCAACGGTATCCGAACCGGTTGCTGGTGGACGTGGAAGCGCCCGTGGCAGCGATCGAGTCGGCGTTCGGACTGAAGATGAATAACTATTTGACCGCGGACGGAAAGCAGCGGTTCTCCGCCGATCGCGATCCGGTTCTGCCCTCCAGCCTGATCGGAATTGTGCAGAATGTGCAGGGTCTGAACAACATGCGGACGCTGCATCCGATGAATAAGAGCGCGGTACTGCCGGAATTTCCGACGTATGCGCCCGGGCCAGTGGTGGGAAAACCATCTGCGGCGTCGGCGCGCTCTACCGGCGCAAAGCCGGCGTCTCTGACCGGCAAGAAGAGCGTGAAGCCTCCGATCACGGGCGGAGCATACGATCCGACGGATATTTACAGCTCGGAAGCGTACGACGTTGCGGCGCTCTACAATCAGGGGCACTGCTGCAATCCGTTCCACGTATCCAGTGGTTCTCCGCGAGAAACGACGATCGCGATCGCGACTGCCGGAGCGCAGGACTGGAACGATATCGCCGGGTTCCACAGCACATATCCTTACATCGCCTACAACATGTTGCAGATTCCGATTGACGGCACAACCGTGCCCTGCAATCCCAACAACCAGGCGTGCGACGGCGAAGGCACAATGGACGCGGAGTGGTCGACCGCCATGTCGAACAGCTTCGGCAGCCAGTTCGACACTTCGTCCGTGTTTCTCTACGACGGCATAAATCCGCAGTTCAGCACCTTTGACGATATTTACAACCGCATTCTGAGCGACAACAGCACGCGCATCATGAGCACGAGCTGGGGTTGCGCGGAAGTGAGCTGCTACGACACCACGGACATCAATACCACGCATGGAATTTTCGCCAGCATGGTGGGGCAAGGCTGGACGCTGGTGGCGGCCTCAGGCGATCAGGGCGCGACCGCGGGTTGCGGGGACGCAGAGCGCGTGCAGTATCCCTCTTCGGATCCGTTCGTTGTCGGAGCGGGCGGGACCACACTTACCCTGGACAGCAGCGGTAATTTCGTGAGCCACCAGACGTGGACCGGCGGACCGTTCGGATGCGGCTCCAACGATGGTGGAGGCACGGGCGGCGCCAGCGCTGTATGGGGAATTCCAAGCTGGCAGAGCTACGTCACCTTCCTGACTTCTCGCGGCGTGCCGGACCTTTCGCTGAATGCCGACTGGTACAACACTCCGCAGAATCTGTACTTCGGAGGGTTTCTCTCAGGCAACGGAGGCACGAGCATCGTAGCGCCGGAACTGGCGGGCATCTTCGCTCAGTTCAACGCCTACCTGCTGACGCTCGGGAACAACTGCAAGAATGAAGGTGGACCATGCGCACCCATGGGTGGCCTGGTGAACCAGATGGACTACTGGTTTGCTCAGGTTCCCACGTATGCGCCGCACTACCCGTACTACGACATAACCAGCGGCTGCAACAACAATGACGTCACCGCGTTCTACGGACTCAGTTACTACTGCGCAATCACGGGCTATGATCGTGCTACTGGATTGGGCTCGTTCAACGCCCTGCAACTTGCCTGGGCGATTAACACCTACCGAGCGGGTGACTTCGGTGATCCGTTTGTGAACTTCAGTGGGCCGACCGTGAACCACTGGTACAACACCGACCAAACGGTAAGCTGGACGGTGGGAGATACTTCCGGACTCAGCGGATACTCGCCGAACGGCGTTGCCGGCTTCAGCCAGGGTTGGGATTTTGATCCGGGTGACCCCACCAGCGAAGCGACTCCTGGTTTCGGGAATTCATTCTACAGCGGTCCACAATTCCCGAATGCCACGAGCGGATACCTGAATGTGTCCTGGATTGGCCAAGGTTGCCACACGGCGAATGTTCGTCCGTGGGATAACTCGGGCTTCTCACTCGACGCAGCCTACGGTCCGGTCTGCTACGACATCGGGCCGCCGGTTTCCAAGGCTACCCTCAACGGAACCAAGCAGGGGAGCATCTACATCACTCCTGTCACGGTTAACATGAGCGCGACCGACAGCCTGAGCGGAGTTTCCGGGATTTTCTATATCAACAGCTCCGGGACTCACGCCTACACCGGACCGTTTAACGTATCGACGACCGGTCAACACTCCTTCACCTACTACAGCACGGATGTGGCGGGGAACGTGGAGACGGGCAAGAAGGTAAACTTCACGATCGAATCGCCGACGAAGACGGCACTGACTTCTTCGGTGAATCCGTCGAAGAAGGGTCAGCAGATTTCCTTCTTCGCGGTGGTTACCACATCGTTCGGCGGCGCGGCCAGCGGTACCGTTCAGTTCAAGGACGGCACCAAGCTGCTCGCCAGCAGAACGCTCAACACGACCACCCACCAGACGCGGTACCAGACGTCCAATCTGGCAGTGGGCAGCCACAACATCACGGCTACCTACCTGTCGAATGGACACGACGAGACCAGCGTCTCGAACGTGGTGGTGCAGGTAGTGACCAACTAAGAGTAAAGGTTACAAAAACTCGAGCCCGGCAGGCCGCGATCTGGCCCGCCGGGCTTTTTTTATTCGTCATTTTCGACGGATGGGAAATGTGCACGCGAATGAGAACACCCAGGCGCTCGGGAACGTCGCTGACCGCGAGGCTCTGGTATGCGGCTGGACCGAGATCTTGCGAATACACGGAAGCAGATTTCGCTATGCCTTGGTGACGTTCGCGGCCGACCAACTTTTGACAAATTCTCCCAGCCGGTTCAGGGCGACAGGAAATTTGTCGGTCATGGCCGTGAAGCCAAGGCGAAAATGCGAGGGCGCATCCCAACAATCCCCGGGGGCGAGCAGAATGCCCTGTTCCGCAGCCGCCTGGCAAAAGGCGCGGCTGTTCTCTCCACTGACCAGCCATGGGAAGGCGGTCATTCCGCCACGAGGAGGAATCCAGGCAAGCGTCTCACGATGCTCGGACATGAAGGAGGCAAGCTGCCGAAGATTCTGAGTTGCGATTTGCTGCGTTCGCCCGAGGACGATATCGCGGTGGCGCATGGCAGTCTCCGCCAGCATTTCTCCGGCAGTATTGTTGGAAATGGAAAAAATCGTGCGCGCATTCCAGTAGCGCTCGCGGCGCTTGGAATCGTGCTCGATCATCCAACCGGTCCGCACTCCGGCTAAAGGGAAAGCTTTCGAGAAATCATGGATGACGGTGGCATGCGGGAGACGGGAGGCCGATCTTGTCGCCTGTCCATGATAGATCGGATGGTAGACCTCATCGCTGACCAGTTGAATTTCACGAGACGCTGTGAACTCGTGCAAGCTGTCCAGTTCGGCATCGCTGATCGTGGCGCCCGTGGGATTGTGGGGACTGTTGACCAGAATCAACTTGGTATTTCGATCCGCGAGTTGCTTGATCTCCTCGAGATCGATACCGAAGTCGTTCTCTTTCCGAACAGCGTAGTAGCGAATCTCGATCCCAAGGGATTCGGGCAGGGCGGAAAAGGGAGGATAGCCTGGTTGAGGCAGGACAACATTGGCTCCGGGCTCCGTGGCCAGCCACATCAGAATAAGAAGTGCCTCAGAGGCACCGGTTACGACTTGGACAGCGTCGACATTCACAGCCTGCATGTCAGCGATGGCTGCGCGTAAGCCCTCTGCACCTGCTGGGCGGCTGTAGCCCAACTTGTGATTCAAGAAGCGCTCCCGCTCCTCCTCACTGGCGAGGTTCAGGATCTCATTCAGGGTCCAGCGCGGTCCTTCGCTTGCGGCCAGGTTGAATTCGATGTCGTGCTCGTAGGTGTCCAGCCACATGTCCAGCAGGAAGGGCTTCAAGCGCATGTCGCACCTCGAGGGGTTAGATTAGCCGATCGTCAGGCCGGTCTCAGAAAACTTTCATGCGCTCGCTTTGGGATTGGCATGGCGATCATGACCGACCCACTCTCTTCGTCGCAGTCCGCCACTCAAGGTGAACTCAGGCGCCCGTCACAGATAGCTGAGCCAAGTCCAGTTACGATGCCGACTCCGGAATTCCATGAACCACAGACACGGCAAGTAGAGAATTGCCACAGCCCAAACCCACATGGCGTAGATAAAGGGCAGACCGTGGCCAGAGACCTGTTGAATTGACTTTCCGCGCCGAGTGGAGAGGAACGCGCGGGGACGCGCCAGTCTCTGAGTTGCCTCCCTACGGAATGGTCACGGTGTCACCGGCCAGTAGGTTGTCACACTGCACGCTGGTGGCGTTGCCGATGTTCGCTCCCCCAGTAGTGAGCGATCTCGCATCGCAGAAGAGATCGGTGGCGTTCCCGCTAATTACGGTGGGTGGATGGGACGACCCCACTGCAGTGCTGGACTGGTTGACCACGACCAAGCCTCCGTGCTGGCTCCCGGTGATGATGGAACCGTCGAGGTCCGCGTGTGAGTTGTTCGTGACGAAGACACCATGGCCCTGGCTGCCTGACACGACGAGGTTGGCTCCCGCGTTGAAGGAACTGCTGTTGGAGACCAGCACGCCACCCGTGTTCCCACCCCAAGTCTGGCCGGGGTTGGTGATGCGGAGCTTCGCACTGGAGACATTGACGGATGCGCCACCGGCGAGTGAAACGCCGTAAAAATTCGTGCGGGCTGGGTTTTCGATGACGACATCGGTTGGTCCACCAAGCGGGAAATAGGTGTTGAAGTCGACCAGGTCGATGATCCCGCCTCCATACACATTCATGCCCACCTGCATGTTGCGAATGATGGTGCCGTACATGGTCACGTGGGAAGAGCCTACGTCCATGCCGGCGTGCCACGCCACCCCGGTCGAGTCCTCGAACAGACTGCGCTCCACGTGCACATCCGAGAGGTCGTAGACGCCGAGAGGAGAATATCCCGGATCGCGCGCGGTCACATGGGCGATCGATACCTGGCTGGCCTCGAAAATAATGATCCCCTCGGTTCCGCCCTGGATCGTCAAGTTGCGCAGCCGGATGTCGCTGCTGCCGTGGCCAATCCCGATCGCCGGGACAGTCGTAACGTCGGCTTGGACGCTGAACCCATCGACGGTGACGCTCTGTGAGGACTCGATCAGCAACAGGCTGAGCGGGAGAGTACCCGGACCTACAGTCGGCTGGTGTAGCGCGGCTCCAGGGAGCGCTTTCAGTGTAAGCCGATCGAACCCGGTGATTCGAACGTACTCGGTGCAGGTCCCGTTTACCGTTACGGTGTTCGGCGTGTTCCTGTCCAGCTTGGACAATGCCTTATTCAGTGACTGGCCTGCGTTGCAGTCCACGGCAACCTGTGCGGCCCATAACGAGTTGACCACGAAGGTAAGTGCTATCAGAGTAAGTGCTCGGATCATGTGAGGTATCTCCTGTAGCCGAAGAGAATTGGTGGAACCAGGGCCGGAGAGAGCCGCTCAACCAAGGGTCAAAGGCTGAGCGAACGGAGACATGCTCCCTAGCAGGTGGGAGTATTGTGCCAGGAATCGATAAAGTCAAGAGGCAAGTATTTGCACTTTTCCATGATTCACAAACGGCTCTATGGCGCGGGGATCGGGACCGGCGCAGACCGCCTGGCGGTGTTCGCAGTTGGCGCTGCTGGCGAGCTTGCTCCCGCTTCCGGTCGCGCTCCGCGTCGACCGTTCGAGAACGTTGCTTTCCTTATTCTCTTTGTTCTTGTTCTCCTTAGTTCTTCTTATTCTCCTAGTGCCGTCCGTTTGCTCATCGGATTCCTTCGCTTCTGGGCAAACGGTCGGCTTTGTACGCACTGTCACACGCATGCGTGATTGAGATCACCAGCATCCCGCTTCATTCTCAATACACACGACTTGCGACACGCTCCTGACCGATTCTGGTGTCGGTTGTTCGCGAGCTAATAGATTCGTAGTAATGATTGGGGTAGTCGCGACTCACTAGAATGTCGCGACGCTCATGATCTGCAAGCAGAACAACTCGTTCTCCCGGTTTGATATCGTCGCAGTCTTTCTGCTGCTACTGGCGGCGATGTCAGCGTGGGCGGTTGAGCACCCGGGCGTTGTCCCGAAGGATGCTGAATGTTCCTCGTGTCACGAGGCTAAGATCACTGGCAGGTCGGTGCATTCCGCGATGGCGATTGCGTGCACGGTGTGCCATCTGGCGAAGACGCAGGGCGACATGACCATCGTGAATCTGGTGATGCCGAAGGCGCAGATCTGCTTCGCGTGTCATGAGAAGTCCGCGGAACTACAGCAACACTCGACCCCTTTGAAAGGACAGTGCGTGGACTGTCACGATGCGCACAGCAGCGACCGGCGCATGTTGTTGTTGCGAGATGCGCCTGGAGCGCGCGGGCGGCCGTGAAGGATTCTGTGTCGTAGCTTCTCTTTCGCCCATCGGGTGAGCGTCAAAAAACAGTGCCGTCCCTTCGACGCGCTTTCGCTTGCTCAGAGCACGCTCTGCGGGACTCTGTCTCACTCGCGTCGCCTACCCCGGACTTACCCTTCGACTGCGCTCAGGGCAGGCTGGGGCTAATGAATATCGCCCCTTCGGGGCTCATTTACTACCGCCGACCACTACTCTCCTAGTACTACCGCCGAGGGCTACTCCAGGGGACGGCCGATCTCCCAGTGATGGCCGAAGGGATCAACGACACGTCCTAAGCGCCAGCCGTGCTCTTCTCCGACGGGAAAGATCTGCTTGGCACCGGCGGCCAACGCGCTCGCGAAGACGGCGTCGGGATCGGCCACCGTCAAGATGATTCGAACCGTGGCGCCGCCGAGAGACTCGGGACTGAAGTTGCCATGCTCGGGAGACTCGTCGCTCAGCCAGAACTCGGCGTCCGCCACGGAAAGGCGGGCGACTACGCTGCCGCCGTCGCCGTCAAGACGAAAAACCTCCGTCGCCCCGAATGCGGACTTGTAAAAGTCGACGGCGCGCGCACTGTGGCGAACCGACAGCCACGGTGCAATCGTGGTGGCGATTTTTGCGGCAGGGCTATGGTTCGTCATGTGCCCTCTTTAAGGCTGCAATGTCGAGCTTATCCATTTGCAGCATGGCCTTCATGACTCTGCCCGATTTCGCGGGATCTTTATCCTGCAACAACTGTCCCAAGACCGAGGGGATGATCTGCCATGACAAGCCAAATTTATCTTTGAGCCAGCCGCATCTTTCTATTTTTCCGCCGGCGGAGAGCTTCTCCCACAACTCGTCGAGCTCCGCCTGTGTCTCGCAGTTCACAAAGAACGAGATGGCTGGCGTAAAGCTGAATAGGGGTCCGCCGTTTAAGGCCATAAAGTGCTGGCCGTCGAGCTGGAAGGTCGCGGACATGACGGATCCCTTCGTTCCCGGCCCAGCGGCTCCATAGCGAGTAACGGTTCCAACCTTGGAGTTCTTGAAGATGGAGACGTAGAAGTTCATGGCATCTTCGGCTTGGTTGTCGAACCACAAAAATGGGGTGATCTTTTGCATGTTTTGCTCCTAGTGTTTTGTCTTCGGGCGGTCCCGCGGCTGCAATGGCGGCGACAAGTTCTTCACGCGCAAAAGGCATTTGTAGCACTTCGATGTGGACCCTCAGTGCGTCGGCCACTGTGCGGAAGATTTCGATTTCTGACCATCCCGTAAGAGTCTGTGTCGTAGCTTGTCTTTCGCCCCTCCGGGGCTTGCCCATTTCCCACTATCACCCACGGCTTGCGCCCCTTCGACAAGCTCAGGGCAGGCTGTGGGCTGCATTCTATCGCCGCTTCGCGGCTTGGAGCTGGGAAAGATACTGAAACAGTTTGTTGACCGCGTTTTGTTGCACCGAGTCTTGACCGGACGTGATCGCTTCAACCACTCTGGCGACATCGAAAGAGTTGCTTGCCATGTCTTAGCAGCGTGGCCCGGACGGCGCACGTCTCGGCTCAAAGTATAGGGTTAAAATGCCCGCCGTTGCTCAGCGAAGACATCGGGCAGTTAGCCCCTACTGACCGCGGGCGATCGAGCTTCGCTCGACGGACAGCCGAAGGCGGCTGTCCCCACATGGGTAGCTCCGCCGTTGCCTGCCGAAATATTCACAGGGTGTACTTGGCGGTCGAGATCAGGCAGAATGAACGTCTTCATTGGATTCAATAGCGAGGAGCTCCTGATGAGACTGGTTCTTGCGGACATAGTGTTGTTTCTTACGCTCGCCATGATCGCGTGCGCGCTGACGTTCTCGGCTGTCGCCCAGGCAGACGGCGCGCCGCTGGTTTATCCGAAAGCGAAAACGGTCGATCAAGTGGATGACTACCACGGGGTGAAGGTTGCCGATCCTTATCGCTGGCTCGAGGACACGGACGCCGCCGATACGCACGATTGGGTCGAGGCTGAGAACAAGGTGACGTTCCGCTACCTCGAGCAGATTCCGTACCGCGGGGCCATTCGCGATCGCCTGCTGAAGCTGTGGAATTACGAGCGCTTCACGGTGCCGGAGCAGCAAGGCGGACGATATTTCTACCAGCACAACAACGGATTGCAGAACCAGAACGTGCTGCTGGTGGCGGAATCGCTGAACGCGGAACCGCGGGTGCTGCTGGATCCGAACACGCTGTCGTCGGATGGCACGGTCGCGCTGGTGGGCTCGGCGTTGTCGGACGACGGCAAGCTGATGGTCTACGGAACCGCGACTTCGGGCTCGGATTGGACGGAGTGGCACGTGCGCGACGTGGATACGAGCAAGGATCTTCCTGACGACATCAAGTGGGTGAAGTTCTCGGGCGCGTCGTGGACGAAGGACAACAAGGGCTTCTACTACAGCCGCTACGATGAGCCCAAAGAAGGCACGGCGATGCGTGGGGCGAATTATTTCCAGAAGCTTTATTACCACCGGCTGGGCACGGCGCAAGGGGAAGACAAACTCGTCTACGAGCGTCCTGATAATAAGGAGCTGGGCTTTGCCGGAGGCGTGACCGATGATGGGCATTATCTTGCCATTTCGGCGTGGCAAGGCTCGTCACCGAAGAACCGGCTCTACTATAAGGATCTGACGCAGCCGGATTCGCAAGTTGTGAAGCTGCTGGACGACTTCGACGCGCAATATCAGTTCGTCGACAATGACGGCCCGGTCTTCTTGATCCAGACCGATCTGGATGCTCCGCGGGGACGTTTGATTGCGATCGACATACGGCATCCGGAGCGGGCCAACTGGAAGACGATCGTTCCTCAAGGAGCGGACAAGTTGGAGTCCACCAGCGTGGTGGACAATGTAATGTTGCTGGGATATCTGAAAGACGCGCGGACCGAGGTTCGCGCCTACGACCTGCAGGGCAAACTCGTGCGCACCGTGGACCTGCCGGGCATTGGCACGGCCTCCGGTTTCGGAGGCAAGCGCAAGGACAAGGAAACTTTCTACTCCTACACCAGTTTCACTTCGCCGACCACGATCTATCGCTACGATCCGCAGGCGGGCAAGAGTTCGGTATTTCGGCAACCCAAGGTGGACTTTGATCCTACGAAATATGAAACCAAGCAGGTCTTTTACAACAGCAAGGACGGGACGCGAGTGCCGATGTTCCTGACGTACAAGAAAGGACTGAAGCTCGACGGTCAGAATCCGACGCTGCTCTACGCGTACGGCGGATTCGATATTTCGCTGACACCTGCGTTTTCGGTGTCGAACCTGGTGTGGCTGGAAATGGGTGGCGTGTATGCGCAGCCCAACCTGCGCGGCGGTGGCGAATACGGAGAAGACTGGCACCTGGCGGGCACGCATGCGAAGAAGCAGAATGTGTTCGACGATTTCATCGCCGCTGCTGAGTGGTTGATCGCGAACAAGTACACGTCTACGCCGAAGCTGGCAATTCGCGGCGCGAGCAATGGAGGGCTGCTGGTCGGCGCCTGCCTGACGCAGCGTCCTGAACTCTACGGCGCAGCGTTGCCGGAGGTCGGAGTGATGGACATGCTGCGCTTCCACAAGTTCACGATCGGCTGGGCGTGGACTTCGGACTATGGATCGTCCGACAATCCCGAAGATTTCAAGGCGTTGTACGCATACTCTCCGCTGCATAACCTGAAAGCGGGAACGAAGTATCCACCTACGCTCATTGCAACTTCGGACCATGATGACCGCGTGGTGCCAGGACACAGCTTCAAGTTTGCTGCGACGATGCAGGCGGATCAGGCTGGACCTGCTCCGGTACTGATTCGCATTGAGACCAAGGCCGGTCACGGAGCGGGCAAGCCGATCTCTAAGGTGATCGATGAGACGGCGGATGCCTGGGGATTTCTGGCGCACAATCTGAACATGCAGGTGGCGCTGCAGTAAGGGCCGGATTTAGAGCGATTTGTATCAGGGCTTCGCTTCAGCGATGCCGCAGACGATTACAATGCTCCCGGAGCTTTATCCGCTGGGCGGTGGAGGCAACAACCTCGGCCTGTTGCAGTGTCGGATATGTAACGAACCCTTCAGGCCGTTTTTGATTACCAACAACTATGGCATAGTAACTTTGACGATATTACTGGCTACACTCGGTGGCAGCAGAGTGTAGTCTTCAAACAAACTGAGTGCCTCCACTTTGTAGTAACAGGTAGCCTTGCTCTTGCACGGGCTCTGATCAGTGAAAGACGTTTGCCAGCTTGGAGCGTAGCCGATTCGCGGAGCAGTAAGCAGTGCTGGTGTGGTTCCACGAAATATCTCAGTTGCCAATACATCATAACCATTCTGCTGCACTGGAGCGTTCCAGAATAGGGGGACCTGATTCTTACTAATTGTTCCCGCAGCCAGTCCGGTCGGAGGATTAGGTGCTGCGTCAGCAGGTATAACCTCTGGACCTAATTCATTGGATGGTACAGATAGTGTTGGGTTACAGGTTGGGCAGTACGATTTGGCGATGTACCAATATGTATTTGTTCCAATAACTGTTCCATCAATCCAGGCGCAAGTAGCTGTTGGAGTACTATTCAACGCAGTTGCGCTCTCCCCACCTTTCGTGGCACCGGAGTAGAAATTATATCCAGTAACACCTGGAGAAGTTGACGCAGAGCAAGTCAAACTGACTGAATGTCCGTTGATAGGAGGATTAGATGAAGTATTGATAGTAGCTTTCAAATTTTGCCCGGCAACTTTAGTTTGCAACTTAGCGGCACCTCGTTGAGGAGGTTGACTAGGAGTTGATTTCGGAGAAGCTGGTTTGGCTTGCGCCATTGAAAAGAGAGATAACAGCAGGAACAGAACCACAGAGAGAGAAGATCGCGTCACGACTGCCTCCTCGGAAACCACTCTGGAATCGACAAAACCCCTGGCCTGGGCCCTTTTCACGTGCAGTATGTTGTCGAGAATGTACAACGCTGGATTACTTAGTGTCTGCTCACAATTGCACGCTCTTGAGATACGGTGCTTTCTGGCGAGTATCCGGATTGTGCCGAATCGTCTGCCTCATCCGTGATTGCGGCATCCCGCAGCGATGCCCTGATACGGACCTACATTAAAGTACGTACCTGCTACCCCTACGCGCTTTTGTTCGTGTGTCGGTTTGTCTCGGCGTGGTAGAATCCTCGGACTTCAGGCTGAACGCCGCTTCCCGCCCCTGTCTCGGCCTTCAACCTCTTCCAGGAGGTGCGCTCCATGAGTTCCCGTTCCCCGTGGTTCACGCGTGTGGCTTTCTTCGCATTGGCCGGGTTTGTGGCCGCTTTGTCTCTCCCCAGCGTCCGCGCCCAAGAACCGAACGCGCATCACCTTCCCAAGCGAATCGTGGCGGACTACGGTTATTGGAGCAAATATCAGACCCCGCCCTACGGGCACGCGCAGATTCCCTACAACGAACTGACGCACATCAACCACGCGGGAGTGTCGTTCAACGCGGATGGGAGCCTTGCTGTCCCCGATGGATTTATCGAGCCGGAACTCAATAACCTGGCTCATGCTGCGGGTGTGAGAGTCATGCTGCTGCTGGGCGGCGACTTCAACGGACTCGAAACCAGCGGCGCGGTGCAGACGCTGGTCGACAACGTGGCGGCTTTCGCCAAGCAGTATCGCTATGACGGCGTCGACATGGATTGGGAATACCCCGAAACCACGGCCGACCGGAATCTTCTGGTCGAAATGATGGCCCTGTTGCGGAAATCGAACCCGGAGTACACGCTCTCCATCGATGCCGCGCCCTGGGGCGGTTACGGATACGATGTGAAAAACCTGCAGCTTTCGCTCGATTACATCAATATTATGATGTTCGACTGCGCCGGTCCCTGGACCGCCTACGGCCAGCTCAATTCGCCTATCTTCTGGGACACGCACGACCCCGCGCCCTGGGAGTGTCAGCCCGGCGGAAGTGTGAACAACACTGCGAACATTTTTCTGAAGAAGGTTCCAGCGAAACAGTTGAACATGGGAGCGCCGTTTTACGGCTACCACTACACCAATATCACCCAGCTTTTTGGGCTGTGTCCGAATGCGGCAACCACCGAGGATGAGGCCTGCGATAACACTGTGCTCACGGTGAGCTACGGCACAGACTTGAAGCAGCGCATCAACAAGCGAGGTTGGCAGACGTATTACGATCCTGTCGCGTTCGTGCCGTACATGGTGAGGACGGACGGAAGCAATGGTTACATCACGTACGATGACGCGTTCTCGACTTATTTTCGGACCTGGTACTCGGACTGGCAGCGCGGACTGGGCGGAATGTTCATGTGGTCGCTCGATGCCGACTATGATGGGCACTCGCAGGATCTGCTGGACGCGATGTATCAGGCTACGGTCGCCGGAGGGAAGTAATTCGGAGCAACCTCGAAAGGGACGCACATGAACCTCACCCGGTCTACTCGAAGAGATTTCTCGGTGCGCTTGGCGGCGATGCTGCCGGTAGTCGGCATGGCGGAGACCGCCTTTGGCGTTCCGGTTCCGCAGGCCGATCGAGAGGGAATCTCGCACACCAGTGAAAGCATCCATCAGGAGGTGGTTTTCAAGGCGTCGCGGAAACGCGTCTATGAAGCGCTCACCGAGGAAAAGAGATTCAGCCAAGTCACCGATTTCATTATGAAAGGCGCTTCCACGGAAACTAGCCGTGAAGTGGGCGGCGCGTTCTCCATCTTTGGCGGCGTGATCCTCGGCCGCCACATCGAACTGGTTCCGAACGAGCGCGTTGTTCAGGCATGGCGCGAAAAGGATTGGACTCCGGGCGTCTTTTCGATTGTGAGATTCGAACTCGACGAGCAGGGAGCCGAAACGAAACTGGTTTTCGATCATACGGGCTTCCCGCAAGGCGCAGCCGTGCACCTCGCGCCGGGATGGTGGTCCCATTACTGGGAGCCGCTGCAGAAGTATCTGGGATGAGGCGGGCGGCGTCCGCAAGCCGCGCCAGACGGCCTGGAAAGGCGCTTCTTGTGGCCAATCTGGGAAATTGACCCCGTATGCTCACTTTCATGGGTTTGACCCCGCTTACCTGACGTGTTATAAACGCCTGTTTTGCGTAGGGGCACAGGGAGTAGGGTCCTACTTTGCCTGTAATTCGGTCGGCTCGAACCCTGCGCAAAATCCGACTTCGATGCTGCATCCGGAAAGCAGTACCTAAAACGTTCGCTAATTCCTTAAAACCGTCATATTTAGGAGGACTTTATATGCGCTCTTGGCTTGCCACTGCTGCGTTTTTTACGCGCCGCGTGGCCACGAAAATCTCGACTGTAGCCGCGCTGCTTACCGTTGGCGCTGCGACCGCCCTCGCTCAACCTGCTGGCGAACCCGGCGGAGAAGCTTCCCTGAAACTGCCCGACCTTTCCCAAGTCAGCTTTTTAAATGGCTCGATCGACGGCCATAAACTGCTGCTGATCGGCATTTTGTTCTGCCTGTTCGGGCTTGGGTTTGGCATGACGATCTACATGCGCCTGAAGAACCTGCCCGTGCACCGGGCGATGCGCGAGATTTCGGAACTCATCTACGAGACTTGCAAGACTTACCTGGTCACGCAGGGCAAGTTCATCCTGTTTCTGTGGGCATTCATTGCGGTCATTATTGCCGCTTACTTTGGGTGGCTTTCGCCAGTGCCGGGCAAGTCGGTTGCTCTGACCCTGCCAATCATCCTGGGATTCAGTCTGGTGGGCATCGCGGGCAGCTATGGCGTGGCGTGGTTTGGGATTCGCGTCAACACGTTCGCCAATTCGCGGACGGCGTTCGCTTCCCTTCCCGGCAAGCCGTATCCGGTCTACCAGATTCCGCTGGAGGCCGGCATGAGCATCGGCATGATGCTGATCTCGGTCGAACTGCTCATCATGCTGATCATTCTGCTGTTCGTTCCTGGCGATTACGCCGGGCCCTGCTTCATCGGTTTCGCCATTGGCGAGTCGCTGGGCGCGGCGGCACTGCGTATTGCGGGCGGCATCTTCACCAAGATCGCCGACATCGGGTCCGACTTGATGAAGATCGTGTTCAAAATCAAGGAGGATGACGCGCGGAATCCGGGCGTCATTGCCGATTGCACGGGCGACAATGCCGGCGACTCGGTCGGGCCGTCGGCTGATGGGTTCGAAACTTACGGTGTGACGGGCGTCGCGCTCATCACTTTCATTCTTCTCGGCGTGAAGGATCCGAGCGTGCAGGTGCAGTTGCTGGTGTGGATCTTCGTGATGCGCGTGATGATGCTGGTGTCGAGCGCGTTGTCGTACTTCCTGAACGCCGCCATTGCCAAGGCGAAGTATGGCTCGGCCAACGAGATGAACTTCGAGGCGCCGTTGACGTCACTGGTGTGGCTCACCTCGATCGTTTCGATTGCGCTGACGTACCTGATTTCCTACTTCATCATTCCGCAACTCGGGAGCGATGGAACGCAGTGGTGGAAGCTGGCGACGATCATCTCGTGCGGCACGCTGGCGGGGGCGTTGATCCCGGAACTGGTGAAGGTTTTCACCTCGACGGAGTCGCGGCACGTGAAAGAAGTTGTGATCTCGGCGCAGGAAGGCGGAGCGTCGCTCGGCATCCTGTCGGGATTCGTGGCGGGCAATTTCTCCGGCTACTATCTTGGGCTTTCCATGATGGGCTTGATGTCGGTCGCCTATTACATGAGCACGCTGGGCCTGGCACCGGCGGCGGGCATGCTGGCGCCAGCCGTGTTCGCGTTCGGACTGGTGGCGTTTGGATTCCTGGGCATGGGGCCGGTCACGATCGCGGTGGATTCCTATGGTCCGGTTACCGACAACGCGCAGTCGGTGTACGAGCTTTCGCTGATCGAAGCTGTGCCGAACGTGAAGGCTGAGATCAAGAAAGACTTCAACCTCAGCGTTGATTTCGAGCGCGCCAAGTACTTGCTTGAAGCCAATGACGGCGCGGGAAATACGTTCAAGGCGACGGCGAAGCCCGTGCTGATCGGTACGGCCGTCGTTGGCGCCACCACGATGATTTTTTCCATCATCATGGCGCTGACCAACGGACTCACCAACACCGAGAACGTGGCCAAACTGTCGCTGCTGAACGCGCCCTTCTTCCTCGGACTGATCACAGGCGGAGCGATGATTTACTGGTTCACGGGCGCTTCCACGCAGGCCGTGACTACGGGCGCTTATCGCGCCGTCGAGTTCATCAAAGCCAACATCAAACTCGAGGGCGTAGAGAAGGCCTCGGTTGCCGACAGCAAGAAGGTGGTTGCGATCTGCACGAAGTACGCGCAGAAGGGCATGCTCAACATCTTCATTGCGGTGTTCTTTGGAACCCTGGCATTCGCCTTCGTCGATCCGTTCTTCTTCGTGGGCTACCTGATCTCGATTGCGATCTTCGGCCTCTACCAGGCGATCTTCATGGCCAATGCGGGCGCCGCCTGGGACAACGCCAAGAAGATTGTGGAAGTCGAGATGAAGCAGAAGGGCACGCCGCTGCATGATGCAACGGTCATCGGTGATACGGTGGGCGATCCGTTCAAGGACACGTCGTCGGTGGCGCTGAATCCGGTCATCAAGTTCACCACGCTGTTCGGGTTGCTGGCGGTCGAACTCGCGGTGAAACTGGCGGCGGACCAAGGAACGACGCTTACGCGCGTGCTGGCGATGGCGTTCTTCGTGGTGTCGTTCACGTTTGTGTACCGGTCGTTCTACGGGATGCGGATCAAACCGGGCGCGGAATAGGCGCTTGCGGGAAACATCAACGCCATCCGGCAAAACCCGGATGGCGTTTTTTATGTGTAGCGGAAGCGGCAGATCGTAGAGACGTTGCTTGCAACGTCTCTCTCTCCACGGGCGGCATCGAGCGCGCCGGCGGAGACGTAGCAAGCTACGTCTCTACGATTGTGGGGGCTCGCGCGTTTCATGTCTTCTTCCTCCGGCCGCAATCAGCGGTTACAGGATAGAACACGGGACGCGGAGAGGAGTTTCGGAGGTAATTGCTCCGGGACCATTGAGGCGAAGGAATTTAGCGTCTGAACGGTCGAGAGGGCGGCTGTCCCCACATTCTTTCAGTTTGGGCCCTTCATCTTGTCTTTAACACTCTTCGCGAGCTTTTCGATTTCTTCGGCTTTCTTGATTACCTCCAGGGATAGAACATTTTCGTCGGACTTGTCGACGTAGGCTTTCAGTTCCACTGAGAGCTTGAGCAACTTGTCGGTGTCGTTCTTGAGCGCGGCCACACGCTCCTTGGCGGCCTTCTTCTCCATCTCGCGAGTGATCCGGGCGCGGCCTTCATCTTCGTCCGCCGGGGGATTGAGGTCTCCGGTGTGCGGAGTAGATTGGTGCGGAGGCTGCGGCGTCTGCTGCGCGACCACTGGAAACTGCGCAAGAATGAGGAACGCGAATAGGCAAACGGAGAAGACGCAGGTGCGAATTCGGGGGAGCACGGGAACCTCGCAGAGAGTCAACCAGCACTCTTCCCCGCAAATTATACTTCGCGGGGAATCCGCGGAAAAAGGTGGTTCGCGCAGGGGAATGGGCAGAAGAGAACCTTCAACCACGAAGGACACTAAGGTACACGAAGGAAGGCTGTATAGCGCCAGGCAAAAAAGCCAGAGCTTAGGCTCTGGCTTCTCTTCGTTTCTGGCTTTCGCTTCTGGCTGACGATCAGAGCGCGCTCATGTTAGCCAGGAACTCTGCGTTCGACTTGGTCTTGCCCATTCTCTCGACCAGGAGTTCCATCGCTTCCACGGGCGAGAGCGGGTTCAGCACCTTGCGCAGGACCCAGATGCGGGACAGATCTTCTTTCGGGATCAGCAACTCTTCCTTACGCGTGCCGGAGCGCTGAATGTCGATGGCCGGGAAGACGCGCTTATCGACGAGTTTGCGTTCGAGGATGATTTCGCTATTGCCCGTACCTTTGAATTCTTCGAAAATCACGTCGTCCATGCGGGAACCGGTGTCGATCAAGGCGGTGGCGATGATCGTGAGCGATCCACCTTCTTCGATGTTGCGGGCAGACCCGAAGAAACGCTTCGGACGCTGCAGGGCGTTGGAGTCGACGCCGCCGGAGAGCACTTTGCCGGAGGGCGGGACGATCGTGTTGTAGGCGCGCGCCAGACGGGTAATGGAGTCGAGCAGGATCACGACGTCGCGTTTATGCTCGACTAATCTCTTAGCCTTTTCGATCACCATTTCGGCGACCTGGACGTGACGGGCCGCAGGCTCGTCGAAGGTCGAGGAAATAACCTCGCCTTTTACCGAACGCTGCATGTCCGTAACTTCTTCGGGGCGCTCATCGATGAGCAGGACCATCAACACGACTTCGGGATGATTTGCGGTAATGGAGTTGGCGACGTTCTGCAACAGCATGGTCTTGCCGGCGCGTGGCGGCGAAACGATCAAGCCGCGCTGTCCTTTGCCGAGGGGCGTGAGCAAGTCCATGACGCGGGCGCTGGCGTTTTCGCGCGTGGTCTCGAGCTTGAGGCGCTCCTGCGGATAAAGGGGCGTGAGGTTGTCGAACAGAATCTTGTTGCGGGCTTCATCGGGCGATTCGAAGTTGACGGCTTCAATCTTGACAAGCGCGAAATACTTTTCGCCTTCGTGCGGAGGACGCACCTGGCCGCTGATGGTGTCGCCGGTCTTGAGATCAAATTTGCGGATCTGGGAGGGCGAGACGTAGATGTCATCGGGGCCCGGGAGGTAGTTGTAGTCGGGAGAGCGGAGGAAGCCATAGCCGTCAGGCAGGATTTCGAGGACGCCTTCGGCAAAGATGTGGCCTTCTTTTTCGCTCTGCGCCTGCAGGATTTTGAAGATGAGATCCTGCTTGCGCATACCGCTGGCACCGGGGAGATCCAAGGTCCTTGCGATCTTGGTCAGCTCAGTGATGTTCTTTTCTTTTAGTTCAGCAATGGTCATGATTCACCTGAACCCGTGCACTCGAACGCAATCGTTAGTGTCAACGGGAGATTTTCAAAAGGAGGGGACTCAGGAAAAACGCAGACAGCACCAGGCAGGGAGGCGGGGCTGGGTTAAGCAGCCCGCCGTTGTGCCTCAGCAAAATTCTCTGGTTCCGACAAAACTTCTTGCCGCTCCGCGCCCGCAATACGATCCAAAACACCGTTCATCGTTTCCTGGATTCTGGTGCTCGGCCGGTGGAATTTCCGCGTGGCCTTGGAGGCAAGCTGACACAGCATATAACGGTTCCGCAGAGTCTGTAAAGCGTCAAACACACGATCAGAGCGCATGAGCTTTATCTCTCCTTATACTTTATGATGGTGGCCTTCCGCCTTCGTCCTTTCGCCACAGGAGGGTGACCAGAAACCCCATAGTTCGGCCAAGTCACTGATTCCGAGTGGGTTGTAAAGGAGTTAGCGTTAAACTCACTTTGAATAGATGCGTGACAGGTCACCGAAGATGCTCAATTTTCTGGGCTTGGCTCCGTGGGCGCAGGCAACTCAGACAGCGGCCCAGAAGTTTCCGGATGTACCTGGAACTCGCTAATGTAGCTGCAAGGGGAGAAGAGGTCAAGTGTTTATTTGTCAACGAAGGGCAATTCCGAGTTGCGGGATTCCTTTTCGATACCCCCACCCCCCCTCCCCCGAGTCTATTGGAATCATCGGGTTAGCGAGAAGTTGTGGAAAAATCCAAGAGCAAGAACAAGTAGGGGCAAGATATTCTATTCAAAGGAGTTAGAGGTCTATTCCTGTTATCATTAGTTTTCCTCAGAATTCAGAATTGACGATGCCCCAGGGCTTAAAGCCCGGGTCTCTATTGACTCTGAGCGGCACGGCTGAAGCCAGACCCTTCCCAAAACCGTTCACGAGGGAGCTCCTCACAATTTCAACGACCTTGCGAAGCGATAGGCTCATCTTTTTCCAAGCTCGGCAGAAGTAGGCATCCGCCCGACCTGCGCTAGCTCACCGACTTCTTCTCGAACTGGTGCAAGCCGACGACCAGCAGGAGGACGTCGAAGAAAACCAGCGCGATGAGTACGGCTGTGACTGCCAAATGTGGGGACTGTGGAACCAGAGTGGCGCGGAGTCCTTCGCTGGCATACACGAGCGGGTTGATGAGAACAAGTTTTTGCAGGATGGGGAACGTCTTCAGGGCGCTCCAGGGATAGTACGTGCACCCGAAGAAGATCATGGGGGTCATTACCATGCTGAACATCAGCCCAATATGCTGCTGATTGATACTGCATCCCAACGCCAAGCCTCCGCAGGCGGAAAAACCTGCTACCAGCACGATGATCAGAGCGAAGGTCAACGGCGAGCGGATACTGATCTCAACTCCGGGTCGAAGCACGAGCCAAGCGAGCGGGATTACCGCTAGTCCGGCCACCAGCGCTTGCAGCATTCCGGCGATGATTTTCTCGATTGCGATCCAGCCGACGCTGATGGGAGCGAGCAGGCGGTCTTCGATTTCGCGGGTCCATTGAAACTCGGCGATGAGCGGCATGGCCACGGCCCAGATTCCGGTGAAGGTCATGCTGATCGCGATGATGCCGGGGAGCAGGAGGCTCTTGTACGCGGCGGGCATATAGCCGCTGCCCACCATGACCCGGCCGAAAATGAAAACGAAGAGCAATGGCTGCAGGAAGGTCTGCAGGAAGAGTTGAATCGCGTTACGCCGCGCTACGTGGGCGTCGCGTGCCAGCATCGCGCCAAAGGTCTTCCAGTTCAATCGCGCAGACTCCTTCCGGTGTGGTGCAGGAAGAGGTTTTCCAGACTGGGCTCGGAAATATGAACGTCCGACAATTCCGCGCCTGCATTCGCGGCCAAAGTTGCGATTTCCGGGATGAGGGAACCGCCGCGGTCGGCGTAGACGTCGGCGCCCGTGCTGTCGGCAGCGCGCACCTCGCGGACGCCGGCCAGCGCCTGCAAACGCTGAAGCAGATCGGCCGTCTGATTCCCGAAACGCAGGCGCAGCAGGTATCCGCCGGGGATCGATGCTTTCAAGTCCACGGGTGTGCCCTGTGCGATCACATGGCCATGGTCCACGATGGCGAGGCGCTGGCAGAGGGCGTCGGCCTCTTCCATGTTATGCGTGGTCAGCAGCACGGTTTTTCCCGCCTGGTGATATTCGCGAATGATCTCCCAGAGGAGGATTCGGGTTTGAGGGTCGAGCCCGGCGCTGGGTTCGTCGAGAAACAGAACTTGCGGGTCGTGCATCATGGCACGGGCAATGGACAGGCGCTGCATCATGCCGCCGGAAAAGCCGCGCACCATCTGGTGGGCGCGCTCGGTCAGCTTGAATTTTTCGAGTAAGGCGTCGGCGCGGTCGTTTCTCTGCTTGGAGCCGATTCCGAAGTAGGCAGCGTGAAAGATGAGAATCTCGCGTGCGGTCAAGGAAAAATCCAGGTTGGGACGCTGGGGCACGACGCCGATCAGGCGCTTGACCTGGGCCTGCTCCTTCCATACGTCGTGGTCGCCGATCCAGGCTTGGCCGGACGTTGGCCGCACTCGCGTGGTCAGGACTCCGACCGTGGTGGACTTGCCTGCACCGTTGGGACCCAGAAGACCGAAAATTTCTCCGGGAAGGATCTCGAGGGAGAGTCCGTCGAGGGCTGGAATTTGAGTCTTGGGCTGTTTCCCGCCTTTGGCATCGGCGCGCGCGATAAAGCCACCGGCCGCACCTGCGGGTGGAGAAGAGTTATAGACCTTGCGCAGGTCTTGAGTGCGAACGCCAACAGCCATTCCCGGGAGTCCTCAATCAGCTAAAGAGTTCTAGGAGTATACCGTAACCGGGAGACGGCTTTCTTCGGACTATCGGTTTTGCTGCGAGCGAGAAAAAAGCATGAACCACGAAGGATCACGAAGGGGATTTTCCGTGCGGGGGCTCATCTTTTTTCGGCACAAAACAATGCTGGGAGACTGTCGATCTGGCCACAGCCGCTCGTGATTGAAATCACAGACCGGCAAAACGTGCGCCGATAACGTTAAGGGGAACTCTTTATACAGAATGTGAGGGCTATTCATGGCTATTGCGTCCCCTACCAGCACGCGTGTGTTGAACCCCAGTTTAGAGCGGAAGATCATGAGCGCGGCCGAAGCGGCGGCCTTGATTCGGTCTGGCGATCAGATTGGAATGAGTGGGTTTACCGGGTCGGGCTATCCGAAGGCGGTGCCGATTGAGCTGGCGCACCGCATCGCAGATGCCCATTTCCACGGACAGAAGTTTCAGGTCAGCGTGTTCACGGGGGCCTCCACGGGGCCGGAACTCGACGGCGCTCTCGCCATGGCGGGAGGGATCCACCTGCGGCTTCCCTACCAGTCCGATCCGGAAACGCGTAAGCGGATCAACGCCGGCGAGATGGATTACATGGATATTCACTTGAGCCATGTGGCGCAGTTCGTGGAGTACGGGTTCCTGGGCAAGCTGGATGTGGCACTCATTGAAGTCACGGCGGTTCTGGAGGACGGGCGGGTCGTGCCAAGTTCGTCGATTGGCAATAACAAGACCTGGGTCGATCAGGCGGAGCGCATCATTCTCGAAGTCAACTCGTGGCAACCGGCTGCTCTCGAGGGCATGCATGACATTTACTACGGCCTAGAAGCGCCACCGAACCGCGGGCCGATTCCGCTGGTAAGTCCGGGGCAGCGCATTGGGACGCCATACCTCAAAGTTCCCATGGAGAAAGTTGTTGCGATCGTGGTCACGGATTCTCCGGATCGCAACAGCGCGTTCAAGGCGCCCGATGAGGCGTCGAAGCGGATCGCCGGGCACATTCTGGAATTTCTGAGTTGGGAAGTTAAGAAGGGGCGCATGCCGGAGAATCTGCTGCCGCTGCAATCCGGTGTGGGCAACATTGCGAATGCGGTGCTGTTTGGGCTGGAGGAAGGGCCCTTTGAAGGGCTGACATCCTACACGGAAGTGATTCAGGACGGGATGATTCGGCTGCTGAAGTCGGGCAAGGTGACGTCGGCGTCGGCGACCGCATTTTCGCTGAGCCCGGAGATGCTCAACGAGGTCAATGCCGATATGGCCAGCTATCAGAAACGAATTGTGCTGCGTCCGCAGGAGATTTCGAATCATCCGGAGATCATCCGGCGGCTGGGGGTGATCGCGATGAACGGGATGATCGAGGCCGATATTTACGGCAACGTCAACTCGACGCATGTGATGGGATCGCGCATTCAGAACGGGATTGGCGGGTCGGGAGACTTCGCGCGGAACGGATATCTGTCGATCTTCATGGCACCGTCGTCGGCGAAGAAAGGGACCATTTCGACGATCGTGCCGATGGTGTCGCATGTGGACCACACGGAGCACGATGTGCAGGTGCTGGTCACGGAGAACGGGTTGGCTGACTTACGTGGACTTTCGCCGAAGGAGCGGGCGAAGCTCGTAATTGAAAAGTGCGCCAGCGCGGAGTACAAGCCGTTGTTGCTGGACTATTTGGCGCGGGCGGAGCAGTTGTCGTACGGGAAGCATACGCCGCATTTGTTGACGGAATCGCTGAGCTGGCACAACCGGTATTTGCGAAGCGGGAATATGCGTCCTCGGGAAGAGAGCTAGGTTCCTCGGCAGGTGGGAGAGTGTGCGGGAGAACCAGTGCCGTCCCTGCGGGACTCGTTCGCCTCTCCCGACGGCACCCCGGACTTACGTCCGGGGCTAATGAATGCCGCCGCTTCGCGGCTAAACTTCGGCAGTTTCGTGCCACCGCTCGCCGAGACACTGCGTCTCGGGCCTAGTCGTCGGCATGATGGCGGTGGCCGGCTTGGCCTTCGGCTTTTTCTCCCGGTTCTTTGAGCCAGCCCTTGATGGCGCGCTCGCTGAGCTTCAGTTCTACGACTGTGGCCTCTGAGGATTCCACGTTGACGATCATCATGCGCAGCTTACCTCCCGCGGGGCTGGCGTAGATCAGAGTGGTCTCGTCGTCGCCCTTCACCGCATTTTTGGAGCGCACGCGAACAAAGGGATACCAGCCGGGGCCGAGAGAATTCTCGACGACGCGGGTTACATCGTCGGCCTCGGCGGGGCCGTTGAAGTTTTCGAAGACCGCGAGTTTCAGGCCACTGACGCCTTCGGGGCGGACAAACCACATGGCAAAACCCAACAACGGAATATGCATGTGGCGGACTCCGTAGTGGCCTTCGATGGCGTGCACTACTCCGCGGAACTCGTTGTCGCCGGCGAAGGCCAGGGTTGTGGCACAGAGAACCAGAAGAAATATGCGGAGCGATTTCATTTGTGTTCTCCTTTATCGGCCTTGACCACGGGCTTCGACGATGCCTTGGTATTCAGTTTCGGGATGCCGAACTCGCCGCCCAGGTCGGCGAGTTGATCGACCTCGAGGGGGCCGACGATATTGACGAAGGTGAGTTCCTTGGGCTCGGCGGAAATGACGACGATGCCGGCCATCTTGTCGTTTTCGAGTTTGAAGAAGACGTCGACATTATCGCCGTCGCGCTCGCTGCGGACACCCACCACTCTGGACCATCCGGGAGAACGAAACTGGGAACGCAAGGCTTCGACTTCCGCGGCGGAGTAGGCTCCCTCTTTGTCGAACTCGAAGCTGCGGACGTAGATGCCCTTCAGATTGGCGACCAGCTTGGCGGCCTTTTGCTCCTCAGGATCGTCGGCCGAGAGGAACTTGCTGGCCCAGCGGAGCATGGGGCCGTCCATGGTGACTTCGACCGTCTCCTTGGCCTTGGCGGAGAGTTTCTCGACATCGGGGGGAATCTTGAAGTCCTGGGCGTGCGCCAGCGCTGAGGACGCCAGCAGCAGCGCGAGCCAGAGCATCGTCTTTCTTCTAGTGATTGTTCTTGTCATGGGCTTACTCCTTGACCTGTCGGTTTCTGGTCTGGTTTGCATTCATCTCATTAACCTTCGCTCTCGCTAGTTGCAGCTTGCTGCCGGCGACGCGAAGAGCCAACATCAGGCGCTGCTTAGCGGCTTCTCCCTCGGCGCGCTCGCGGCGCACGTTGTAGACGTGGACTCCAAGAATCATGGCGGTCGCGAATGCGGCCAGGGCCGCCCAGCGCACGATCGGCTGAGTGAGGAATGTGAGCCAGGAATCGCGGTGGACTGGTTTCTGAGGCGAATCCTGCTGGGCAACGCGGGCCAGGACGCGGGCGGCAAAGCCGTCAGGGGCTTCCTGGCGGCGGAGCGCATTTTTCAGGGCGTCATCCATGCCCTTTACGTCCTTGTTCATATCCATATCCATACGGGTCATATCGTTATCCATGCGGGTCATATCGTTACTTCTCCGATGGCTCGGGTCACCTTTTCGCGGAGCATGGCCAGCGAGCGCTGCAGGTGGCTCTTGACCGTGGCTAGCGGCATGGCCAAGACGTCGGCAATGTCTTCGGCACGCATGTCTTCCTGATAGCGCAGGATCACGACCAGGCGGGGTTTTTCGGGGAGCGAGGCGACCAGCTGTTGCAGCCTTCTTTCCAGGAGCGGATCTGAGGAGTGGCTTGGCGCGACCGGTTCCGGCGCGTCGTCGAGGCTCACTTGCGGGGGCTTGCGGCGGCGCTTGTAGTCGATGCAGCGGTGAGCGGTCACTTTGCGTAGCCAGAACTTCATGTGGTCCTCAGACTTCAGGGTAGACAGATTCGCGTGGAGCTGGAGGAAAACGTCCTGAGCGAGTTCCTCGGCGGCGGAGCGATCGGCCAGAAAGTGCAGGGCAATGCTGAAAACTGCGGACTGGTGGCGGCGCACGATCTCCGCGAAGTCGCTGTCGGCGATGTCGTTCTCGGATATTTCCGCGGATTGCTCCGCGGGGATGCGCTCGGCCATGGGCACGGTCTCTGGCTGCCTTGCTCTTACTGCCTCACTTTACATATACGTGGGGGAGGGGGCTGGGGGATGCAGAATCTTCGGATTGGCACGGTCGAGCTGCGCTCGACGGACAGCCGAAGGCGGCTGTCCCCACATTCCTTATTTTTTGGGCCAAATGATTTCTGATGGCAAAAACCTAGGCGAGCGCCGGGCTGGCCGTGCTAAAGTAGTGATCCCTTCCCCCCGTAGGGCCTCACTGACATTTTAAGGAGAACAAGCTATGAAATCGATTGCTGGAAGAGTTGGGGTTCTTGGCCTTGGTCTGCTGCTTGCCTTGCCAGCGTTGGCGACCATTCCTGTGCGCGGATCTTCGCGCAATGGCGAAAACAGTTCTGCGCAATTCTGGGCGTTGTTTGGTCCGACCCAAGCGGCAACTATCAGTAAGGGCACGACGAAGGTCACCTACAAACTGCAGGTCGTCTGCCCAAGCCAGCAAGTGACCAATGCGTCGAATCCCACCGACGAATTCGACAATGGCGCCTGTGATGACGGCTCGTATCTGTTCATCTTCCAGCTAAAATCGACCGCGACCAATGTCACCGTACAACTTTCTGGTATCTCAGGCTTTGTCCCGGATGCGACTTCGCCGAACTACGGAGTAATGCTGTGCGATAACTCGCAGAACACGCTGGAACTGTGCACCACGGGGGCCGAGGCGGATTTGCCGGCTATCACATTCAGTACGAACGCCACAAACTCCACAGCAACGTTTGTGATTCCGAGCTTCCCCAATTTTGCGAATGGAAAGAACCACCAGGGACAGGGGCTCACGCTGTTTATTCTGACGCAGCAAGCCGTACCCCATTCCATCTGGCTGCCGCACATTTCGCTGCAATAGCCCCGCGTCAATTCGCACCTCAATGCGCAGGCCTGGCGGAAAGCAGGGCCTGCGCTTTGCGGGAGATGAGCTTGTAATTCAGTTGTTTGGCGTCGTGACTGAGCGACTCGAGCCCGGCGCGAGCGCCGTCCACGCCCACCGCGGTTTGAATTTCGCCGACCGCGAGGCGCGCCTGCAATTGATATGGAACCATCCCGACGTCCCGGGCACGCTGGGACGTGGCCAGCAGTTTCCGCACTGCGTCCGCGGAACCGCCTTTCGCAGCCGAGGCGCGGGCTTCCGTGATCGCCAGCGACATTAAGGTGGGCGGATCGGTTGCTCCCAGGGCTGCTGCGGCTGCGGTCTCCGCGCTGGCGTCGTCGAATTTGTGTTGGGCCAGCAACGCCTGCGCAAGAACATCCCGCGCCCCTGCTTCCTGGTTGGGCAGTTTCTCGAGTTGGAACTCCTGGACCGCTTGTCGCGCCAGGGATTCCGCCTGCGCACCGCGATCTTGCTCCAGGGCCAGAGCTGCGAGCGACACTTGCGTGCCGGCGATCGAACCTTTTTCTCCCAATTGCGTGCGGATTTCCAGCGAGCGCTGGTAGCGCTTTCCGGCCAGCGTCAGGTCGTCCTCGGCGAGGGCAATGTCGCCGAGCGCCGCCAGGCAAATCGCTTCGTCGCTCCGCAGACCCAAAGCCTGCGATTTCTGCAGGTCTTCTTCCAGACTGGTGCGAGCGCCCTCGAGGTCGCCCAGCAGAGTAGCGATGATCCCCAGGTTCAGCCGGGCCTCCAGAGCCCGCCCCTGGTCGCCCAGCGTTTGCGCGGTCTTTACAGAAGATTCAAGCTGCGTGCGCGCCGCGGCGAAGTCTCCCTGGCCCATCAGATTTGCGGCCAGATTGCTTTCGGCCAGGAGCGCATCCGAACTATCCCCGGCGGCCTGCGCGACCGTCAGCGCCTCACGATACCGCTTGCTGGACTCTTCGAGCGGCCCGCTCGTGGCCAGCAGATTACCCAAATTGATCAATGCGCCGGCGATGTCATTCTGCGCTCCGGTCTGGCGGGCGAGCGCCAGCGCCTTTTCATGCATGGCTTGCGCGTTCGCCGAGTCGCCCTGATTCCATGCGACGGTTGCCACACAGGTCAGGCTCTTAGCCTGGCTGCGGAAGTCGCCTGCCGTGCGGAAGGTCTGTTCCGCCAGTTCTCCTTTTGATTTCGCGTCGGCATACTGCCCCAACTGGAGCAGGTCACCACATTGCTCCAGCAACGCCTGCGCGGTGAGGAATCGCTCGCCCAGCTTGTTGGCTTTCTTTTCGGCAACCTGTGCCGCAGCGGCCGCCTGCCGGAAATCCGCCAGACTCGCTTGCGACTTTGCTTCCGCGAGATCAATCCGCGGATCGTTTCGCAACGGGCCTGCCAGCGTGCGCAGGCTGTTCACCGTGGTCATCGCGTTCTGCGCTTGCCCAGCCGAGACTTGTGCATCCGACAGCCGCAGCCCGTACTCCAGATCGTCGGGATAGAACGTCCAAAGTGATTTGTACAAATCGACGGCCCGATCCCAGGCCCGCGTTGCCACGCGATAGTTGGCCTCAATCAGCAGGCTCTCTTTGCGGGAAAAATTGCGCGACAGGTCGTATGCTTTCTTGGCCTCGCTTTCGGCCTTGGTGTCGTATCCCAGTTCACCCCACGCACGCGCGAGGGCCAGGTGAGCCAGCGCATTTCCTGGTTCCGTGGCTACTGCCTGCTGCAGAAGTTGGCTCGCGCCGAGATTGTCGAAGGCTCGCAGTCTCTCGACTCCCTCGGCATAGAGGCGGGCGGCGTCCGCCGTCGCAGGCTGGGCCGCTCGAACCGCAGCGGCCTCCTCTACGGTAATCGTGCCGGCAGCGCATTTCACGCGCAGTTGCGCACCCAGGTCCTTGACCAGGTCCAGCAACTTCGCGTCGGGCTCGCTGGCCGACAGCGTTACCACGGTTTCGCCCTTGGCCGTGTCCTGCACCCGCACATCGACGCGGGTGCGCCCTCCAATGTCGATATAGGAACCCAGGACTACCAGATTGCTCCCAAGCCGTTGATAGATGCCGGCCAGCGTCTCCGCAGACATGCTTTCGGTGTCAGGGAGGTTCAAGTCCGCCTTGGTGCGGGCCACATTCTCACCCGGAATTGTTTTCAGCTTGTCGCCCGCGGACAGTTCCGCCGTCAGCAAGTCCGCGAGCGCACCAGAGAGCCAATTCTGTTCGGGTTTTCCCGACAGATTCTTGAAGCCCCAGACCGCAACGGAAGTTCGACCGGTCACGGGCTCGACTTGGGAACCTCGACGCCGAACGATAACGAAATAGGCTCCCACTAGCAGCGCGAGAAGGAGCAGCCCGGCCAAGCCCAACTTCCAGAGTCGCGGCGTCCCCACTGCCGCGACTGTTGGCCTCGGTTCTGGCGGCGTCGTGTCCGGCGAACGGCTGGGATGGGTCGGATGCAGAGTACGCTCCAGGTCAACGCACATCTCGACCGCCGACTGGTAGCGCCGCGCCGGGTCCTTGTCGAGCGCCTTGAGAATGACGTTCTCCAGATTCGCCGAGAGCCCGGATACGAGAGTAGTCGGCGCCGGGGGTTGAGCATTCAGAATCGAGTCGATCAACAGCGCGGGATTGGTCTGCGGGAACGGGCGCTTGCCGGTCGTCATTTCATATAGGACGGCGCCGGCGGCCCACAGATCGGTTCTGGGATCGGCGGGCTCGCCCTTCAACTGTTCCGGCGCCATGTAAGGGAGTGTGCCGGTGAGTTCGGCAGAGTTGGTCACGGTCAGCGTCTGCGCCAACTCATTGATGTGGGGAGCAAATTGCGCGAGCCCAAAGTCAAGAATCTTGAGTCGGCCATCGGGTGTGATGCGCAGGTTGCCCGGCTTTAGATCGCGATGCACGATGCCATGCTGGTGCGCGGCCGCCAGGCCCTGGGCCAACTGTATTCCAAGTTGCACAACCTCCCTTTCCGGGAGCCGCGTGCCATAGAGTTTCGAATCGAGCGTGGTTCCAGGAATGTACTCGGTGACCAGAAAGTCCAGTTCGCCTTCGCTGCCGAACTCGTGGATGGTGGCCACGCTAGGGAAATTCACGCGCGCCAGGGAGAGCGCTTCCTTGCGGAACCGTTTCCGCGCCGCCGCGTCGGCCAGCAGGCCCGGGGCCAACACCTTGATCGCCACATCGCGCTCCAACTGCTCATCATGGGCGCGGTACACGACCCCCATCCCCCCGGACCCAATCTGTTCGAGGATGCGGTAACGCGAGATGGTTCTGCCAATCATGCAGGGGATACTGAGAGCGAATCTTACGAGGGGGAACGGGGAACGTCAATGAATGCGGGGGGGCACGGCTTAGACGGACGGTTGGCGGTTGAGTTCATTCTGAAAGACGAACAGCAGTTACGCCCAAGCAGAGCCAGGACGTTCCAGCCTTGGGTTCCCCTCGTCCCCTAAAATGTCTGTAACTTCCCTCGATCTGCAGCGTACTGCTCTATGAACGCCAAAAGGAACATGGCGAAAGAAACGCAGCCCCGCAAGGGCGAAACCAGGCAGATGGAGGGCCTCGATTTGGAGAGCGTACTCGAGCGCGCACGGGGCCATGATGCCGAGGCATTGGGGGAGATCCATCATCGCTATGTCCGGCGCGTACTCGGCTTGTGCCGTTACATGCTGGACTCGCGGGAGAGCGCAGAAGATGCCACCAGCGAAGTCTTCCTCAAGCTGCAGCGCTCCATCGACAGCTATGACGGTTCGATACCGTTCCCCCGATGGCTGCTGCGGGTGGCTGGCAACCAATGCATTGACGTTCTGCGGCGCCGTCGACGGGAACGGCAGGTGATTGTGGAAGTTGAAGACGGAGCCGCAGTCATCGAGGCAACCAGCTCGGAGCCGTCGCCGCTCGGCACTGTCATCCGGATGGCGGAGAAGGCGCAGTTGCAGACTGCCATCGGACGCCTGCCGGAGAACTATCGCGTGCCGCTGGTTCTGCGCTATTACAGCGAACTGAGTTATGACGAGATCGGGCAGCAGTTGGACCTGCATAGGAACCATGTGGCGGCGCTGATCTTTCGTGCCAAGCAGGAGCTGCGCCGGAGACTGGTTCACGGGAGCAAGTGATCATGGAATGTTATTCGGAACAGATCTGCGCCATCTTCGTGGACGACGAACTACCGTTGGATGAGGCAGGGCGCCTGCGAGACCACCTAGCCACGTGCCGGCGCTGCCGGGAGCTGGTGGACGAATTGCGCATTGAGAGCCGCGTTCTGAGCGAAAGCCTGCGCGAACTCCCGGAAGAAGCGGCCAGCCCCGACGTCTTCTCCGCTTGGCGCATGTCCTCGGCGTGGGGCGACCTGGCGGCGATGGCCGCGGTGCTGGCGCTAGGTTCGATCGTTCTCGTGGTGATCGATGAACTGAAGGTTCCGCAAGCACTGGAATGGTTCAATCCCTTCAGCCTAAACGGCCTCACGAACCTGATGTTCAACGTTTCCGACTACTTTGCACACGGAGGTACTGCCATGCTGACTGAATATGCTGCTGTCGTTGGAGGTTTGTTTCTGTTATCGCTGTTGGGCGGCGCATTGCTGCTGGGACGCCGACCACGGCTACGCCAGCCTGGCTTGCGCCTCCTGATCATGCTGCTTGCTTTGTCGTTGCCCAGCTTTGCCCTGGAGCGGCGCCATGGGGATTTCGTCACCGTACCGGCGAGCGAGACGGTGGACGACACCCTTGCGGTCGCCGGCAACACCGTTCGCATCGAAGGCGTGATCAATGGGGACTTGCTGGTTTTTGGCGGGACCGTGGAAGTGCGCGGCAGCGTCAAGGGCGACCTGTTGAGTTTTGCCAAGAGAACCGTGGTGAGCGGAAGCGTGGAGGGTAGCATCTACGACTTTTCGCAGTCGCTCGACCTGGACGGGCAATTGGGTCACAGCATCTACGGCTTTGCGCAATCCTTGCGTGTGAATGAGCGGGGCCACGTGGGTGAGGGTGTTGTGGCTGCCGCCGGCGACGTTAACGTCGAGGGCGAGGTGAAGCGCAGTGTGGACATCGTGACTAGTAGCAATGCCGATGTGAGCGGTACCATCGGCCGCGATCTGACCATGGCCGGAGTTAACCTTACGCTCACGAACACGGCCCGGGTCGGCGGTAACCTGAGCGCTCGCGTACATCAGCTGAAAGAAGTACACATCGCCGAAGGCGCGACCATTGCGGGCAAACGTGACATCCAGGTGCAGGAGAGGAAGAGCCGGTTCAGCCAGTTCACGCGCTCCAGATTCTACTTCCACCAAGCGATCTGGCTCGCGGCCGCCATGCTGGTGGGATGGCTCGGCCTAGTTTTGTTTCCGGGATTCTTCCGGGCCACGACTCAAGCGGTGGGCTCAGGCTGGCTCAGCCTCGGCCTGGGGGTTGGAGTTCTGGCGGGCGCGCCGGTGGCCATGGTCGTGATAGCCATCACGCTGGTTGGCATCCCGATCTCGCTCATGTTGTTCCCCGTATATCTGACCGCGATCTACCTGGCGAAGGTTTGGGTTGGAGCCTTTCTGGGGCAAATACTTGTGAGGCCAGCCGGAGCCACGAAGGGCGATTGGTTGCTGGGACTCCTGATTGGGCTGTTGCTCCTCACCATCGTTGGGTTCATCCCGTATCTTGGCGGGCTGGTCCGCTTGGGTGTGGTTTGCCTGGGTTTGGGAGCGTTTGCCGGACAGCTTTATCGAGCTTCACGACCGGTAGTAACGGCCTGAAGAGGTCATTCCGATGATTCTCTCGCTCGGCTTACGCCCAATACGTTCGATCCAAACTACGGTACTGAATCGCCTCGGCGATGTGTTTGGGCTCGAGGTTCGGCGTGTCTTCGAGGTCGGCGATGGTTCTCGCTACTTTCAGGATGCGGTCGTGGGCGCGGGCGCTTAGGCCTTGCTGGGTCATGGCGCGTTCGAGGAGGCGTTCGCAGTCGGCCGAGAGTTCGCAGAAAGCGCGGATGTGGCGGGAGGACATTTGGGCGTTGCAGTAGAGTTTTTCGCGGGAGGAGGAGAAGCGCGTCAGCTGCTTCTGGCGGGCGCGCATGACGCGTTCGCGAATCTTGGCCGAGTTCTCAGGCTCGTTGGTCGAGCGCATTTCTTTGTAGTTCACGGCCGGGACGTCGATGTGGATGTCGATGCGGTCCATGAGCGGGCCGGAAATTTTTGAGATGTAGCGCTGGATCATGGGGGCGGAGCACTGGCAGTCACGCGAGCGGTCATTGTGGAATCCGCAGGGGCAGGGGTTCATGGCGGCGGCCAGCATGAAGCGCGCGGGAAAGGTCAGCGACATAGAGGCGCGGGCGATGCTCACCGTGCCATCTTCGAGCGGCTGGCGCAGGACTTCGAGAACGTTGCGGGGGAATTCGGGCAGTTCGTCAAGAAAGAGCAGGCCGTTGTGGGCGAGCGAGACTTCGCCGGGGCGCGGGATCACGCCTCCGCCGATCAGGCCCGCATCGGAAATGGTGTGATGGGGCGAGCGATAGGGGCGCTTCCCTACCAGGCCCGTGCCCTGGTCGAGCACTCCAGCTACGCTGTGAATCTTGGTGGTCTCCAGCGCTTCTTCGAAGGTGAGAGGCGGCAGGATGGTGGGCATGCGTTTGGCCAGCATGGTCTTGCCGGAGCCGGGCGGGCCGATCATGAGGATATTGTGGCCTCCGGCGCAGGCGATTTCGATGGCACGCTTGGCGGTCTGCTGTCCGCGAACGTCTTTGAAGTCGACGAAGAACTGCTGCGCTTCAGCCAGGAGCGAATCGGCGTTGGCCTTTATGGGGAGGATGCCATTGCCCGAGTTGATGAAGTGGATGACGTCGAGCAGGGAGCGGACGGGGTAAACGTCCACGCCTCCGACCATGGCGGCTTCTTTGGCGTTGGCTTCGGGAACGACCATGCGGGAAATCTTGCGTCCTCGGGCTTCAAGCGCGATGGGGAGCGCGCCGCGAACGCTGCGAACGCCGCCGTCGAGAGAGAGCTCTCCGACGAAAAGGCAGTCGGAGATTTCTTTCTTGGTGAGGCCGCCATAGGCTCCGACAATGCCGAGCGCCATGGGCAGGTCGAATCCGGAACCTTCTTTCTTGATGTCGGCGGGGGCCAGGTTGATGGTGATCTGCGTGGGCGGGATGTCGTAGCCGCAGTTCTTGAGCGCGGCGCGGACGCGGTCGCGGCTTTCGCGGACGGCGGCGTCGGGTAGGCCGACGGTGTGGAAGTGGTCCTGATCGCACTTGATGCCGGAGCAGTCGACTTCCACCTGAATGATGTTAGCGTCGATGCCGTAGACGGCGGCGCTGAGAGTCTTGTAGAGCATAGAGGCGGTACAGCTTCGCTCCCAATTCCCCACTTCTCGCAAAGGACGCGAGAAATGGGGCACCCGGCTCATAACCGTAACCGGCGGGCACACGAAGTCCTGAGTCTCGTTCTGGTATGCCAGGTACCACTCTAGGGATTCAGGGATGGGCGTGGCTGTGACGGATGTCACCGAGGGCTGTGGAAAACCATGCGAACGGTAGGTAGCGATCGCGCGTCTGACGGCTAAGGTCTACGAGAGCCTGCATCGAATTTTGCATTCGCCCCTTCCGGGGCTTGCCTACTCCCACCCGAGGCTCGCTCACGCGCCACCGGACCGCGCACAGCTTACGCTGTGGGCTACATTCTTTCGCCGTTTCGCGGCCGTGTTCTGGCTCGGGGGTGCGGCCGTCCTCGCGTACCAAGATGTCCAACAGGGAGGTGTTGGCGGGATACGTATAGAATTAGGATGGCTCTCAGTTAGGATCAGCGAGTTCTCCCCCCATGACCTCGGACCCGGTTCACGACTCGCGTACGCCTCGCCCTCCTGGAAATCTGGAACGCGAAGAATCCCAGCTGTGGCGGTGGCTGCTTGGGTTCATGATCCTGCTCGCCGTGGCGCTAGCAGCGCTGCTGTGGGAGCGACTGGAAAACATCCCCTACAATCTTCGCGCCATTCCAATCGGAGTGCTGGGTCTGTCAGTCCTGTTCGCGGTCTACGCCTTCGGGCGACGCCGCGAAGTCAGCGAGCTCAAAGGCCTGTTGCGCGGGCTGCAGGAGCACGTGGGCGCCGCGCCTTCCGAAGAGCAACTTGACCAGCTTAGCCAGGTCATCTTGCGCTCGCAGCGCAGCTTCAAAGAGCTGATCGACGCGTTTGATGAGCCTGCGTGCGCGGTGTCGCTCGACGGGACCTTGCGGACGGTAAACAAGCGCATCGCCGAGATGACAGACATGCCCTATGCCGAATTGGTGGGCCGCAAGGTCTACGATTTTGTCGAAGAACCGACCCGCGAAGAAGTGGAACGCGGTCTGGGGCGGTTTCTGGAGAAGAAGCGCTGGTCAGGAACGGTGCGGTTACGCCTGAAGAACAACTCCCGGTTCCTTTATTTTGATTGCGTGCTGAACGGCATTGTCAAAGGGGACGAAGTAGTAGGAGTGAGCGTGCTGGGGCGCGACGTAACCGAACAGCGGGAAAAGGAACTCCGTTTCACCGAATTATTCGAGACCTTGCAGGAGGGCGTGTACTTCAGTACGCCCGAGGGACAGTTGCTCGATGCCAACCCAGCTCTGGTCAGCATGTTGGGATACGGGGACAAGAGGGATCTGTTGTCGAAGGAGCCGGCCGCGCTGAACTTCGAGCCTGGGCAACAACCGGCGCTGGGGCGGGCGGTTGACGACCGTGGCGGCATCCGCACGCGGGAGGTCAGACTCCGGAAAAGGGATGGGAAGATCGCAGTGTTTCTGGATTCCTCGCGGGCGGTGTGGGACACGTCGGGCAACATCATTCGCTATCAGGGAACGCTGGTGGACATCACCGAGAAGCGGAGCATGGAGCGAGAACTGGTGCAGCAGGAGGAGTTCCGCGCGCGGCTGCTGGAGAGCTTCCCGGATCTGATTCTGGTCGTGGACCTCGAGGAACGATACACATTTGTCAGTTCACGGGCGCGCGATCTTCTGGGTTACCAGCCTCAGGACATGCTGGGGAAGAAAATCTCGGACCTGGAAGATCATTCGCCGGACCTGGCTTCGCTTTATCACGTTGTTGTGTCCGGACAGCAGGCCTTCGATGCAGCGGAATATGGGGCACGACACCGCGACGGAAGCTGGCGGACGATGCGGGCGGCAGGCAGCCAACTGGTCGATGCCGAGGGGAAGATCAACGGAGTGATTATTTCCGTCCGAGACATCACGATCGAGCGCAAGCTGGAACAGCAGGTGGTACAGAGCGAGCGACTGGCAGCAATGGGCGCGATGATTGGGGGCGTGGCGCACGAACTGAACAATCCTTTGACCAGCATCCTGGGTGTGAGCGAATTGCTGCAGGACACCGAGACCAACGAAACCTCGCGCAAGCAACTGGCCATGCTGCAGCAGCAGGCGCGGCGGGCGGCGGAGATCGTACAGAATCTGACTTATTTCGCGCGTCCACCCGCACCGGGCAAAAGCAGGATCAACCTGGTGGAAGTGGTGGAGCGCACGCTGAACCTGCATGCTTATTCGCTACGCAAGAACAACATTACGGTGGATTTCCTGAAAGAGCTAGGAGTGCCTTACGCGTTGGGCGATCCTCACCAGTTGATGCAAGTCTTCCTGAATCTGATTGTGAACGCGGAGCAGGCGATCCGCGAGGCGCGAGATAAAGGAACGCTACGGATTCGGCTGGGCAAAGGGGACCGTTCGGTGTGGGTCAGCTTTCATGATGATGGGCCTGGAATCCCGAAGGAGAACTTGTCCAGCATCTTCGATCCGTTTTACACGACCAAGCGGCCGGGGCGCGGGACGGGATTGGGGCTGAGCATCTGCAAGTCGGTGATGAAGGAACACAACGGCAGCGTGGAAGCCGCAAATGCTCCGGAGGGCGGAGCGGTGTTTACGGTGACGCTGCCGGTATCGCCGGTGGGGTGAGACTGGGTGCACCTTCGAAGCAGGCCGACTGCGTTTCGAATAACTTCTACAAACCAGTTCTCGAATGGGAACGCGGAGCTTCGCTCCAGCTTGGACGGCCGAGGCGGCCATCCCACATCCCCACATGCGTGATCTCTATGGGTCATCCGTGCATCTGAAGGCGAGTTGTCGCGGCTGATCTGCGCGTTCGGACGATCACTCCACCGACGACGATCGCCAACGGATCGGCGCATGACCATAAGATCCACGCAACATCCATAGCCTGATGCGTGCCGACCCATACCACCGCTGTGCCAATCAACGCGCAAATGCCCAGAGCCAGTGTCATCGTGGCCACCATCTCCCGTCCCTTGGCTACAAGTGCGACGACACACCCAAGTGACATCGACGCGATGACGTGTGCAATCGCCATTGCGTTAAGCACCCAGATGTAAGCTCTGAAATGGGTCGACCAGAACATCAGGTATCGGTCGGTAACGGCTAACAATAGCTTGTCGGGCAACCCGGAGACGAACCGCAGCAGCAAGAACCCTCCGACCACGGTGGCTGCGGTCGACCAGGGAGCAACGCGGAATCCGACGCCGAAAAGGTGTGCGATGGTCTTCAGGGTCTGTCGCCAGTACCAACTTCGGGCCGAAGCGACTCCCGATTTCGACGCGATGTGGCGGAACTCCTCGAAGAGGTCGCCCACAATTGATTCTTCTTCCGGAAGTGTAAACAGATTCACGAGCCAGGTGGCAAAGCGCGGCGGCTGAACTAGATCTGCGTGGGCGGTCATGAGTAGCTCCGAATGAGGTCGAGGCCTTCGGTCATCCTGTGGAGTGCGCGGTGCGTACGATTCACCGCCGTCATTCCCTTGGCTGTGACACGGAAAAAACGCTTCGATCGCCCGCCACGCTCGGGCGTAGGATCGCCGCGGCGGGACTTGACGTACCCTTTCGCTTCCAGACGATCGAGGGTGGCATAGATGGCGCCGATGGACACCTCGCGGTTGGTGCGGCGTTCGATCTCCTGACGCACGGTGACTCCGTAGGCTCGATCCTCCAGCCGGAGAAGCGCCAGGACGATGATGTGCTCGAATTCGCCGAGGTAATCGCGATCAGACATTATCTATACAATATAGAGTAAATGCTCGCCGGTCAAACGATCCCAGGATTACGGCTTAGGCCAGGTGACAGAAAGTCGCGCTGGGGCTCACGGGGCTTCGCCCCGGTTCGGACGGCCGAGGCGGCCGTCTCCACATGTGTCAGCTCTGAATGAGTCTTGACTAGCGCTCGACCGCCATGGCTACGGCGTTGCCGCCACCGAGACAGAGGGCGGCGATGCCACGCTTTGCGTCGCGGCGAATCATTTCGTAGATAAGCGTGACCAGGACGCGCGCGCCGCTGGCGCCGATGGGGTGGCCGATGGCTACCGCGCCGCCGTTCACGTTGACCTTGTCGGGGTTCAGGCCCAACTCGCGCATCACGCCTAGCGCCTGCACGGAGAAGGCCTCGTTGAGTTCGTAGAGATCAACGTCCTCGTTCTTCCAGCCGGTCTTCTCCCAGATCTTGCGGACGGCGTCGACGGGGGCCATCATCACCCATTTCGGTTCAACTCCGCTGGTGGCTTGGGCTACGATGCGGACCATGGGTTTCGCGCCGAGGTCCTTCGCCCGCTGCGCGCTGGTGACAACCAAGGCAGCGGCGCCATCGTTGACGCCGGGGGCGTTGCCGGCGGTGACTGTGCCGTCTTTCTTGAAGGCCGGCTTCAGGGAACGAAGGACTTCGATGGTTGTGTCTTCGCGCGGGCCTTCGTCTTTTTCGAATATGGTGGGCGGGTCGCTTTTCTTCTTCGCAGGAATCTCGACTGGAACGATTTGCGACTTGAAGCGGCACTCCTTGATCGCCGCCAGCGCCTTGCGGTGGGAGTGGAGGGCGAATTCGTCCTGCTCTTCACGAGAGATGCCGTACTTCTCGGCGACGTTCTCGCCGGTGATGCCCATGTGATAGTTGTTGTAAATGTCCCATAGCCCATCCTGAACCATGGAGTCGACGATCTGCGCGTTGCCCAGGCGGTATCCCTTGCGCGCCTGCGGCAGCAGATAAGGAGCGTTGGTCATGGATTCCATTCCACCAGCGACGACGATGGAACTGTTTCCGGTCTGCACCGCTTGCGCTGCGAGAGCGACAGATTTCAATCCTGAGCCGCAAACCTTGTTGATAGTCATGGCACCTGTCGCGGGAGACAGTCCACCGAAAATCGCGGCCTGCCGCGCGGGATTCTGACCGAGTCCGGCGGAGATGACGTTGCCCATGATGCATTCGTCAATTTCCGCAACCTCGACGCCCGCGCGCTTCACCGCCTCGCGCACGGCGATGGCGCCGAGTTGCGGAGCGCTAAAATCGGAGAGGCTGCCTTGAAATTTTCCGACTGCAGTGCGGCAGCCGGAGATGATGACAACATCGTCAAAAGAGGCCATGAATCAAGCTCCCGCGAAGATTTCGCGAGTTTCATTATAGATGCGCGGGCGCGGGAATGCTTGACGCCGAACCACGCATGCGATGCGCGCCGGCGTTTGAGAGAGAGGTGGAAATGAATTTGACGGGTGGCGCGTGAGATGGTGTCTTCCTGCGATTTCAGCTCGGCCGTGGATCTCGAAACCGCCCGGCGCTCGACAATTATGTTGACTTTTGCGACGAAAGTTCACTCGTCGTGACTTTCGTACATCGACTTCACATGCTTGTATCATCATTTTTCTCTTGACTTCATTTTTCATTAACTCTATGTTTCAAATAGTTGCAACAAAACAACGTTGCGAATTTTCCATGAAAAATGGAAGGGAGAATAGAAACCAATGGCAACCAAGAAAAAGGCAAAGAAGAAAAAGAAGCATTAAGAAAGATCTGTACGAGTCAAAAGGGGGACGCCAAAAGCGTCCCCTAACTTTTTTGGGGCGCGCTGGGCACGGTGGAAACTCTTTTGGAGCCTTCGGCTGTTGGGTACAGGTAGGGATTCTTCGCTTCGCTCAGAATGACAAAACTTAAAGACTAGTCCGGGTTAGTTTGACGGCTTTGATGTGCTCGCCGGTTTTTGAGGAATACGTTTTTCTTTCTCGGGACACAAGCTGCGATAGGCGCAGAAGCTGCAGTGCATTCCGAGTTTCGCTTCGAACTCGCCGGCGGCAATGCCCTGCGCCGCCGCTTCCACACGCTGGCGGGCAGCCAGCAGTTGCGACTCTGTTCGCACGGTGCTGACGGGGATATTCTCTTCCAGGTTATAAAAAATCAGCGCGCCAACGTTGTATCCCCACTTTTCGCAAGCGGCGATCGCGTACAGGGACAACTGCAAGCTCTCATTGGCGTCTTCCTGATCGCGCGCCTTGCCGGTCTTGTAGTCGACGATAGCCACGGTGCCATCGGGGCGGCTGTCGATGCGGTCAATGCGGCCGGCGACGGTAGTCGCGCCCACATGAATATCAAAGGACTGCTCCGTATGAAGGACCTGCGCCGGAGGAAGTGATCGCGCCGCGGCGAGGAAGTCGGTTAGCTGGGCAATGCCCTGCTTCTCGTACAGCTCATGCTGGTATTTCTCCTGAATCTTGGCATCGGCCAGATCCTGGCGGAACAGGGCAATGAGTTCTTCCTCGGTCCTGGGGCGCCCCAGTTGCACGGAATCGAAATAGGTTTTGAGGACGCGGTGAATTGCGGCGCCGTATTGCATTGCCGCAGCAGGTCTCTCGGCGAGGCGCCAGTCCCGGTCGAGCTTGAAGCGCAATCCGCACCGCTCGTAGTTATCGACGGCGGAGGCGCTCAGGCGGGTGTGCAATCCGTCGAGCACCGGCAACTCGAGCCAGGCGGTCGTTTGCGACTCTGTTGGGTATGCCGGAGAGGTCGCGGCAAAGATGTCGAGCTTCGCCTGGGCGCCGCTGGCGGGAATCGCAGTCAGCCAGCGAGAGAGGCTGGGGTTCTCGATCAGCTCCCGCATGTAGCCGTCGGGATTCTTGTTGGCCTTGCCCTTTCCCTGCCGGGAATAAATGCGCAGCGAGTCGCGGGCTCGGGTCATGGCGACGTAGAAGAGGCGGCGTTCTTCCTGGCCGTGGAGTGTCTTGTCGTCGGCCTCGGTCAGGGAATCCGTGTCGCGCAGTTCCCGGGGAAAAGCGACCAGAGTCTCTTTGAACGAACTGGGGAACGAGTTCGAATTGGCGCGGAGAATGAAGACGTGGGGAAACTCGAGTCCCTTGGCCCCGTGCACGGTCATCAGGCGAACGGCGTTCTCGGTCTCGCTGGCCTGCAAGGGAATCACACCTCCGGCTTCGCGGAAGTACGTGAGATAGTCGACCAGTTCTTCCAATTCCGTCGTCTTGTTCACCTTCTTCGTTTCCCAGACAGCTACGAACTGCAGGGCCGCCTGAAGAATGGGCGAAGTGGCATCGAGAGCGAACTGCTTGACGATCACGTCGAGCGCGGCACGAGCCTTCGCTTTGCTGCGATAGATTTCTTCACGAGCGCGCTGAACGGCCGACAGGACGTCGGCACCGCCGTCGACCCGATCGAGCGCGGAGGAGAGCGGGACGACATGCGCTTCCCGGTTGTCCCGGGCAATGGCCCGCATGACCTGTCGAAGTTGCTCGGGATTCACATGGAATCGAGGCAGGGCGGCTACGCGAAACAGGCTGACGTCGTCGCCGGCGGAAACGACCGCATTCAGGCAGGCGAAGAGGTCGCGAGCCTCGGGGGTGTCGGAGATGTCCATGCTCTCAATGACGAAAGGGATCGCGGCTTCGGCCAGTTCGTGCACGACCTCGTCACGCTGGTAGTGAGAGCGGTAAAGGACGCCGAAATCGGACCATTTGCACTTCGACTTCCTTTGCGCGTCGCGGATGAAGGCAACCACATCGGGCCCCTCTGCGTCTTTGCTGGTGAGCACGACCACCGACACGGGAGGACTGGGAAGCTGCGTGCCGGCCTTCGCAGCTTCCTCTTCCCGGGCGGACTGGAGCGGCACGCGGTGGTACGCGAGGGTACCGTCGGCGTGCTTGGCGAACACGGGCGGATTCTTGTCAATCAAAGCGAAGGCGCTGCGCAGGATGGGCGTGGTCGAGCGGCGGTTCGTCTCGAGGACCACGCGTTTGGGATTGGGAAAGTGACGATGGAAGAGCTCGAAGGCTGCGCTGGATGCGCCGCGAAAGCGATAGATGGCCTGGTCGGGATCGCCAACGGCGAAGATGTTGCCCTCTGCTCCGGCGAGGCGGGCGAGAATCTGAATCTGGGCGAAGTTGGCGTCCTGAAATTCGTCGGCCAGGATGAAGCGGGCACGGCCACGAGCCTCGGCCAGAACATTTTCGTCGCTGTGCAGCAAGGCATGCGCGCGGGTGATCATGTGGCTGAAGGTGCCAAGATTCTCTTCCTGGAGCCAGCGCTCCATGGTATTGAACACGCGCGCGATCTCGCGGCAGCGACCGAGAACTTCGGCATCGTCGAGGACGTTTTTCGACTTCATGACCCGCGGGATGGGGACCTCTTTGCGCTCCAGGCGTTCGACATACTGCGTATATTTTTCCGGAGTGATCAGTTCGTCGTGGCAGCGGCTCACAAAGTCCAGCAGGTCGTTCAGAAACTGACCGATATTCGCGGCGCGGATATAGTGCTCGAGATGAAGCTCGCGGATACGGCGGCGCAGGTAGATCCAGAGATCCTTGTCGTCGAGAACGCCGAAATCGTTGTGTACGTGCTTCAGTAGACCGAGGCAGTAGTCGTGGAATGTGGCGGCGTTCACCTCTTCGCCGCCCAGCAGCTTGCGCAACCGGGCGCGCATTTCCGTGGCGGCGTTGACGGTATAGGTGAGGGCCAGGATCTCGTGGGGTTGCGCGTGGCCTTCGCGGACCAGGCGCTCGATCCGGTACGTAAGGACCGACGTCTTGCCCGTGCCGGCTCCCGCTACCACCAGCATGGGTCCATGCACATGCTCGATGGCTTCGCGCTGGCGATCGTCTGGAGTAAATGGAGCGGGACGGGAGTTCGACTTCGGAGACGGCATTGTGGCTCAGGATATCACTGCCGGGCTGTGCCCGGCGGACAGCCGAGGCGGCTGTCCCCACATGATCCTCTTCCGCACCTCAGCTTAGTTCGGAGATCACTACTGCCGTGGCGGCGATGGCCGCGGTTTCAGCGCGGAGAATCGTGGATCCCAGAGAGGCGGAGATCCATCCGGCTTTGTCGAAGAGTTGCAATTCGTCTTCGGTCCAGCCGCCTTCGGGGCCGATTGCCAGAATAATCTTGCCGTCTGCAGGATTTGAGGCGAGAACGTCGCGGAGCAAAGTCTTCTGCTCTGACTCCGCGAGTACGATCCGCAGGGCGCCGGTCAGGCTCGCTGCGTCTTGCAGCTTGATCGGAAGGGTGATCTCAGGAGGCGCGGCGCGGCGGGATTGCTCCGCAGCTTGCAGCGCAATCCTGCGCCAGCGCTCGGCGCGTTTTGCAGCGGCCGAGGCCAGGTGTGCGTCGGTGCGGCGCGCGATTACGGGGACGATCCGTGAGACACCGAGTTCCGTGCATTTCTCGATCGCCCACTCCATACGGTCGAACTTAAAGACGGCGAGCAGGAGTGTGATGTCGGCGGTGGGCGCGGCGGGGACTTCTTCTCCCAGTTCGAATTCGACCCGGCCGGGTGAGATGGACACGATGCGTCCGCGGCGGACTACGGTACCGGTAGCGATATCGAATTCCTGTCCTACCTGTGCGCGCAGGACGCGGACCAAGTGATCGGCGTGATCGCCGGTGAGGGCGGCGTGATGGCCAGAGGCTTCATCGGCGATCCATCGGCGGCGGGTCATGGGGGAGAGTATGCCCTCAGCGGCTGAAGCCGCCAGCGAATCTAGACGCGTGCGGCACGACTCGAAGTCGTGCCCTTCCCGATTGCGTGACGCAAAGCGGGGCTGCAAACTATCCGAACATGTCCTTCATCTTACCGAGCAGCGATCGCACCAGGGGCTGGTTGTCGACCTTGGAGAGAGCATCGAGCTCTTGCAGCAGCTCTTTCTGGCGCTTGTTCAGTTTGCTGGGGACCTGCACTCGGACTTCAACGTACAGGTCGCCCTTGCCATGTCCGTTCAGCACGGGCACGCCTTTGTTGCGGATGCGGAACGTGGTACCGGGCTGCGTGCCATCGGGAATCTTCAGGGTGTGCTCGCCTTCCATGGTCGGCACGCGGATCTCGGCGCCCATGGCCGCCTGGGGCACGGAGATCGGCACTACACAGTGCAAGTCGTTACCTTCGCGGGCGAAGAACGGATGTTCCTTCACGTGCAGCACAACATATAAATCTCCCGCCGGGCCGCCGAACTGGCCGACTTCGCCTGCGCCCGAGAATCGAATTCTGGTTCCATCCTCCACTCCTGCGGGAACGTTGGCGTCGACGGTGCGCTGGCGCAGTATGCGGCCTTCGCCTTTGCACTTCGCACACGGATCGGTGATGACACTGCCCGAGCCCTGGCAGGCGGGACAAGTGCGCGCGATGCTGAAGAATCCCTGCTGGTAGCGGACTTGTCCGCGGCCAGCGCAGGAGCGGCATGTGGTCGGGCCTTTTCCTGGTGCGGCGCCGGAACCGCGGCACTCTTCGCAAGCCTCGTGGCGTCGAACCGTTACGCGAGTTTCTTTGCCGAAGAAAGCTTCTTCGAATTCAAGCGTCAGGTCTTCGCGAAGATCGGCGCCACGCTGAACCCGGCTGCGACGCCGGCCTCCGCCGCTGCCGCCGAACACGTCACCAAAACCGAAGAACTCACCGAAGATGTCGCTGAAGTCCTGGAACACGGTGGGATCGAAGCCTGCCGCCTGCCCGGAACTGCCGCCGAGTCCGGCGTGGCCGTAGCGGTCGTACACGGCGCGCTTGTCTGTGTCCGCGAGTACGGCGTACGCTTCGCTGACCTCTTTGAATTTGTCTTCCGCGTCGGGATTGTTGGGATTGCGGTCAGGGTGGAACTGCAGCGCGAGCTTGCGATAGGCGCTCTTGAGCTCCTGTTCCGTCACCGTGCGGGCCACGCCCAGCACCTCGTAGTAATCGCGTTTTGCGTTCGTGGTCAGGATAGACCTTTCTTCAGAAACATTATGTGGGGCAAACCGGGGCCGGTTGCTTGAACGTGTCGCGCAGTTCTAATCTTCAGGGATTCTTGGCGACCTTGACCATGGCTGGACGCAGCAGCCGGTCTTTGAGCTTGTAGCCGCGCTGCAATTCTTCGAGCACCTCATGGTCGGCAGCGTCCGAGGTTTCCACCATCTCGATTGCCTCATGAACATGCGGATCGAATGGCTCCCCCTTAGCAGGAATGGCTCGTACGCCGATCTTCGCAAGAGCATCCTGCAACTGCTTGTAGATGAGTTCCACACCGCTGCGAAAGTCGCCGGGATCGGACTTCACCTGGAGCGCTCGTTCGAAGCTGTCAATGACCGGGAGCAAGGATCTGATGGCGTCGGCCGCGGCGTAGTCGCGGAAGTCCTGCTGCTCTTTGGTGGCGCGGCGGCGGGCGTTTTCGAATTCGGCCTGCGCCCGCGCCAAGCGGTCAAGCAGGGAATCGCGTTCGGCCTTCAGCTTCTGCAATTCTGCTCCGGCACCGGCCTCCCCGGCCGCGGCTCCGCTGGAAGCAGTGTCCGAAGCGTTCTCATCGCCGTCCGCGGGAGGCAGTTCGTGCTCCAGATCGAGCCCGGCCATTTCTGTTTCCGATTTTCCGTTTGCTTTCTTCATAACTGCGTGTGCATTACTCCGACTCATTCAGGATCTTGTCAAACAAACGCGCGATATACGATACGGCGGTCATGGTGTGCTGGTAATCCATGCGCATGGGACCGATCACGGCGAGCGAGCCCATGACTTCGTTTCCGGCGTGGGCCGGGGCACCGATCAAAACGAAATTCTGCATGGAGGGCAATGTCTGGTCCAGTCCAATGACCACGCGCACCGCTTCCTGCTTTACGTCGAGGTAAGCGCCGAGAAGCTGGATGACTTTTTCCTTCTCCTCCAGCGTTTTCAGCATGTCCTGCAAGCGTTGGCGGTCCTGCTCACCGGCCACTAAGTTGGCCGCGCCTTCGACGAAGACCACATGCGATCCCTGCTCGGCCGCCAGAGCGCCCTGCTTGTAGAGTTGCTCGATGGAGTTCATGAGGCGGTCGTACTCGCTGCGCTCCTGCTCCAGGCGGCGGGCGAGTTCCGAGCGCATCGACTCCATGGTCCAGCCACGGAAATTCTCGTTGATGTAGCGCGCCGCCAGATCCAGGTCGGACTGCGGCAGATCGAGCCGCAGCACGCGGTCGCGCACCAGGCCGGAACGCGTGACGAGCACCGCCAATACCCTCTGGTCGCCGAGGCGAGAGAAGTAGACATGCTCAAGCGCGTTCTTCGGACCGCTGGTCGCCACGGTCACGCCCACGTTCTGCGAAATCAGCGACAGAACGTGCGAGGTGCGTTCCATGAATTCCTGCACATCGGTAATGCCGGCCAGCGAGTCGGAGATCATGGACTCTTCTTGCGGAGCCAGGCGCGCGGTGCCGGAAATCTGCTCGACGTAGTACCGGTAAGCCTCGGTCGTGGGCACGCGGCCAGCGGAAGCGTGGGGCTGCTCGAGAAATCCGGCGTCCGACAAGTCGGCCATGACGTTGCGGATGGACGCAGGGCTCAGCCCTTCGCGGTTCGAGCGCGCGAGCGTGCGCGATCCGACCGGCTCGCCCGTGGAGATATAGGTCTCCACGATGGCGGTCAGGATTTCGCGTTCGCGATTCCCGATATTGGGGTCAGTAGGCATGTGACTGTGTATCAGTTAGCTCAAGCCGAGAGGCAGTGGCCGGGGGGGAGACACTGCTCCCAATTCATTCTACCTAACTATCTTAGATGCAGAAGGTTGGCTTTTGGAGCAAAGTTGGGGTGGGGAATTCCAGGAACGGGGCAGTTCAGCAAGGGTCAGCCTCTAACGGCGAAAGCTTTTGACCGCAGAGAACGCAAAGGAATACGGTTGCCTGCTCTTCTTCGCGTCCTTCGCGGCCTTTCTTCGCGTTCTTTGCGGTTAAGGGCTTTTGATGTTCGCTTCGCGGGTATCATGGAGCGACCATCAATGAAATCCAAACCTCACATCGCGGTGATTGGAGCCGGAGCCTTCGGCGGGTGGACAGCGCTGCATCTTCTGGAGCACGGGGCGCGCGTTACGCTGCTCGATGCTTGGGGCCCGGGAAATTCGCGGGCGTCTTCGGGCGGCGAGACTCGGGTCATGCGCGGTACCTACGGACCCGATCAACCTTACACGGAGATGGCCGCCCGCGCCCTCAAGCTCTGGGCCAAGTATGAACGCCGATGGAAGCGGCAGTTTCTGCACCGCACCGGCGTTCTGTGGATGGCTTCCGGGCTCGACGACGCTTTCGAAAGTGGATCGGTAAAAGCGCTGCGCGCCGCGAAGATCAAGTTTCAGGAACTGTCATCCGCGCAGCTGAAGAAGCGCTGGCCGCAGATTAACTTTGATGGCATCGAGTGGGGCATCTTCGAGCCGGAGTGCGGATATCTGGATGCGCGCGCGAGTTGCGCGGCGGTCGTGGATGCGTTCGTAGCAGCGGGAGGCAAGTACCGGCAACTCGCAGCCCTGCCGGATTGGCTGGAGATGGAAAATACTCATGTGGGGACAGCCGCCTCGGCTGTCCGGTCGAGCGAAGCTCGACAGCCCCAGGACGATCTGCAGAACGCGCGTCTGGGAAATATCTCTCTTTCTGATGGCTCACGACTCAAAGCTCATATCTACGTCTTTGCTTGCGGGCCGTGGCTGGGCAAACTGTTCCCCCGCGCGGTCGGCGAACTGGTGAGCGCCACCAAGCAGGACGTCTTTTTCTTTGGAACTCCCTCAGGAGATTCACGATTCAGTGATGGGATGCTTCCCGTGTGGGCGGATCACCGGGGACGTTTTCGCTACGGCATTCCCGGCAGCGATCGCCGCGGATTCAAGATCGCCGACGACACGCGTGGGCCCGCCTTCGATCCGACGGACGGCGAGCGCGTCGTCAGTGAGGAAACTCTGAGAGACATCCGCGAGTATGTCGCCTTCCGCTTCCCTGCCCTGAAGAACGCGCCGCTGGTGGAGACTCGCGTCTGCCAGTACGAGCAGACCCCGGACAATCACTTCATCATCGACCGGCATCCGGAGAGTGAGAATATCTGGCTGCTAGGCGGAGGCTCAGGGCACGGGTTTAAGCATGGGCCAGCAATCGGGGAGATGATGGCGGAGTTGGTGCTCAACGAACGCGAACCCGAACCAATCTTCCGCCTCGCGCGATTCAAGAACTCGTAACCACAGAGGACACAGGGGACACGGAGCAATTCCTCTGTGTCCCCTGTGTCCTCTGTGGTTGAAAGCTCTTACTGAATCTGAATCACGCTGGCCGGCGCCGCTGCCTTGACCTCATCTACACGCTTCACGACGTTCCGCGCGAACTCGTAGATAGATTTGGCATGTGGTGAATTCTCGCCTTCCAGCACGACTGGCGTTCCACCGTCGCCCGACTTGCGCACTTCCGGATCGAGCGCAATATTCCCCAGGAACGACACTCCAAACTGCGCCGCCATTTTTTCAGCACCGCCCCGCGAGAAGATGTCCACTTCGTGCTGGCAGTGCGGGCAGGTGAAATAGCTCATGTTCTCGACCACGCCGACGATATCGACTTTCATCTGGCGGAACATTTCGATGGCCTTGCGCGCGTCCTGCAGCGAAACGTCCGACGGAGTCGAAACCACCACCGCGCCCGTCAGCGGCACGGTCTGCACCAGCGAGAGCGCGATGTCGCCCGTGCCCGGCGGCAGATCGACGATGAGATAGTCGAGTTGTCCCCACTCGACGAGGCCCAGAAACTGGCGCACGATCTGGTGCAGCATCGGTCCGCGCCAGATGATGGGCTTGTCGCCGGGATTGAGGAATCCCACAGAAATTACCTTCAGGCCAAACGCCTGGATCGGCTCAATGCGGTTCTCGCCGACCATGCGCGGCTGGTCGCTGACTCCCAACATAAGGGGAACATTGGGACCGTACACATCGGCATCGAGCAAGCCAACCTTGTGGCCCATTTTCGTCAGCGCGACAGCCAGGTTCACCGACAGCGTGGTCTTGCCGACGCCGCCCTTTCCCGAACCGACGGCGATGATGGCGTCCACGCCCGGCAGCGGCTGCGGCCCCTGCGGCGTTGGACCTTGTCCATGCTGATGCGGCATATGTGCGTTCAAAGAATCACACTCCAGATAAGAATTGCTAGATTGATGATGAGGCAGAACCCCAGAGGTTGATTATACAAGCGAGATTGATGTCGGGAGACTTGGGGTCTGGCCAGACTAAGCCCACGAGGGTGCCCCGTCCAAGCTCCGCGTGGGCGGGGCTTTTAGACCCTCTGCTGTATTGTCTCCCGTCCTTTTTCCACACCCACAATCTGCTTCTTGTGACGAACAACCTTTACCGAGAAAACGGTAGCGCGCAGAATTGGGAATATGCGCGCAGGTACTTTCCTAAGAGTTTGCCCCGGCCATCGGATCTGGCTCCTTCGAATGCGGAGCTAACTCTTTATTTCGCAATATTTTACGTACAAGTCCTTGCGGCTCAGGATTTTACGCGGATGCAGCCATACCAGAAGGCCGCAAGTCAAAGGAAACAAAGATTTTAGATGCCACGATATCAAGAAACATCCAGATCCACGCTGGGCGGCGGGGAAAGGCCGACGATGGAAACCCCACGAACGAATCCCTTCGTGATCCTTCGTGTCCTTTGTGGTTGAGGTCTTTCGCTCTCCACGGATGCGAGGCATAGATTACAACATCATTCGATGTTATTATTGATGCGAGGAATTTTCGATGAGAACCACGGTTGCGCTGGATGACGATCTCGTACGCACCGCCCAGGAGTTCACCGGGGTGGCGGAAAAAACGGCCTTGCTTCGGGAAGCTCTCAAGGCTCTCATCGAGCGGGAAAGCGCCCGCAGATTGGCCTCCCTGGGAGGCACGATGCCGCAATTGAGGAATATTCCGCGGCGCCGGTTGGGAAAGAATTGATCCTCGCAGACACGTCTGTTTGGATCGACCATCTGCGCTCGGGCAACAAAGAAATGCGCCGACATCTTGACCAGGGCCAGATCGCCATCCATCCCTTCATCATCGCGGAACTGGCCTTGGGATCGCTCAAGGACCGCACGCCGACACTTGCTCTGCTCGACCTTTTGCCGCAGGTGCGTGTGGCACGGACAAACGAACTGCGGCTGATGATTGAGGTTCGCAGTTTGTACAGCCTGGGCATCGGTCTGACTGACGCGCATCTGATCGCGTCCGTATTTATCGATGCGCCCACGCTTCTGTGGACCAGAGACAAGCGACTCCGCCAGGTCGCCGAAAATCTCGGCATCCACGCGAGGTTGCCGTGAGAAACACGAATGCCAGCGGAATTTTCGGAGATAGCGTGATCCGCACGGTTGTCATTCTGAGCGAAGCGAAGAACCTATGCAGCTTGGTGGAAGCCAGAAGAGTGCATCGGTCCTTCGCGGCAAAGAACGCCGCTCAGGATGACAACTCCAATCGAGCGCAAACAACTTTCCACGCTCCTCCAGGAATCGTTCCCTCAGTACCCCTCGCCTTCCAACCGAACTTTGCCTTTGAACATGCGGAACAGGAGGGTGAAGTAGCCGAGCGCGAGAATCATCCCGAGAATCCACCAGGTGAGGCCGACGGTCAGGCCGTGCTGCCCGGCGGCGGTGTTGTAGATGGTCAGGTTACGGGCGGGGTCGGTGCTGGCTGGCAGGACCACGGGATAAAGCGCGAACGCCGCTCCTACCAGCATGCCCACGATGTAGAAGGCAGAAGCGACGAAGGCAAGCTTCTCCTTTTTCGGGTCCGGGCCCTTGCGGATCGCAGAGATCATCACCGCGAGACTGCCGTACACGACGGCGGGAATCAGATATCCAATAACGTGCTGCCTGTAGTTGTCGAGCACGGTCGGACGGATGTAGATGGTCGCGACCAATCCGGCGACGGTCAGGAGCACTTGAAACGGCCAGGCCCACAGGGCTACGGTGCGCGCACGGCGGTTCAAGTCGCCTTCAGTTTTCACGGCAATGTACAAGGAGCCGTGCGTGGTCAGTGTGACCAGCGCGATCACGCCCGTGAGGACCGTGTACCAGTCGAGGATGCCGTTGTTCTGGCCGACGCGAAAGTTGGTCCAGAGCGGTTCGAAGAAGTAGTGATCCTCTGCCAGAGGAACGCCGCGGACGACATTTCCCAGAGCTGCGCCGAAGAAGACGGTGAGCAGCGCGCTGGAGACGCAGAAGACGACATCGAAGAATCCCTGCCAGACGGGGTTCTGCATGTGCGCGCGGAGTTCGATGCCGATGCCGCGCAGCATCAACAGCCAGAGAACAATCATCAGCGGCAGATAGAAGCCGCTGAAGCTGGAGGCGTAGAGCAGGGGGAAGGCGAAGTAGAGCGTCCCTCCGGCGGCGAGCAGCCAGACTTCGTTACCGTCCCATACTGGGCCGATGGCGCGCATGATTTTGCGGCGCTCATCGGGCGTGCGGGCGGCACCGAGGTAGATCACGCCGGCGCCGAGGTCGAAGCCGTCGAGCACCACGTAAGCGGCCACCATGACCGCAACGATCATGAACCAGAGTGTTGCCATTGTGATCCTCGCTTCGGGCGTGGCCCTCAGGGGCTAAAGCCCTTATCACGGATGGCGCTTATCGCAGCGCTGAAAGCGCTGCGCCACCCAAAATCAGTGGCCCGATCCCGTGTCAGCTTCAGGCCCTTGTTCGATCTCGCGGCGCACTAAGAACAGGAACAGAATTCCCAGCACGGTGTACATTCCCATGAAGCCCAGCAGCGTAAACATGCCATTCCCCGCTGAGACCGTCTTGGAGTAGCCGTCAGCGGTGCGCATGAGGCCGTAAACCAGCCAGGGCTGGCGACCCAGTTCTGCGACCATCCATCCGGCGGTATTGGCGATGTAGGGGAATGGCAGGGAGAGCAGCAGAATCCACAGCATCCAGCGGCTCGAGAACAACTTCCCGCGCCACAACAGGAACGCTGCCACGACCGCGATGGCGATGAACAGCGTGCCTAGTCCCACCATGATGTGATAGCTGAAGTAGAGCAGTGCAATGTTCGACGGCCACTGATCTTCGGGGAAAGCATCCAGGCCCTTCACCTCAGCCTTCCACGCGCGGTAGGTCAGAAAACTGAGGGCGTCGGGAACCACCAGCGGATTGTCGATCTTCTTTTGTTCCACATTGGGCTGGCCGACCAGCACCAGCGGCGCTCCCGGTTGGCTGGCAAATAAGGCTTCCATAGCAGCGAGCGTCACCGGCTGATTCTGGGCAATCAGGCGGCCCTGTCCGTCGCCGGTGGGAAACAACTGCAGAACGCTGAAGATCAGGCCCGCGATGACTCCTACGCGCAGGAAGATGCGGCCGTGCTCTTCGAATTTGCCCCACAGCAGATAAAACGCGCCTACGGAGGCCATCACAAACGCTCCCGTGATCACGGCGCCGCTCATGTTGTGAGCGTATTGCCACCACGCCCAGGGATTCAGCACCAAGTCCCAGAAACTCGTGAGCTGCAGCGATCCGTCGGCGGCCTTGGCGTAGCCCACGGGATGTTGCATCCAAGCGTCGGTCGCTACGATGAAGAATCCTGAGAGCCACGATCCCAGGAACACCGCGACCGCCGACCACCAGTGGCCACGCGGGCCGAGCCGCTTCTCTCCGTACAAGAACAGGCCCAGGAAGGCGGACTCTAGGAAGAAGGCGAACATGCCTTCCATCGCCAGAGTCTGGCCGATCACGCCTCCGGCAAAGCGCGAGAAGTGCGACCAGTTCGTGCCGAACTGAAATTCCATGGGGATTCCGGTGACCACGCCCAGCACGAAGTTGATGCCGAAGATCCTAGCCCAGAAGCGCGCGGCCTGGTGATAGGTCTCATCATTTCGGCGAAGCGCGAGACTCTTAAGCACCACGATGAGTGGTGCCAAGCCCATCGTGAGCTGCGGAAAGAGATAGTGAAAAGTGATCGTAAAAGCGAAGTGAAGGCGATGTACCAGGAGGGCGCTGTCCATAAGAAATCTTTCGGCACTTCAGTGACCCGGTTCTTCCCGAAGAACGTGGTTGCTGGTAGTTCAAGAGCGCGGGGACTCAGCGCGCCTTGCGGCGTCTTTCCAGTTCGGAACGCCGAATTTCACGCCGCCTGCCGGCGTCGTCATAACGGCGCCGCTGCTCGTCGGTTTCGGGAATCACCGGGGCGACCTTCAGGGGTTTGCCTTGGCCATCGACGGCCACGAACGTCAGGTGTGCGGAGGCGACGTGTTGTGCGGTGTCGGCAATGTAGTTCTCGACGAAGACTTTCACGCCAACCTCCATGGATGAGCTGAAGACGCGGTTCACCGACGAGCGGAGGATGACCAGGTCCCCCACTCGCACCGGCACCAGAAAGTCGATGTGATCAACGGAAGCGGTGATGACGTAGTTGCGGGAGTGGCGGTGAGCGGCCATGGCGCCCGCCAGATCAATCCAGTGCATCAACCGGCCACCGAGCAAGGCGGCGAGCGGGTTGGCGTCGTTGGGCAGAACGATCTCGGCCATCTCGGATTGTGAATCCCGGACCGGGCGGGGGGGTAGCGCGTCGTCTTTCATGGTTGCCTTCCCTTCGTCAGGCTGCAGTTGCCAGGGCTATTTCTCAAGCTTTCTTTTTCAAGTACGACTCCAGAAAGCATTCCGCCATCTTCTGGACCCGCGCATCGTCGTGCCGCCGCAACCAGGTGGCCAGCGACAGGTCAAATTCCAAGTCTCCGTGTTCGACGGGCAGATGATTTCGTTCGCAGACGTAACGCAGGCGCAGGATGCGGGCTGGAACAACACTGGCACGCCCACCTTCGCCGCTCTTGCCAGCCACAGGCGACGCGACCACCGCAAATCTCACTGCATCCCAAGCCCGTTCCTGAGGCGCCCAGTTGCAGGAATCAGCGTAGCCCAGATTGCAAAAGGCCTCGAGAATGTGCTGCTGCGGAATTTCGCCCTCGTGACCGGGAGCGGTGCAGTGGCCGCGCCATCCGCAACCCAAGGGAAGCCTCGCGGGATGAGGCCACGTACCGTTCTCCAGCTTTTCCACCGGCATGAAGTAGGGGCAGGTCAATTGGTTATTCTCGGATCGTTATTCTCGGACCAGCAATTGTCGGGACTCGCCATTGTAATCACTCGCGGAGGGTCTGACCAGTTTCCGGCAGCGAGTTTGTAGTAACCTCGTCTACGTGACCGCTCGCAACTAATTCTATGGACCGCATCGCTGCTCTCAACGAGATCCTGACGGAACATCCCAAAGACTCATTCGCGCGTTACGGACTCGCCATGGAGTACTCCAAGCAAGGGGACTTCGACCGGGCGCTGGCAGAATTCTCGATTCTGCTGGAGAACGATCCCGCATACACGGCTGGATATTTTATGGCAGCGCAGACGCTGGTGCGGGCGGAAAGGGTCGACGACGCCAAGAAGATGCTCAACGACGGCATCGCGTCGGCGCGGCGCACGGGGAATTTGCATGCGCAATCAGAAATGGAAGCCCTGCTGACGGAATTGGGATAGTTAAAAATCCCGGCGTAGGTGCGAGTTATCCAGCCATCCTTCCCATCGCCCACTCCACTACGGCGGGGAAGAGTTGATAGATCTTTATCGGCACATGCATCGTCCACGGGACAACGACTTCCTGCTTCTGCTTCAAGTATCCGCGTAGACTAGCGCGGGCGACCCGCTCGGCGCTGACGCCGCGCACCGAACCCGGGCGCACTCTTTTCAGTTCCCTGCCCTGAACGGCATTCTCGCCGAAAGCGGTACGCACGTAACCGGGACACACGGTGAGCACGTGAATGCCGTCCTTTTTCAGTTCGACTCCTGCCGCCTTGCCGATGGCATTGAGCGCGAACTTGGTCGCGCTATAGGCGGCGTGGAAGGGCAGGGGAAGGTGTCCGGCGACGCTGGAGATGTTGATGATCGTGCCCGAGCCCTGCTGGCGCATCACCGGGATCACGGCTTGCATGGCCGAGACTGCGCCGAAGAAGTTGGTGGCGAACATGTCGTGACAAGCAGACATTTCCATTTGCGAAACCGAATCCAGCAGGCCGTGTCCTGCGTTGTTGATCCAGACGTCGACGCGTTTGAAATGATGCAGGGTCAGGGCGAGGACGCGGTCGACCTCCTCGGAGTTGCGTACGTCGCAGGATAGGGCGACGGTGCGATCGGGAAAACCGACCCGTGCGCGTGCAGCCTCGGCCCTGGTGGCATCGCGCGACAGCATCACCACGCTCGCCCCTGCCTGCGCAAACACTTTGGTAAGCGCCTCGCCGATGCCCATCGAGGCTCCCGTGACTACGACCACTTGGCCTGCGAGTTCCATGCTGGCGTTGTATTCCCCGCGAAGGGACAAGTCAAGATGCGCGCCGGAACGGTGTCGTACAATCGGGAATCTCGCGTGGTTGCACGCTCACGAATTGGAGATTTCGTGGCACTTCTTCCCTTGTTTCCGCTTGACGTCGTGCTGCTTCCTGGCACTCCGCTGCCCCTTCACATTTTCGAGCCGCGATACAAGGAGATGATCGGGGAGTGCCGCACCACGAACGCGCCCTTCGGCGTGGTACGCGCACTGGAAGAGGGGATTGCCGAGATTGGGTACACGGCGGAGATCGTGACCGTCACGAAAGAGTATTCCGACGGGCGTCTCGATCTGATCGCGGAAGGCCGGCAGCGTTTTGAGGTGCTTGAACTCAACCAGGAGCGTTCGTTCCTGCGCGCGGAAGTATTGCTCGTTCCCGACGAACCCGGCGTTCCGACAGCGGAGGAACGCGCACGAGCAATTCAAGTCCACCGCGATATTCTGTCTCTGGCCGGCGCTGCGCAGGACATTTCCGAAACCGATGAGGGAGCGCTCTCGTTTCACATCGCGGGCTCGTTGCCGCTCGATCTCGACTTCAAGCAGATACTGCTAGCGATGCGTTCGGAGAGCCAGCGAATCCCTGCGCTTGCGGCGTATCTGGAAGGCGTTCTCCCGAATCTGCGGCGCGCAGCGCGGGCGCGCGAGAAGGCTGGGGGCAACGGACATGCGCACTGAAAATCGTGCGAGACGCTGGACGGACGCTACTTCTGCTTTAACTTCTCTACAAGTTTAAGGAACTCCGGGTCCGTCTTCAGAGCCTGAAGCTTGTCGTTCGATTCGATCACTGCGGCATCGGTCAGACCTCGCCGTATGGCCTCTTGCAGGTCTCTGATCGCCAACTTTCTGTTGCCTGCAGCCGCATGAGCTTCGGCGAGCAGAAGCATCGGCCACGGCTCGTCCCGCACTTGGCTCATGAGGTCGAAGCACGCTTCCGCCCTCTCGAAATGGCGAGACTCGAGTTCCTGCTGTCCGCGCTCGATTCCTGCCACCCAGAGCCCGTCGAGAGCGCGCCTGGCAACCAGTCGCTTCGTGTCGTTCCTGGAATGCTCCGCCTGGTCACGCAGACGGCGCATGTCGTGGAGGATGTCATTGCCGAGGGTAATCGTGTCGTCGGCTGTGCCGTTTACGTAGGTTTGTATCTTGGTTGAAACTTCGGTTTCCAGTGCAGATTGGTCTGCAATCTGCTCGTTCTCATTCTTCAAGGCGGCCCTAAGAGCTGGAGACTTCTTCAGCACCGCCAGCTTCTTTTCAGATTCCGTCACGTCTCTGAGGCCGGTGAAATCAGAAACCAACGAATGGTAAGCGTTGAGCTGCGCAATTGCATCGTTCTTCTTCTCTGCATCGTCTGCTTCGGCTTGCATCCTGCTCCGCAATCGATCGATGAAAGCCGCATCTGGCGGCCGATCCCCGGCCTGCATCGCTCTCAACATCAACCATTCAACTGCATCCTCCATTACTGGGGCGGGCGCCCACTGGTGCGGCCCGGAAAACACACGCACCCGGTAGGGCAAGCCTCTATCTTCCCGTTCACGCCGGATCGTCATGACCTCGGACCAATTGAAATCCTGATTTCCGACTGCGAAGAAGTAAAGCAATTTATCCCTTGCCTCGCCCCAGTTCGTGGGATACCCGGCACCGTGCGCAATGACACCGGCGACTTGGCACTGGTGACAACTCAGCGCCATCGCGCCGGCCACCCGGGCGCCGCCCGAGAATCCACTGACGTAAGTGAGACGCCCATCCAGCGCAAAGCGCAGGTGCGTGTCGAGCCAGATTGCATTCACGCTTCTGGACTGATCGGGCCCGAAATTTCGCGAATTGTTCGAGCCGACAATCACGAAACCGTATTTTTCGGCAACGTCTTTGTAGAGTTCAAGTGGACGACGGCCGCGGCCCCCGGGGTCGAAGAAGTAAATGATCGGCCAATGTTTTGCCAGAGTGTAGTTTGAAGGCAAGTACAAGGCATAGCTCTGTGTGGGGTCTCCCTCGCATACCACATCCCCGATTTGTCCAACTGAAGGCAGAGATCCTTCAGCCGTCTGACTGACAGTTGGACCGACCGCGAGGCAAATCAGGCATACCTGAGCAATAAGGTGCGCATCTACGCCACGCCGCCAGATCGCAAACGTTCTGATGACTCTCCGCCTCCACAAGGGCGTGGCAAGCCCAAAGGCTAGGGCCGCGACCGGGGGTATAATCAGTCCATTGTAGTTCTGTGGGGGTTCCTTTCATGAGTCTTCCGCGCACACTGGGTAAACTGCGCAGCAGCGTTTTCTCTGAGGAGCGTCTGCGTACGCGCCGCGTTAAGGACGAACTGCGCGAGAACCTCATCACCCGACTGCGTGAGAACGGTGACGCCGCGGTGTTTCCCGGCATTGTGGGCTACGACGACACGGTGGTACCACAGATCATCAATGCTATTCTTTCGCGGCACAATTTCATCCTGCTGGGACTGCGCGGGCAGGCCAAAAGCCGCATCCTGCGGGCGCTGACGACGCTACTCGATCCGCAGATGCCCTATCTTGCCGGATGCGAGGTTCACGACAATCCCTACACGCCGATCTGCCGGCGTTGCCGCGAGGAGGTCGCGCGGCTGGGGGATGAATCTCCCATCGCTTATCTTTCGCCTGAGGCGCGATACGTGGAGAAGTTGGCCACGCCCGACGTAACTATCGCGGATCTGATCGGCGACATCGATCCTATCAAGGCGGCGCGCGGCGGGCACGAACTGTCGAGCGAATTGACGGTTCACTACGGACTGCTCCCCCGCGCTAATCGCGGCATTTTCGCCATCAACGAACTGCCGGATCTGGCGGGAAAGATTCAGGTGGGATTGTTCAACATCATGCAGGAAGGCGACGTGCAGATTAAGGGATATCCCATCCGGCTGCCGCTCGATGTTGCGCTGGTGTTCAGCGCGAATCCGGAAGACTATACGGCGCGCGGAAAGATCATCACGCCGCTGAAGGATCGTATTGGCTCGGAGATTCGCACGCACTATCCGGCGACCGTCGAGGAAGGAATTGCGATCACGGCGCAGGAGGCATGGACGCAGCGCAACGGGCATCCGATGCACCTGCCGAACTACGTGCAGGAGGTCATCGAACGCGTGGCGTTCGCGGCACGCGAGGACAAGAAGATCGACAAGCGTTCAGGCGTGAGCCAGCGGCTGCCCATCTCGGCGATGGAAAACGTGATTTCGAATGCCGAGCGGCGCGCGATTCGCAACGACGAGAAGGTAGTCGTGCCCCGCATCAGCGACGTGTACGCGGCGCTCCCGGCGATTACCGGCAAGCTTGAACTGGAGTACGAAGGCGAGATGAAGGGCGCCGACCATGTGGGGCGCGAGTTGATCCGCGCCGCGATCGCCAAGACGTACGACGAGTATTACACCGGCGCGAACGTGCAGCAGATCGTGCAGTGGTTTGACCTGGGCGGAGAGATTCAGTTGTCGGACTCCGTTCCTGCGGTGGAAGCGCTCGAGAACCTGAAGGATATTCAGGGGTTGGTCGATAAGCTCGGACCGCTGGGAGTATCGCAGAAGGAGAGTGCCGAGCAGCAGGTATCGGCTGCGGAGTTCATCCTCGAAGGGCTGCATGCGCACAAGCGTATCGGGCGCAGCGAGGAACGCGTGTTCAAGGCGGGAGAGAAAAAGCCGGAGGCTGTGCGAGAGAAAGCAATCGAGCCGGACGAGCGGCCGTACCGGCAGAGACGGCAGTTCAACTGAGCTTCGAGCTTTGAGCTCCGAGCTAGAACCAGAATAGCATTGCATCAGGGTTTGCTCGCGACTCGAAGCTCATAGCTCATAACTGCATTATGAAACGCATTCGCTATTCCAAATACGTTCCTGACCCGGCCAGCGAAATGAGCATGGAGGATCTGCTCAGCGCGCTTTCGGATTACCTCCTGCAGAGCGGGTTCCAGGATTCCATGTGGTACGAACTGCCTGAAGGAGAGCAAACTCTCGACGAACTGCGACGCGCGATCGAGCAGGCCCTGATGAATGGCGAGATGTTCGACGAGAACCTGCGCGAACAGATCGAGCAGATGCAGATGGACGGGCAACTCGATGAATTGATCGAGAAGCTCATCGAGCGCATGCAGCAGGAAGATTACATTTCCATCGACGAGCCGCATGACCCCGCGCGGCAGTCCAGCGCTGGTGGGCAGACCGGCGAGGCACAACAGGCGAAGTTTGAAATCACCGACAAGAGTCTCGACTTTCTCGGCTTCAAATCGCTGCGCAACCTGCTTGGATCTCTGGGTAAATCGAGCTTTGGACGGCATGACACGCGCGATCTCGCGACCGGCATCGAGACCAGCGGGTCTTCGAAGACCTACGAGTTCGGCGACACGTTGAACCTCGACATCACGGCCACGCTCTCCAGCGCGATCCAGCGGGAAGGACTGAACCTGCCGCTCAACATCGAGTATTCGGACCTGCAGGTGCACCAGTGCGAATATCAATCGTCATGCGCGACGGTGCTGATGCTGGATTGCTCGCACTCGATGATTCTCTATGGCGAGGACCGGTTCACTCCGGCAAAGAAAGTCGCGATGGCGCTGTCGCACTTGATCCGCACGCAGTATCCGGGCGACTCGCTTTCGCTGGTGCTGTTTCACGATTCGGCCGAAGAGGTTCCGCTGTCACAACTCGCGCGGGTGAAGGTGGGGCCTTACTACACCAACACGCGCGAGGGACTGCGGCTGGCGCAGAGAATCCTGCAGCGGCAAAGAAAAGACATGAAGCAGATCGTGATGATCACCGACGGTAAGCCTTCGGCATTGACGCTGGAGGATGGGCGCATCTACAAGAATGCGTTTGGGCTCGATCCGCTGGTGGTGAGCCAGACGCTCGAAGAAGTCTCGAAGTGTAAGCGCGCCGGGGTGCTGATCAACACGTTCATGCTGGCGTCCGACTATGGGTTGGTGCAGTTCGTGCAGAAGGTTACGGAGATGTGCCGAGGAAAAGCCTACTTCACTACGCCGTACACGCTAGGGCAGTATCTGCTGATGGACTACATGTCGCGGAAGACGAAAACTATCCACTAACCCCGCCTCACGTAGCGGCGGACGCCTTCGTCCGCTCCGCGAGGTGAAGCGAACAGCCCCGGACGAATGCGTCCGGGGCTACGTGTTTCAACTGCGCCTCCCCACATTCACATTAACTGATAATCTTTTCTAGATAAGCCATGGCGAATTGCATTCAATGCGGACGCAAGCTTCCCGGTTTGACTTTCGGGAAGAAGATTTGCCAGTGGTGTGTGCAGCACGAAGCTGCGCAGCGCGGCGACGAGGGGGAAGACGCGAAGCAGATCGTCATGCCCGCGCCCTGGGTACGCCGTGAAGCAAGCATTACCCTGACGCACGTGCTGTTTGGCGCCAGTCTGGCGGTGTTTCTCGCGATGGTGCTGGCCAGCGGTTCGGCGGCAGATTTTCCGGGAAAAACTCTTGTACACTTCGGCGCGAACTTCGGGCCGTTGACGCTGTCAGGCGATTGGTGGCGGCTCTTAACCTACATGTTCCTTCACGGCGGCCTGATGCACATCGCCTTTAACATGTGGTGCCTCTGGGATCTGGGCGCGCTTTGCGAGTCGCTTTACGGACGTTGGACTTTTGGCGCAATATACCTGCTCACCGGCATTGCCGGCGGCGTAGCCAGTGTGGGGTGGAATCCGAGCGTGCTCAGCGTGGGCGCATCGGGTGCGATCTTTGGACTCGCTGGTGCCCTGATCGCATCGTTCTACCTGGGCGAATTCTCACTGCCTGGCATCGCGATCCGAGGAACACTGAGAAGTCTCGTCTTCTTCGTCGGGTTTAACGTTCTCTTCGGGAGCTTGTTTCCGGGTATCGACAACGCCTGCCACGCCGGTGGACTAGTCAGCGGACTGATCCTCGGGGCCCTGGTTGCTCGTGTGGCGCCGGGGCACGACAAGCCGCTGCGACGGGTCGGCGTTCTGCTCTTCATGGTCTTGATCGTGGGAGGCAGCGCGCTGGGAGTACAACGGTGGCGGGGCCCGTCGATGCAGTTTGGGCGATCGTTAACGGACGCTGAGAGAAACGTCGATCGAATGATCAGCGAGCTTCAAAAGAAGGTACAGCAGAATCCGCAGGATGCGTCGGCACATTACGCGCTCGCGCACGCCTACTTCAGCAAGGGACAATTCCCCGAAGGCGAGAGTGAGTTGAAGCGCGTGTTAGATCTGCAACCGCAGAACACAAGAGCCCGAATGGAGTTGGGGGCTACCTATCTAAGACAAGAGCAAGCGAAAGAGGCGCAGGGGGAATTTGCAAAGGTGGTGGTACAGGAGCCGGACAATGGCGCTGCCCATGCCGGGCTGGGAGTGGCGCTCGCGGAGCAGCAAGATCATGCGGGTGCGATCGACGAATACAAAGCCGCATTGCGTCTTGAACCACAGGCTAGCGGCGTCTACTACAGAATGGGCGTTTCCCAGGCCGAACTGAAGCAGTACGACGACGCGATTGCTTCTTATCTGAAAGAGCGGGAGCAGACCGGCGATGATCCGGACTTGGAGAATGCTCTGGCGGATGCATATCAGGCGAAAGGCATGACGCAACAGGCGCAAGAGGCACGAAACAAGGTGGCGCAGTTAAGAGGCCAGAGCACAGATTGACGTTCACTGACAACCCGCCGAGCTGCGCTCGGCGGACAGCCGGGGGCGGCTGTCCCCACATGGGCTCTTCTCAGCTTTTCGTAATCTCCCCCACCGCACGGTAAGCCTGATTGATCGCTTCATCTGTGTAGGCATAGGCGCCGGCGTCGGAGTTGGCGATGGCGATGCGGCCGTGGGGCTTGCGCGCGACTTCGCACGGGGTCTCGCCACCTTCGAGCCAGAACGAATCGAACAGCGAGTTGTACTCGTAGGCGTAGCCGTGGGGCCAGCGATTGACAGTGATCGCGGCGATGTCACGCGCCGGCTCGAAGCCGCCCGGGCCCAGCGTGCGGGCTAGCTGCTCGCGAATCTTGCGCTCCATGGTTTCGAACGTTGTGCTGAACAGTTCCATACGGCCCATGCTGTGTTGGTCGCGCGCGGGACGTCCGGGATGGCAGGGTGTTCTCACCATGTGGACGACGATGGGTTGCTCCGGCTTGCGCGGACATTCGTAGCCGCCGATGCTCACGGGTAAGTCGAGATTTACATACGAATGGTACATGCCCGGGGCGTACACGGAATTCGCGCCCAGTTTCTGGAACGACGTCCAGTTGCGGATGGCAACGTTGGTGTAGAGCAAAGGAACTTTCTGCGCCGAGGCCAGCGCTTCCTTCTGCTTGTCAGGCAGTTCTTCGCAAATATAGGGAATCACGACGTGCCAGCAGGCGAGGATTGAGTGCTTTGCCTTGGCGGTGTAGACCTTGCCGCCGCGAGCGTAGCTGATCTCCACTTCCTTCGCGCTGCCGGAGTCCCCAAGGTGCTTCACGCGCACGACCGTGCTGTTCAGGCGAATGCGCACGGGCGAAGTGGAGTCGTCGAGTTTGCCGTAGTTCGCCTTGGCCAGGACAACGTCGGAGACGGAGTTGCCGGGGACGGCGTCGGGAATCAGTTTGCGGACCAGTAGGCGCGCGATCGTGGCATTGCCGTCGGGAAAGTGGAAGAAGTATTTCTCGGCTTCTTCATTGGGAATGGCGTCGCGGTTCATTCCCTTGCCGGGCTTGTCGTCCAACTTCAGGCCATCGAAGCCGGGCAGGTCGAATCCCCAGGCATCCTGCGCTGAAACCGCATCGATGCCCACGCCGAACAGCGGGTGTGGCATGGTCTGATACATCTTGACGATGTCATCGTGAACGCCGGCGACATCTTTCAGGAAGCTGCCATAACTGATGCGGGCGAGCTTTGCTTTCTTCTGGTCTGAAGTCAGCCCGGGAAAATAGTCTTTGGGTTCCTGATAGAGGCGCTGCAGGTCGCGCTTGGCCTGGTCGGCGAGGGGAGCGTCGGCGAGGAACTGCTTCAGCAACTCCGGTGATTCGGCGGCAGCGTCTTCGCTCTCGGTTCCACCTCGAGGGCTGGGGTTGACCACAAGCTTGTCGGCTCCGAATGTTTCTTTGTCGAAGAAAATCTTGGGGCGCAGGCCAAGCGAATGGTAGAGAGTCTTGTCGACATACTTGGAATAGGAAGGAACGTCGATGCCCAACTCTTCAATCACGCCTTTGGCGACGGCGCTGTAGGGAGCGGGGCTCTCGATCGAGAAGGTGCCGCCGAAACCCAGGCGGAACACGTCGTTTACCCGGAATTCGTTGCGCTTGGCGTGACCGCCGAAATCGTCATGGTTGTCGAGAATGAGGATGCGTGCCTTTGCGCCCGCCGCCTTGCGGTAGAAGTGGGCGGCCGCGAGGCCACTGATGCCGCCACCGACGATGATCAGATCATAGGTTTCGCCGGTGTCTTCGGGCTTGCCAACCGAATCCCAGAACGTGCCGTCGCGGAGGCTGTGGGCGGCGTCGAACGAACCGGGATGGCTGCCACGCAGGCCGGTAAGCGCGGGCGGGTAGTAGCTGGGGGATTTCTCTGGGGCTGCAGGATCATCGGCAGCGAAAAGATCCCACGGCATCATGGCTGCGCCCGCTGTCACCGCGATGCCGTTGAGGAAGTCGCGGCGTGTGATCTTGCGATGCATTCCCAGTTGCCGGTCCTGTGAATCGTGCACGATCTCCTCCGCGGATGGACTACGAACCGCCTTCGGCCTTCTTCACGGCCAACTCTGCGCCCTGGAATCCGATGCGGCTGTGCGTGCCGTCGCAGAAGGGCTTGTTGACGGATCCGCCGCAGCGGCAGAGCGAGAATGCCGTTTTGCCGGTGAGGTCGAATGGGGTGCCGTTGACATCGACCAATTCGACGGAGCCTTCGGGAGCCTCGACCCGGAACGGGCCATTGGGTCTAACCGTAATCTTTACCTGTGCCATGAATCGATCCTCCAACCTTACGGGTTTCTAGTAAGGCTAAAAGATATCATTAAGCGGGGTTGCGTGTCGCGGGGTCGCAGCGGCATGGAAGAAGCTGGCCGCAGCGGCTAAAGAGGTTGCGGAAAAAGTCGCATTCCGCGTGGGCAGCGCCTGAAGGCGTGATTGACTCGCCAGCATTTACGCTATGCCTGAAGGCATAGCCTGATACGAATCGTGCGTTTTTCAGCAGCGTCTAAAGGCGCAAGCAGAGAACATCGGTTACGGCACGACTGAAGTCGGGCCCTTCCCATTCTTCCTCACTCCCATGCTTCCTCGTGTTACGCGGCGGCGGAACGGACGGAGACCAGGCTGCGATAGAGTTCCAGATAATCCTCGATCATGCGCTTGGTGGTAAAGCGCTCGCGGGCGCGGGTGTAGGCAAGCTCGGCATAGGCGCGGCACATCGTTCGGTCGGAGTTGAGCAGGCGAATGCTTTCCGCGAGGCTGGCGGCATCGTTGGTGCGGAAGTAGAGAGCCGCATCGCCCCAGATCTCGCGGTGGCTCGGGATGTCGTTGGCCACGATGGCGCAGCGTGAAAATGCAGCTTCGAGTGCGGCCATCCCCAAGGGCTCGTAACGTGCGGTGGCGGCATAAATCGAGGCACGGCTGTAGAGTGCGCGAAGTTGTGCCTCGGTCTGCGCGCCGCGAATTGCAACGGAAGTCTGGTTGGTTGTGACTTTAACGTCAGCACGGATCGGAATGCGGGGCACGGGTACGGTCTGTTCGGCGCCCACAATGCATACCGGGAGGGGATGCGTGTGCTGGGTGAGGAGAGACACCTGCTTGCTGGCGTCGACCAACCGGCCCACGGCCAGCACGCAATCATCTTTGCTGACGTAGGGATTGAAGAAAATTGGATTGCGTCCTGGGTAGATGACTTCATCACGCTGCGGCCGGGCGTAGCAGGTGCGGACCCGGTCGAGCATCCACGAGGACGGGGCCACCAGGGCGTCGGCCCCGGCAATGCCGCGGAGAATCATGTCACGATACCACTTCAGCGGACGGCGTTCGGACGCAGCCGAAGGCCGAGGTGGGCGATCCTGCACGGCCTCCGTCCAGGTGATCATGTCGCCATGCGCCATCACGACGCGAGGAACGTCCACGGGCAGGTTGCCGTAACAGAACTGATTGAGGTGAAGAACGTCGGGCCGGAGTTCCTGAACCAGCGCGGTGAGGAATGCCGACGATTCGGGTAGGTCTTCCTCAGCTTCCTGCATCCATTCCAGGCGAAACGCAGTCGGGCGGTAGTCGAGGCCATGCAGGTGGTCCATCCACGTCGTCTGTTCAGGGAGCGGGATTTCGCCGAAGCTGACGAGCGTGACGCGCACGCCACGTGTGACCAGACCCGTAACCAGCTCGCGGGTGTAGGTCCACGATCCCGAGAGCGTGTCGGCGGTAACCAGGACGTGCACAGAACCTCCGGGCGGCGGATACCGTGTGGGACACGGGATTCCGGCGGCGACCATTCTAGTGGGAATCAGCGCTAACGGGAAGTTATTTCAGAGTGGGTGCGCAAGAATTTGCACAGTCGGAATCGCGACGCTGCGATTGTGTTGCTTTGCCCGCCGTGCTTCGCCCAGGCGGGACAGCCGCCTTCGGCTGTCCCCACATGTCTTTCTTCCATGCCGTCTTTGCACGCGCCTAGAAGTTGAACTTCAGCGCTAGCTGAATCAACCGCGGGTCCTGGGCCGCGAGAATGTGATTGAAGGTTGGCGAACTGATGTCGCTGTCGGGCAACCGGAAATTCGTGTGGTTCAGGAGATTGAAAAACTCGGCGCGGAATTGGAACTCTTTGCCCTCGGTCACCCGAATGGTCTTGAAAGCTGAGAAATCCCAATTGCCATAGCCCGGCCCTTGGGCAATGTTGCGGCCCGCAGTGCCGAATTGCTGCACGGGAGAATTCGGGTCGGGGGCAATCTGTTGGAATGCGGCGGCGTTAAGCCACGCTTCGGTAGTGCGCGGTCCCGAATTCGGATTTTGCCCGGTAACCAGGTTCGGGCGATTGGCGGAGAAGCCCGTGATTTCCGGCGCTCCTCCCTGCTGGGAGACATCATTGGAATCGAATACAGTGAAGGGAGTGCCGCTCATCACGGTCACGATTCCGTTCAGTTGCCAGCCGCCCAGGGCCTGCTGATACCAGCCGTGAGGCTGCCTCCAGAACGGGAGGCTCCACTGGTAGCTCAGCACCAGGCGGTGACGGGCATCGAACAGAGAACGGCCGCGCTCCGCTGCGAGGTTGAATGGATCCTGCGCGAGATCATTTTCACCCGCCACTGGCTTGGAGGCGGAGCCGGTCATGTTGAATGACGACGCATCATCCAGAGTCTTGGAAAATGTGTACGAAACCAGGAAGGAAATTCCGTGGCTGAAGCGCTTGCGCAGGCTCGCCTCTAGAGCGTTGTAAGACGAATTCGCGATGCCAGCGATAAGACCGGTTGAGGAGTAAGTACAGGGCGGAGAGTTCACATCCAGCGTGCAGCCGGAATAGAGGCGCCGCTGATCGGCATTGCCCGAGGTCGAGAGCGGCAGGCCGGTGGTTAAGTCGATGCCCGGGACGTAGATCGCCGGATTGCCCTCGATGAAGCGCGGGAGCTTTGTGCCCTTGGTACCTACATACCCGACTTCAAGCAGGAGGTCGGAGCCGAAGGACCTTTGGACGTTCATGTCCCAATCCTGCGAGTAAGGCAGAGGCAGGTTCGGAGTGAGCGTCAAGTTGGTCAGGGGTTTGGCGAATGAGTTCAACGGCGGAGGGTTGCCGTTGTAGGGATCGGCAAAATTAAGACCTGCGGGACCAAGGCTGATCTGTTGGGTCTGCAGGTATGGAGGCGCGCTGATCGGCGATTGTAGCGGCCCGCCCTGGCCCGTGTAGTACGGTTCGTAAAAGATTCCGTAAGCGGAGGTCACCAACCACTTTGCGGCTCCCGTTGGGTCCCAAGCGACACCGAAGCGCGGTGCGAAACCTTTCTTGAACGTCGGGATCAGGCCCCCCGGAACGCCGGGGTCACCGGGATAAAGCAATCCTGCAGGCGCATCGGGCTTGACCGTCGACTGCCTCCCGGGAATGAAAAGCGTCTGCCGGTTGTGGATCTCCGTGTAAGGGAACGGCAGTTCGTACCGCAAGCCAACGTTCAAGGTCAGACGGGAGTTTACTTTGTACGTATCCTGCGCATAGCCGTTTAGCGAGTTACCCCTGATTCCGCGTGAGAAATCACCTCGGCCCTGGAGGAAGAAAACAGGCTGTCCGACCAGGAACGCGGCGAAACCGTCTCCAAGAATCGGAAAATTTGGGATGAACACAAAGAAGCCGTTGGTCGCGATCCCCTGCAGCACATTGACATTCAGGTGCTCGTAGCCGCCACCGAATTTGAGTTCGTGCCGCCCGTGAACCCAGCTCAATGACCCAGAATAGTCGTAGGCGTTTTCATAAGTGTCGCGCGGTCCCGTGATTGGATCGCCGACCGTGGTGTAACCATTCACCTGGAGGAACGGAGGGCCCGTCGCTACGTCGAGACTAGGGGAGTATTGAAAACCCAGGCTGGCGGGAGAGGTGTGATTCTGGTGCTCATCAAAAAGGAACTTGTTTCGCAAGTACGAGAACCGGAAGACACCGATCGTGGTGGGAGAGAACGTGTGTGTCTCCTGGGCCACGAAGTTCTGAGCGCGATGATTTTCTCCGACGGGAAAACCGGGCACGCTTGCGCCGGACGTGGAGAGAGGATCGAACCGCGTGCCATTGCTGAACATGTAGCGGAAGTTCAAAGTGTCGTTGGCGGAGAGATAGTGGTCCAGACGCAACCCGAACTGATCGGTATTGTCACGCAGAGTCTGAGTAGAGGTGAACACGTTGGTGCCGCTGTTGGGCTCTGGAAACAGGCCTAAGAGCCCCTGCGACAGCGGATCGATGAATGGCAACTGGTTGTTGAGGATGGGCGCTGGAGGTTGTCCCGGCGGGACTTGGACAAATAGGTTGTAAAGCTGATGGCCTGGAGTTGGGTTGCTGCACACCCCGTTGCTGTCAAACGTTTCCCCCTTCGTCGCATCGCACAACTGGCTGAAGTCGCCCCCGCGTTCCGCGAGCGAGGGAACCGTGCTGCCCTGAGTCTCACCTTGCCGGTTGCGAAAGCCCTCGTAGAATCCAAAGACGAACGTCTTATCTTTGCGAATGGGCCCGCCGAAGGTCCCGCCGAATTGATTCTGCTTCAGTGGCTCGGTTGTCGTAGCAAAGTAGTTGGTGGCGTCGAAGGCGTCATTGCGCACGAATTCCCAGAGCGCGCCGTGGATCTTGTTGGTCCCGGAGCGGGTGATGATATTCGTAGTCGAGCCCAGCGTGTTGCCGAACTCAGCATTGGCGTTGTGGGTGAGAATCCTGAACTCGTCAATAGCGTCTACGGGCGGCTTGAGAACGAAACCACCGTCCACGCCGTTGAAATTGTTGGCTCCGTCGATCAGGAAGTTGTTGGACTCGGGCCGCTGGCCATTGACAGCGTAAGCTTGACCGTCCCGCAGAGACCCGCCTGCTTCCGACAGACCGGGAGTGAGAGGCACGACCCCGGGCTGTAGCAGGCCGAGCTGCGTAAAGTTACGCCCATTCAGGGGCAGGTCAAGAACTTCGCGCTCGGAAACCGTCTTGCCCAGACTGGTCACCGTGCCTTGAATGAGTTGAGCGTCGGCCTGCACGTCGACATGCTGGGTCTCGGCGCCCACGGCGAGATGAACAGGGATGGACGCCGTCTCGTTTACGTCGAGCGTAATGCCTTGCTGGATGTAGGTCTGGAAACCCTTGACCTCAACCTGCAGGCGGTAGTGCCCGACTGGCAGTTCTAACACGACATAGCTACCCGAGCGATCTGTGATTGCGGTGCGGGTCAGACCTGTTTCCGTTTGCTTGGCGCTCACGGACGCGCCCTGCACAGCGGCGCCGGTGGGATCGACCACGGTTCCGCGAATGCTTCCTGTGATTTGCTGGGCAGCGGCGCTCAAGCCCAAGAACATGGTAAGGACGGCACAGATCAGGTTTCTGACAGTAGTCATATGTTTCCCCGTTTTTCGCGTCACAGACACACGAATGCGCCAACACGCGGCCAAGTCGTGCGCGAGATACACACAGATTGTTAGAGGACCCCAGTCCACAGAACGAACGAGCAGCGAAACGGTAACGGACCGTGCAGACGCGCACAATAGCGCAAAAATACTACGCGAGCACGGACGAGTCAGTTCACCTGCAGGAGAACTCTCAGTTCCCGGGCTAGGTTGTCGATGGCGCGGATCTTCTCGGCCGCGGGAACGGGGACATCGGGTACAGACATGGCCAATTCACAGGAAAGCAACATGGCGGTCAGGGTCTCGCGCATTTCGCTGTGCATCTGCTCCACGACAGCACGGCGGGCGGCGGACTCTTCGCGTTTACGGCGGTGCAGAGCCGAGCGCACTTCGCGCACCAGGCGCTCCATCGCCGTGACGGCGAAGTTGATGTAGACCGGGTATGCGGTGCCCAGATGTTCGACCATCTGATCGCTTTCCTCGGGCTCGGTTTCGAGCAGGAATTGGTCGATGACCGCAGCGGAGTAGGTTTGCTGGCGCAGGCGGGTCGAGGCCTCCTGCAGGTTTTGGGCCCAGTGCGTTTCCAGGCTAGTGGCGGCTTGCAAGGAGTCGGCGCACTGTTGGCCGCGAGCTGAAGGTGTAATGAGTAGGATCATGCCATTTCAAATAGCACGTTTGCCGCCACCGCACTGCGCGCTGAAAATACGGCGCTTAGCAATGGCGGCAGCACCGCCGCTTCCCGTTGCGGAACGCACGCCACACCCCGCCAGTTCAAAATCGGACGCTCAAGATTGGTACTGGTGAGCGGCGTAGTCTTTGAGTTTGCGGTAAAGGGTCGTTTTCCCTATGCCTAACAGCCGGGCGGCCTGCAGTTTGTCGCCGTTGAGTTCGGTGATCGCACTCAGGATCGTTTGCTTCTCGAGTTCTGCCATGGGAATGATTTTCGCGCGCCCATTCCCGTTTCCATTCGAAGACTCTGGGACTGGTAGATTGGCGATCTCTCGCGGCAAATCCGTGGTGTGGATCAGTGGACCGCTGGTAAAGGCGTACGTACGCTCAAGGCAGTTCTCCAGTTCGCGAACGTTGCCGGGCCAGTCATAAGCGAGCATCGCCTTGAGGGCCTCGTCGCTGAGCATTTTCTCCTGCCCGGAGGTTCGCACCATGCGCTCCATGAAATGAGCGATCAACAGCAGAATGTCTTGCCGGCGCTCGCGCAGCGCGGGAATGCGCAGGCTGAGTACATTGAGACGGAAGTAGAGATCGCGGCGAAACTCGCCTTGAGTGACGGCTTGTTCCAGATCGCGGTTGGTAGCGGCCAGGATGCGCACATTGATCGGCACGCGGCGCGTGCTGCCTACGGGCCGAATCTCCTTTTCCTGGATAGCTCGCAGCATTTTGGCCTGCAGATCAACAGGAAGTTCGCCGACCTCATCGAGAAAGACGGTTCCACCTTCGGCCATGGCCAAGAGTCCATCCTTGGACTGGTTCGCGCCGGTGAACGCACCTTTCACGTAGCCGAACAACTCGCTCTCGATCAAAGTGGGCACGAGAGAGCCGCAGTCGACCGGGATGAAGGGCTTATCGCGGAAGGGGCCTGAATAGTGAATGGAGCGAGCCACCATTTCCTTCCCGGTACCGCTCTCGCCCAGGATCAATACCGGGTGCACGCTGTTGGCGGCCTTAGCGATGATGCGGTAAAGCTTTTCCATCTCCGGGGCGCGGCCGACGATGCCGCCGAATCCCTGCTTGGACTTCACTTTCTCGCGCAGCAGGCGGTTTTCCGACTTCAGCTTCAGGTGGCTACCAACACGCTCCAGCAGCAGCTTCAGTTCGTCGACGCTGAACGGTTTCGTCACGTAGTCGTAGGCGCCATTCTTCATGGCCTGCACCGCCGACTGCACGGTACCGTACCCTGTTACGACGACGACAATGGATTCGGGACGGCGATCCTTGATGCGGCGGAGCGCGTCCAGGCCGCCGGCGCCGGGCAGGCGCAGATCGAGCAGGACGGCGTCGAAGGCCCGCGTGTCGAGCAGCCGGTACGCGTGTTCGGCGGAGTCGGCGACATGGGCCGTGAACCCCTGCGACTGTGCGACTTCTCGGCAAGCCTCGCGGATTGATCGTTCATCGTCCACGATCAAAAGGTTAAGAAAATTGGCTGGTTGAATTTGCGGTGTGGTGGTGATCGGACTCATTGCGGCTGACGTCATGGCGTTTTATTCCTTTTCTCTTTCTCTTGCTGGAAGTCCCCCTCGTTCTTTTCTGGTTCACTGGCATGCTGGGAATTCAGAGCCTCGTCGGGAACAAGTGGCAGAAGCACGGTCACGCGCGTTCCACAGGCCGGTGCGCTGTCGACGTGGATCAAGCCGCCGTTGCTGGTAACGATGTCGTGGACGGTAGCCAGTCCGAGCCCGGTGCCCTTGCCACCGGCTTTGGTGGTGAAGAACGCTTCGAACAAACGAGCGCGGGTGGCGGCATCCATTCCGCTGCCGTTGTCTCCCACCACGAAAAGCGCACAGGGGAGCAAGGCCGTACTGCTCGCCCCAAACCGAGGCTCGGTGAGAACCTGCACCTTGCAGTTGCTGGTTTCGACGGTAACCTGGCCGCCGCCGGGCATTGCGTCGCGCGCGTTGAGCACGAGGTTGAGGAGAATCTGCTGTGCCTGGGTCGGATCCATCCTGATCAATCCCAGAGTCGGATCGAGGCGGAAGTTCAGCTCAATATTTTCCCCGATGAGCCGAACCAGCAGGTTCCGCATGCCTTCGGCGATCTCGTTGAGGGAAAGCAGGCGCGGTTCACAATTCGTGGGCCGGGCGACGGAGAGCAACTGCCGCACCAGCCCGGTGGCTTGCAGGCCGGCGTTGCGAATCTCTTCGACATACTTACGGACGCGATGGCCAGGCTCCAGACTAGCCATGAGCAGGTCGCAGTACAGCAGCACTCCGGTCAGAAGATTGTTGAAGTCGTGGGCCACGCCACCCGCGAGACGACCCACGGCCTCAAGCCTCTCGGCCTGGCGAAGGCGCTGCTCGACTTCCCGGTTCTCCGGAGGATTCTCAGCCACGGCAAGAACATAATCGGGCTCGCCGTTCATCCCGCGCACGCGCCATGCGCTCCATCGCATTGGGTGGCTGTTCGAGGCGGTCGGAATGGAGTCAATCTGAAAGCTGTCGCGCTCTCCCTCGAACAGTTCGCCCAGGAGTCGTTCGCCTTCGGCGTGATTCTGCGGACAAATGAGATCTGCGAGAAGGACCGATCGGGTTTGATTCAGTTTGTTCCCGAGCATCTGAGCCATCGCCGGGTTCAGCGCGGTGATGGTTCCCTGGCGCTGACATTGCGCCAGGCCGAGGGGTGCGTTCCTGAAAAGAGGACGCAGTTCCGGATTCGAATCCTGCGTCGTCCAAGCGAATTCAGGGGCAGCGCTCATATACCTACTCTGCGCGGGATAATTCCCGGAAGGAACCTGTTATCCCGCAGCCCGAGACCCTTGGTTTTCCCAAAATGGGAATTTGCAACGGGTTGCGTCCGCGTTCCATCCCGTTTCGAACCCACTATAGGGAACAGCTCCTGTGCCTGCTAAGGGCAGATGTCACTAAAACGGGAAATCTTTCTGTGGAAAACTCGAGCAGAACCTTGCCGGAAGGGGGTTAGCGACTCGGCGACGGCTGTTGGCCGGTGACATAGACGGGTTGGGCGAGGCGGAAGGTGAGGCGGCGACCTTGTTCCAGAGTAAGTACGCTGAGCGAAGCATCGCCGGTGGGAGCGTTCCCCCGGGCGAACAAGCTGGATGTTTGAACGGGCAGATCCTTCCCTGCAACATCAATAGAATCGAGGGTCAAACGGACGTAGCCGTGGTTGTGTTTGACCCTGGAGGCACGGGCAGATTCCACGCGGCCTGCGACGCTGGCGCCACGCGGGACCAGCGCATTCCCCTCCACCATAACCGGTTCGTCCACGACCGCTTCGAAAGTACCACTGCCACCCGGATTGTCGGCGGATATGGGGTTCTTCAACCGGACAGTCAACAGCGTGCCGGCGGGCAGACTCTGAGAATCACGGAAGGGGAGACCGATTTCGGGCTTCGGCCCATTGTCTCGCGCGAGCGAGGACGCACTCGGACTGGGGCCGCTGGTTGCGCTCCCGTCACCATGAAAAGGAACCTGATGCTGGTCCGATGGAGCAGCGTCGGCATCACTTTGCAACCCGGCGGGACGGGAACACCCCGCCACCAAGAGGAGGGAAAACAGCACCGGCCAAGTCGTCAGCCTGCGCGGCCCGCGGAACCGGCTCATCAACAGCATCCTCCCCCCGCTCTCTAGGACAAGGAAGTGGCAACCCGAATACCAGACACAGTCTCATGAAATCAATCACTTGGGGATGGCACTTTCGGGGAGGCCGTGTAGATTCTGCACGAGTAACCGAATGGAAGCATTGCCGGGCCGAAGGTGTGCGAACGGGCTGACCAGGTTCATCACCGCTGGTTCGGAGAGCAAAACGTGGCTGAACTCCACGCCGAAACAAAACAAATCGCGGAGAGCGTGTTGTCATCGCTCTCCGCGAAAGGTTGTTGAGACTGCTGCGGTCCGATTACTTCTTCTTGGGAGCCGCCTTCTTCGTGGTTGCAGGAGCCGCCTTTTTGACCGGCGTTCTGCCGCCGATCAGAGTCAGCGAATCTTCCGCGTTGAACGGGAACTGGCGCTGGGAGACTTGGCCAGTCGTGCTCAAGGTGACGTCCACCCTGCGATTGCTCGCCATCCGGATGATCACAATGTTCTTGAGCACCCTCTGCCGCTCTTCTGTGCTCAGCTCGGGGTTATTCGCTACCGCGTCCTTCACCTCGTCATCGGTCAGGTTGCTTCCCTTGCCGAACGCCTTGGTCTCGATGCTGGCCTCGGGAACGCCCTGTTCAATCAGGAAGCTCTTGGTGCGGTTGACGCGGCGCTCTGAGAGTGCCTGATTGTACTCAACGGAGCCACGCATATCAGCGTGGCCTCCCAGAATCAAGTGCGCGTCCGGTTTGCTTTCGAGATACTTTTTGAAGTCGGCAGCCAGCGAGATCAACGTCTTCTGTTGGCTGGCCAGCAGACCACGTTTGAGATCCGCGGGCCTGGGCTGGTCGACCACAAAGTAAATGCTGTGCAACGCGAGCCGGGCTTCCAGTCGTACGACCTCTGGATTGACCGGCGGTGGCGGCGGATTTTCAACGGTGACCTGGGCCGTGGCCTGTCCCGTCAGACCGCGCGAGTCGGTGCAGGTTGCGGTGACCGTTACTGGGCCAGCCGGAACTCCGGTGGTGCTCAGAGTGCCGTTGCTGCCACTGCCGGAAACCGTACCAGCGGTGGAGGTCCAGCTAGCAACGGAAACGGGAACGCTATCCGGACTCGTGCACGAGGCCGTCAGGTTGGAGCTTGCGCCAATCACGACGTTCGTTGGGCTGGCCGACAACGACATGGTCGGCGGATTCTTCGGCGGCAGCGGCTTGATCGTATAGTTCGCCGAGCAACTCGCTTCGTTGTTCTTCTTGGCCTTGGCGTCGGTCACGTGCGCGGTGATCGTATAGCTGCCCGGAGCCGCGTTGGTGGTGTCGATGGCGGCAGTGGTGTCTTTTCCGGTCACCGTTCCACCGTTGCCGCTCCAGCTATAGCCGACAGTGTGTTTGGGATTGAAATTGCTGGCAGCGACCGTGGCTGTGAGCGGTTCGCCTACCATCACTTCAGAGGGTTGTACCGAGCAGGCGGCAGTCGGAGAAACTGGTTCGGCGCCACCCCAGCTGAACACTATGCCCGAGCGCAGTCTCACCCCCTCAAATGCGGGACGCTGCAGGGAGGGAAACTGCGCATTCGCAAGCGAGGCGTAGTTATGGTGTCCGAAAACGTAGTCCGCCTCAAACAGGCGGAAACTGACCGTCTTGGTAATGGGCAGATCCATTCCACCGCCGACGACCGCGCCGATGCCGTTGGTGCCGGTATTCACGCCGTTCACGGAGAGCCAGTTGCCGCCCCCGAGAGCGTGCAGGAAAAAATTGACATCGTCGGTCCGCCAGATGAAGCGCGGACCAATGGAGGCGGTGGTTGCAGAGTTGCCGCTTCCCGAGCTGTATCCAAAGTCGGCTTCCAGACCCCAATGCGGATCGAAATTGTAGGTCAGCGCTGTGCCGAATCCCCTCACCATGTCGGGGACTTTGTACGCAGTCGGGTTGTTGGGGTCGCCAAGGGGAATGGTGGCGCCGGGATGCAGGTACTGATACCCGGCAAACACATCCCACTTTGGGGTGGCATCGCTCTGTGCAACAGCAGAGCCTGAAATCAATACGAATGCGAGAAGTACGAACAGGCCGGCGACGAGCGGGCGGCTTACGCGTGTGGGGCAACCAACTATCATGGAATCCTCCAAATGTGCATCGTTCACCGGCTGCCGATGCAACCAAGCTCTGATAGGGAAAATTGTGGCAGCCGGACGGATGATGAGACCTAACCCTGGGAACTAAGAATTCTACCGCACCCGAAGCTTAAAGCAAAGGCGTAGACTTGAAGAATTGCCAACATAGGCAACCACGCCGGCTTGTCTCAAATTGACATTTCCGACAGGCCGAGAAAACGTGCTGTCGGCCGCCCGCCAATCCAGACCTTGCCGGGTTGGAAGCTGCCCGCGTATCGTGGGGCATTCGGTCAGCATGAGGGTTGGCCTCGGAAAGGCTCTCTGGCCGGACGAAGGGAACGAACCAAGCTAGAACAGACAAGATGAGTCACGAAAAAGTCTTGATAGTCGAGGACGAGGAAAACGAACGCTCCGGCCTAGCCGAACTGGTGTCATCGTGGGGCTTCCGTGCAGAGACGGCCCGTGACGGTTTGGAAGGGCTAGAGAAGGCAACACAATGGTCCCCATCGATCGTGATCACCGATCTCAAGATGCCACGTATGGGCGGCCTCGAACTGCTGGGACGTCTTGCCGAGCAAGACCACACCATCGCCGTCATCCTGGTCACCGCCCAGGGAACGATCGACAGCGCGGTGCAGGCCATGCGCATGGGAGCCTACGACTACGTCACCAAGCCCATCGACACCAACCGCTTGCGGACCATACTCGGGAACGCGTCTGCCCTGCTGGGAACACGCGCGGAACTTGAGGCTACCCGGCGCCGGCTGCGCGATGTGGGATCTCTGGGCCGGCTCAGTGGGGCGTCGCGCAAGATGCAGGAAATCTTCCGGCTCATCGAGATGGTCGCGCCCAGTACTGCGTCCGTGCTGATTACCGGAGCCAGCGGTACGGGAAAAGAGCTGGTGGCGCGCACCATCCATGAACTCAGCCCGAGGAAGGACCGGCCATTTGTCGCCATCAACTGCGCCGCCATTCCAGAAACGCTGATGGAAAGCGAAATCTTCGGCCACGAAAAAGGCGCATTCACGGGTGCAATGGAACGCCGCACTGGCTGCTTCGAACTCGCGGAAGGGGGAACGCTGCTGCTGGATGAAATTGGCGAGATGCCGGTCGGAACGCAGGCCAAACTGCTCCGCGTGCTGGAAGATCACAAATTGCGGCGTCTAGGCAGCAAAGTCGAAACTTCCGTGGACGTGCGCGTGCTCGCGGCCACCAACAAAGTTCCCGACGAGGCCGTGTCCCGGGGTGAGTTGCGCAGCGATCTGTACTACCGCCTCAACGTGTTCAACATCCACATGCCGCCGCTGCGCGAGCATAAAGAGGACATTCCGAGCCTGGTGCAACTGTTGCTGGCCGAAATGAGCAGCAAGCACTCGCGCAAAGTCGCCGCGGTGAGTGAGGCAGTTCTGAATCAGTTCAACAATTATTCGTGGCCGGGAAACGTGCGTGAGTTGCGGAATACGATCGAGCGGGCGGTCATCGTCTGTGACGCTGGAGTGATCGAGACCAAGCATCTGCCTCCGGGATTTGGACAGGCCCCGCTGCGCACTGCCGCCAACGATCCCGATGCGGTCCGCCTGGGTGTGGGGACAACGGTAGAAGAGGCCGAGAAGATGCTAATTCTGAAAACGCTGGAGGCGACCAGCAACAACAAGACGCGAGCCGCGGAGATTCTCGGCATCAGCTTGAAAACCCTGCATAACAAGTTGAAGGAGTACGGCAGTGCGGCCGCCGATGGAGCTGCCGGCAAAGAGGAAGCTCCGGTGAGTTAGCCAGGCCAGGCTTGCTTGTCGGTTTTTGACAAGCGACTGGCCACTGCTCTTATGCTGCGCCGAAAAACTATCATCGTCCTGACGATCACCTTCATGGTGACGTTGATGGTATCGGCATTCTCCTATCTGTATATCTCCCAGATTCTCCGGCTGCGTATCGACAACGCGCACGAAACCGCCAAGCAACTGGCCCACCAACTGGCCTACGCTGCGGAAAACGACGTACCAGATTTCAGCAGCACCAACGTCGACACCAATGACCCAGTCGCGGTCCGGCGTGCCCTCGTGGAGTACCTGCAGACCGACATTGATCTAAACAACATGCTGCAGTACGCGCGGGGGAGTTGGGCCTTCCTGATGGATGCGACCATCATTGGGCCTGACGGCAAGGCTCTGCTCCACACCGATGCCTCGATGGTCGGTAAAGTCGTTCCCGCGCGGCCCGACTTCCAGCAAGTCCTCAGTTCCCGGTTCCGGGAACAGATCCGCCTGGTTTACGGGCCTCCTGAGGTGTACGACGTCAGCTATGTCCTCCGGCTGAACGGCGAACCGTTCGGCAGCGTCCGCATTGGAGTCTCCCCTGTCTTCATGAAGCGAGAGATCAATGTAAAGCTGACGCAGGCGCTGTACTCTTCGATCGCGTTGATTTTCGCCTCGTTGATTCTTTCTGCTGGCATCTCCAATCTGGCGTTCGGACCGTTGAAAGAAATCAACCGCAACCTCGATAGCATGGCCGCGGGCGATCCCGACGAACTCGCCAGCGAGCCAGGCGGTCACGACGAATACGGCCTCGTGACCCTGAAGATTGCCAGCCTGGGCCGGCAAATTCGTGACAGCAAGGAGATCTTTTCGGCCCTCAAAGACAACGTAGACCAACTCATGGCCAAATTGCAGGATGGCCTGATGCTGTTTGCCCGCGATTCGCGAGTGGTGCTGGTGAGCGCGTCGGTGGAGGCCTTTCTCGACCGCCCTCGTGGGGACCTGCTCGGACGGACGGTGCAGGAAGTATTTGACCGGCACTCCGTCCTCGGAACAGCTCTGCTCGACGCTTTCGAACGCCGGCGTCCCATGTCGGAGCGCGAGTTTGAGGCCGCAGGTGGAAAACACGTTCAGATTTCCCTCGATTTCGTACAGGAGAAGAACTCGCAGATCGGCGCACTCCTGATCATGCGTGACACCGAGTCGGTCCGTCGCATTGGCGACGAGATTGAGATGTCGCGCCGCCTCTCCGCCAGCGGACGCCTCACCCGGGGGGTGGCCCACGAGGTAAAGAATCCCATCAACGCCATTGTTCTTCACCTGCAATTGCTGCGGAACAAGCTGGCCCACCAGGAACCGGATACGCGGCGTCACATGGACATCATCGACAGCGAAATCCGCCGTCTGGATCGTGTGGTGCAGACGCTCGTTGATTTCACCCGTCCTCGCGATCTTCATCTAGAAGAAGTCGATCTGCGCCGCCTGATGGAAGACGTCGCGCAACTCGCCGCTCCCGACGCCGAGCAACATGGCGTCACGATCGATCGCCACATGCCGGAGCTGCGGTTGCCGATTAAGGTCGACGTTGATCTGATGAAACAAGCGATTCTCAACGTCGTACTCAATGGAGTGCAGGCCATGCCCCAGGGTGGACTGCTCACCATATCCGCTCACCGCGAGGGCCAGGCGGTTGTCGCCGAGGTTCGCGATCAGGGTGGCGGAATCCCTCAAGACATGCACGACAAGATCTTTGAGCTTTATTTCACCACGAAAAAAGAGGGCAGCGGCATTGGCCTGGCGCAGACCTATCAGATTCTGCAATGGCACTACGGCTCCGTGGATTTTGAATCGACCGAGGGGGCGGGAACTATTTTTCGTTTCCATATTCCGCTGGCTGGACCGGCAACGATCGTAGCCGGTCGCGAGCACACCGCCGACGCAGCGGCATCGCAACGGAATTGACTGACCAGCGGTCTACTGTGGAATGAATCGCGGGATAAATCTTAACGCGGCAGTCACCGCACTCCACAGCGCAAAGGCGTAAAATTGGGTTTTTGGCGTCGCGTAGCTTGGGATCCGGGTATGACTCTGGCCATTATTCTCCTTGTCAGTATTTCTTGCGCAGCATCGCCGCCAGAGAACGCGGTAGCTGTGCACCAGTCCACGCAGCAACCGGTTCCAGGGGACCGGCCAGCAAGTGCGAAGGGGACGCAAGATCACGGAGCGGCGGCACCAGGGCAGGATTCATCGACTGCCCCCAAGCCAACTCCTAGCACCACCGCTCCGGCGCAGATCTCTTCAAGTCAGAACCACCCTGCAGCTCACAAGCGCCGGCGCCACAAGAGAAAAGTGATCGCATCGAACTGCATCAGCTCTCCCGCAGCGGGTGTGGGTTCAGCCACGGCTGGTTCTGCGACATCGGGTTCCGCACCGCAGGACGCTGCTAGCCCTGCGAAGAACTGTCCTCCGTCGAAGGTGATTGTGCGTCAGGGAGGAACTGCAGAACCTAGCATTCAACTGGCCGGGGGTGCGGCCGGCGACCAGGCAGCCCAGCAGCGACACACGGCCAATCAAATGCTGGGAGCGACGGAAGCGAACCTCAAAACAATCGCTGGACGTCAGCTCACGGCCAACCAGCAGGACATCGTCAATCAAGTCCGCCAGTTCATGGAGCAGTCGAAGAGCGCGGTTGCGGCTGGAGACCCCGAACGCGGCCGCACTCTGGCGTGGAAGGCTCAACTGCTTTCCGAGGAACTGGTAAATCCGCAGAAGTAGCCACGGTTTTCCGGCCTCTGCCGAAACATCGCGCTCAAGAAAAGAACCTGGCCGACCCGAACCTCATTTTCCTTTGGCTCGCGCGCTGTTCACTTTCGTCAGGAGATCCTGCGACATCGCCTGCAGGGGACCGGAAATCTTCACCGCCTCAGTGAGCACGTCGCGGGCCTCGGTCAGCTTGTTCATCTTGCCGTAAGCGAAACCCAGACCGTACAGCGCCCGTGCATACTGCTGATCATCCTGTCCCTTGACCAGGGCCGCTGCGGCCTTGAGTTCGGGAATAGCGGCAGTGGATTTCTCCTGCTTCAGATAGACCCACCCGATCGTGTTGTGGGCCGCTCCGGCTGAGAGCTTACGCGACTTGTCCGCATCAGGAGCATCCGCCTTCGCCACTTCGATGGTCTTCTGCGCATAGGTAATCGCCTTGGCTGCACTGCCCGGCTTGGTATCGTCTCCGTAGAAACTGGCGAGCAGCAGCAGCGCAGTCAAGGAGTTGGGATTAGCCGCCAAAATCTTTTCCCCGAACGATACCAGGCGCGCCTGATCGTTCAACTGGCCCGGGCCCAGCGTGTACATAGCGTAGTTGGATACCTGGTCCTGAAATTTTGTGTCGGGAAAAGCCGCGGTGAATCTTTCAATGTCAGCCATGCGACTCTTCGGATCATTCTCGGTGGTGATGACATTGAAGCCGGACGTCTCCATAAAATCACAGTTGTTCTGCGTAGCCGTCTTGTCCTCGTTGACCTGGCGGGCAAAATCCTCATCGCTCACGCCCTCCGGCTTGGGCTGCTTGCCGATCGAGTGGCAAACCTCGCCACCTTTTGCGGCGTAATCCATCAGCTTGGAATTGTTCTTGGCTTGTAGCGCCATGCTCGCCTGCGACACGAGGATATCGAGGTTACGAGGAGATCCGACCAGCGCCTTGTCGCCGTAGTCGAGCGCCTTTGCCAGGTCGCCGCTCGCCTGGTAGGCCTGTGCAATCTGCCAGTTTCCGTAGGCTACGGCGGCGGGGTTCGCCGAGAACTTCTGCACGAAATCCTCATACATGGCCAACTTCTTCTGCGGATCCTGCTCGCTGCTGATGGCCTGGAGCGCGTGATCCTCCTCCGTGCCTGCGGCGATCGTGATGTGATCGATCTGGGCGTTTGCCTCGATGGTGGGAAACGCAAGAGAGAAAGAAAAGAGGATGACAACCAGCAATAGAAATGAACCGCTGCAGCGTCGCATAGCCTGCCTCCGGTAACGCCAAAATAGGACTTCGGTTTCGAGCAGGCGAATCGTAGCGCCGAACGCGCCCTGACGCAAGGGCGGAGATCACTTCGTGTTCGAAAACGACAAAGGCCTTCACCACGAAGGACACGAAGTAGCACGAAGGAAACCTGCGCGATATCTTGGGATTCCTTCGTGCTACTTCGTGTCCTTCGTGGTTCATGGATTCTGCGCATCCACGCCTCTCCTCGGCTAAAGTAGTAAAGATGCGTGAGAGTTTCGGCCAGCGTCCGTTGCGTTTCGTTTTCGCGGCCAACGTGATTTCCATGTTGGGCAGCGGGATGAATTCGGCCGCCGTGGCCTGGTACATCCTGCAGGCCACGCACTCCGAAATGGCCCTGGGGACGTTTGCGGTCCTGCAAACGATTCCGGCGATGCTGATGCTTCCCTTCACCGGCGTCATCATTGACCGCGAAGATCGCCGGCGCCTGGTCATGTGGCTCGACGCGCTCCGAGCCGTGATCATCGTGATCGTGGCCATCCTCGCATTTCGGCATCGCGTGCAGGTCTGGCAACTCTACCTGATGAACACGCTGGTCGCCGCCGGCTTTTGGATGTTCTGGCCGACCATCACCGCGCTCGTCCAGGAACTCACACCTGAGGGCCAGTTCGTGCAATCCAATACCTTCCTGCTCGCAGGCGTGCAGGGCGGATGGCTCATTGCAGGCTCGTTCGTCGGCTTCATGTACAACCACATCGGCCTCGGAGGCGTGCTGCTCATCGACGTTTCGACCTACGTGGTCTCGTTCCTCTGCTACTTCGCCGTGCGCAAAGGACGTCACGTCGTGCTGCGCCCGGAGGAGTTGCGGGCCGATCTTCTCGCTGCGGAGAGTCAACTGGAGCGCTTCTGGCGCGAGACGAAAGAGGGCTTGCACTTCCTGCGCGATCATCGGCCGGTGGTGCTGCTGGGAATCAGCTGGGCCCTGTTTCTGGGGGCGATGATCACCGGGGTAGTGGTCACTCCATCGCTGAGCGAGCGTGTCTTTCACGCGGGAGCCGTCGGCTACGGCTGGCTCAATGCGGGATGGGGTACGGGAGCATTCGTCAGCGCTTTGTACGCACCGCAGGCGATTGCCTTTCTGGGTGGACGCCGTGCAGTCGCGTTCTCCATGGCGTTGCTCTCGGTGTGTGTGGTCTGCGCGCCGATCTCGCAGTTTCTGGTGTTGGCCATGGGACTTTATTTCGTCATGGGGTCGGCGCGGGGCGTTGGCGGCATAGCCATGAATACAAGTTTGATGGAGATGGTCCCCAATCATTTGATGGGACGGGTGCAGAATGCATTCTATTTTGCCGGAACGTTTCTGCAGCTTGTGCTCGCCATTTGCGTAGGCGCAGTCGCGCACAAGGTGAGCCTGGTGGCGGCGTTCGCGATCCTGGCTTGTGTGTACGGCCTGTCGTTCGTGGCGGCGAGCTGGCCGGTGGGTGCCGCGGTTCCAGCGGAAGTCGCCGCGGAGTGAGCAAATCGGGTGCGGGTGCCGATGACGACCAGCGCAATTGCCTGAACCTGTTATTCTTTCCAATCCTAAGGAGCAACCATGTCTTCAGACTTGCAGGGCCGTACTGCCGTGGTCTTCGGAGTCGCCAACAAGCGCTCCATCGCGTGGTCCATCGCCCAGGGACTGCACGCCGCCGGCATGAAGCTCGCCATTACCTACCAGAACGAGCGCCTGGAGCAGGAAGCGAAGGATCTCATCCTCTCGATGCCCGGCGCGGAAGCCTACATGTGCGACGTTTCCAAGGACGAAGAAATCGCCACCCTCTTTGCCACGCTGAAGGAACGCCATGGCAAGCTGCACACCCTGGTGCATTCCGTCGCCTATGCTCCGGCTGACGAAATGAAGGGAGACTTCGTCAATACGACGCGCGAAGGCTTTCGCATTGCCATGGATGTCAGCGTGTACTCGCTGGTCGCCGTCGCGCGTGCTGCCGCCCCGCTTATGTCGGACGGCGGCTCCATGATAACCATGACTTACTATGCGTCGGAGAAAGTCGTGCCCCGCTACAACGTGATGGCTGTCGCCAAGGCGGGACTGGAATGCACGGTGCGCTATCTCGCCTACGAACTGGGGAAGGAAAGGATTCGGGTGAACGCGATTTCTGCCGGGCCGATCAAGACTCTGGCCGCACGCGGCATCGCCGGCTTCGGCGACATGCTCAAGGAACACGAGGAGCGCGCCCCGCTGGGCCGCCGCGTGGAAATCACAGAAGTCGGATCGACCGGAGTATTCCTCGCGTCGGATGCCAGCAGCGGCATCACCGGCGAGGTGATCTACGTCGACTGTGGATATAACATCATGGGGTTTTAGCTCGCGTCTCACTCACCAAATGAAACTACAAAGCAGATGTTTGCGGACGCCTCTTACGCTCGTCATTTCGCTTCTTTGCGCTTCCCTTCCCGCCTGGGCTCAGGCAGTTGCTGCGTCTCGCGCGGCTAGCGTCATCGATTCCATGCCGCACGCGAAAACGATCGATCAGGCTTCGATCTCTCCCGACGGAACCCAAGTCGCATACATCGTCGGCGGTGAACTGGCGATAATTCCAGTGGGCGGCGGAACTCCTCGTCCGATCGCGGTGGAAGGCAAGCTCGCATTACGCGAAGTGTCGTGGGCACCTGATTCAAAGCAGATCGTATTCATCGCTGATTTGGCCGGTGATGTTCCAGCCGCCCAAGTGTGGACGGCAGCCGTCGACGGCAGCGCACCCGTGAAACGAGCTGACGGGAAGGGCTATGCCTCAGTCCCCAGCTTTTCTCCAGACGGTTCAAAGCTGGCTCTCCTCTTCATCGAAGGAATGCCGAGAGTGGCCGGACCACTGCAGCCCATGACGCCGCTTGCGGGCGTCATCTCCGAGACCGCTTACGAGCAGCGCCTCACCACCATCGACTTGGCGACCAACACTCTGGCGCAAGTCACGCCGGCCGACGTTTATGTTTACGAATACGACTGGACGCCCGACAGTCAGGGCTGGGTGGCAACGGTGGCGCATGGCTCCGGCGACGCGAACTGGTACATTGCGAAGCTCTATGGCATCAACACGCACTCCGGCGCGATGCGCGAGATCTATGCTCCGAAATGGCAGATCGCGGAGCCGCACATTTCGCCCGATGGCAAGTACGTGGCGTTTATCGAAGGGCTGATGAGCGACGAGGGCGTCACCGGAGGCGATATCTTCGTTATTCCAGTTGCTGGCGGATCCGCCCGAAACGTAACTCCCAACATCAAGAGTTCTCCGTCGTCGCTGACCTGGAGCGGCCCGGACCGAATTACGTTCGCCCAGAATGTAGACGGAGAATCGGGATTCGCCAGCGTGAGCGCTCTCGGCGGTGACGTGCGAAAGCTTTGGTCGGGCGAAGAATTCATTGGTACGAACCCCTCGCCCAGCGCTTCGTTCTCCAACGACGGGAACATTACTGCAGTCGTGCTTCAGTCGGCGAGCAAACCGCCTGAAGTTTGGGGCGGCCCGATTGGCGACTGGAAACAGTTAACTACGGTGAATGCCGAGGCCAAGCCCGCCTGGGGCGAGATGCACAACTTCCATTGGACAAACGGAAACACAAAGCTCGAAGGCTGGCTCATGTTGCCGAAAGACTACGCTCCCGGCAAAACGTATCCGCTCATCGTGAGCGTGCATGGCGGTCCGTCGGCAACGTGCGCTTCGCATTGGGACCCCAAGAACATGGGCGCTACATCGGCCATGGGCTACTTCGTGTTCTGTCCTAATCCCCGCGGCAGTTACGGCCAGGGCGAAGCCTTCACGCGCGGCAATATCAAAGACTTCGGCGGCGGCGATTTTCGCGACATCATGGCTGGGGTAGATGCCATCGCCAAGCAGTATCCCATTGACCTCCATCGCCTCGGCATCCGCGGACACAGCTACGGCGGTTACATGACGATGTGGGCGGAAACACAGACACACCGCTTCGCCGCGGCCGTGGCGGGCGCGGGGATCTCAGACTGGCTCAGCTATTACGGAGTCAACGATATCGACGAGTGGATGATCCCGTTTTTCGGGGCGTCGGTGTATGACGATCCCGCGGTGTATGCCAAGAGCGATCCCATGCACTTCGTAAAAGCGGTGAAGACGCCCACGCTGATCCTGGTAGGCGACCGCGACGGCGAAGTTCCGATGGAACAGTCTGTGGAGTGGTGGCACGCTCTGACCACGATGAAGGTTCCGACGCAGCTCGTTGTCTATTCCGATGAGGGGCACATATTCATCAGGCCCGCCGACGCTCGCGACTACTTCGTGAGAACGCTGGAGTGGTTCGACGAGTGGTTCGGGAAGGCCGCGCCGCAAAAACGATGATCAAGCCGGTTTTAACCAACAACTGAGATTCGCCGGCCGTTCTCGCCGGCACGCTCCAGGGCAATCTCCACGTCGCGCTCGCGCAGCAGGCGCGGGAATTTCTCCCCCCACTCAATCAGCAGAATGCTGTTGTCGGAACGCAGATCGTCCAACCCGAGCGTCTCCAACTCTCGCGGCGTGTCGATGCGGTAAAGATCGATGTGGAAGAGATTGGCGCGCGGTCCTCGATACTCATGCACCAGCGTGAAGGTGGGACTGGTGACGTCTTCCTCGGCGGCCGCTTCAAAGGCAGCAGCGATTCCTTTGACCAGGGTAGTTTTGCCTGCTCCGAGATCGCCGCGCAGCAGCACAAGTTTGGGCGGCGCGAGGAGAGAAGCCAGAGTGCTGCCGAAGGCGACGGTCTCTTCAGGCGAATGCGTGGTGACTTCACGCGCGACACTTGTTTCGTTCTGCACACGACCAGTATAGCGGGGGCCGGCGTCGCAGTGCCGTCGAGCTTCGCTCGACTCGACAGCCGGGGGCGGCTGTCCCCACATCTAGGTCTCGGGCGTCAGTGCGTGGTAAACGCGCTCGACTTCAGGCCTAGCGAACTCCGGTCCACCACGTGATCGAGAGAGGTGCGCAGGCGGCGATGGTCGTCGTCCTCAATGGCCACAAAGCGGAAGGCTTGCAGCACGCCCTCTGCCGTCTTCTGCATGGGGCTGAGAACTTCGGCCATGGCATGCACCGGGCCGGCCTGCGTCTGAAACGCGACTTCCACAAAGTCGCCTTGTCCCAGGCACTGAGCCAGGCGCAGCAAGCCGCCGGTCACGGAAATGGTTGTGAGTTTTGCTTTGGTGCGACGGCCGTCTTCGAGTCGGATCGCAGCCAGGACGGAATCTCCTAGCTGGACCCGGGCCGCGCGCCGCGAAGGGTGCGGTTGGGGGAAGTGGGTCATATAAGCCAACTGAACTATCGCACCATCCCCTGTTGCGTAATAGATTACTGAAGCCCCTCGTCCGGATTCCGCACTGCAAGCCTGAACTGAAGGCATCCAGCCTTGCGTTATGAGGCGGTTAGCGGATGTTTACTGATTGATTAATGTCCCATAGGACAATCTGGAGCGCCGCTCACGACCGATTTCCGGTTGTTCCGAAGACCGCCCGATTTAGTATGTTTGGCTGGATCCGGGTCTGCCTGGATTCCGGGAGGAGCATCATGTCCCGCATTGTGCCTCTAGTTCTTCTCGCCACACTGTTCGCCGCGACCTTGTTCGCCGCCTCGCTGTCCGACGGCCAGGCGGATCCTGCGCCAGGGCGAGCCCCGCTGCGTGTCGGCATCGTCGGCCTGGTGCACGGGCACGTTCATGGATTCTTGCAGCAGTCGCTCCACAGCCCGGAGATTGCGATCGTGGGAGTTACTGAGCCGGACAAACAGCTCCTGGCGCAAAGTGCGGCACGATACGGCTTCGGTCCCGGCTTGCTGTTTACCGATCTGGAAGACATGATCGCGAAGGCGCATCCGCAGGCCGTGCTGGTTTACACCAATACGTATGACCACAGGCATGTCGTGGAGATCTGCGCCCGGCACGGCGTTCACGTGATGATGGAAAAGCCGCTTGCCGTCAGCCTTGACGATGCGCTTGCCATTGAGAAGGCCGCGCACGACGCCAAGATTCACGTACTGGTGAACTACGAGACGTCCTGGTATCGCAGCAATCGCGCGGCCTACGATCTAGTGCATGAAGGAGCTCTCGGCGAAGTTCGCAAGGTGGTGATTCACGACGGCCACAACGGACCAAAAGAGATTAATGTCGAGCCGGAGTTCCTCGCCTGGCTCACCGATCCCAAACTCAACGGCGGCGGTGCCCTGTTCGACTTCGGCTGCTATGGCGCCGACTTGATGACGTGGCTGATGGACGGCCAGCGTCCGCAAACCGTTACGGCTGTCACCCAGCAGATCAAGCCGGAAATCTATGCCCGAGTCGATGACGAGGCGACAATTATCCTGATGTATCCGAAAGCCCAGGCCATTGTGCAGGCCTCGTGGAACTGGCCCTTCGGCCGCAAAGATATGGAAGTGTACGGCCAGACTGGATACGCCATCACGGTTCAGGGAAATGACATTCGGGTGCGCCGTGGTGGAGAGAATACCCGCGAAGAACAGGTAGCGGCTAAACCCGTGCCCGCACCGTACGACAATTCGCTGTCATATCTAAGAGCGGTGATCCTCGATGGAGCCAAGGAAGATGGATTGTCATCGCTCGAAACCAACGTGACAGTGACGGAGATCCTCGACGCGGCACGGCGTTCAGCGTCGACCGGTAAGACGATCCGGCTAAGCCCACGCTAATCGTAGAGACGTTGCTTGCAACGTCTCTCTCTGACCACAAGCGGCTTCGGTTGCGCCGGCGGAGACGTAGCAAGCTACGTCTCTACGAACGGGTTTCGTCGTGTACTCAGCCGTCCCAGCGCACAAACTTCTCTCGCGCCGTTCTCTGGGCGCGCCAGAAGGCCTCCGGCAATCCCCGCAGCAGGTCGGTGGCAACCATGGAATGTTCACCAACACTTTCGCGCATCACGTCGCCCGCGAGCCCATGCAAGTGCACGGCAGCAAGAACGGCCAGCAGCGTGTCGTTTGGATTCTGCGCGACTATGGCCGCAACCATGCCGGTCAGAATGTCGCCGGTACCGCCGGTGGACATTCCGGGATTCCCGGTCGTGTTGGCCCAGGCTTCACCATCCGGCTGAACGACGAGCGTCCGGTGCCCCTTGAGCACGACAATGAGTTCATGCTCGTGCGCGAACTTGCGCGCGACGCCCAGCCGGTCCTTTTGAACGTCGGCGGTGGAACAACCCGCCAGTCGCGCCATTTCGCCCGGGTGCGGAGTGATAACCAGCAGTCGTCCCTTTCCGCTCAACTCGTTGGTGTGGCCCTCGAACGCATTCAAACCGTCGGCATCGAGAACAACCGGAACCTCGCTCTTGCCTACCAGCGCTCGCACCAATTCCGAAGTTACCGGAAAGCGCGAGATCCCCGGACCGATCGCAAGCACGCTCTTCCCTTTCGCCAGCGCATCCAGTCGCTCGCCTGCAACCGCCGCAATTGTTCCCGCCTCGGTTTCCGGCAGCGGTTCCGTCATCAATTCCGGATGAAAGCCCGCCACTGTAGGAAGCACAGACTTAGGCGTGGCCACGGTCGCAAGGCCAGCGCCGGCCCGCAGCGCCGACATCCCCGCCATCGCGACGGAGCCCGCTTTGCCCACCGATCCCCCAACCACCAATACGTGTCCGTAGTTGCCCTTGTTCGATTCCACTGTGCGCTGCTCGATCAGCGGCGCGAAATCGAGCGCAGTAATCACGTTCAGATGCAGCGACGAAACGATCGCCTCCTCCGGCGATCCGATGCCCGCCACGTAAGTAGATCCAGCCGTGAACAGGCTGAAAACGTGCGCCGGACGCGCCGCCGTAAACGTGACGATCGAATCCGCTCGCGCGATGACTCCCTTCTGCGGTCCCATCGCGTCCGCATCGGCGCCGGAGGGAATGTCGACAGCGATGACCGGGGCCTGGCCCGCATTCATGATGGCGATGGCATCGGCATAGAGCCCTCTCACGGGCGGCGTGAATCCCGTGCCCAGAAGCGCATCGAGATACAAATCCGCGGGCAGTGCGAGCCGCACGCGGTCGCTCCTCAAGTCTTCGCGGGAGGTCACCACGATTGCGGCCGCGGGCAACTTCCCGAACATGGTCGCAGCATCGACCTTCAGTTCAGCCGGATTCGCCAGCAGGATGACCTGAACCGTCTTGCCCTTCTGATGCAAGCGCCGCGCCGCTACAAAACCATCTCCGCCGTTGTTGCCCTTGCCGCAGAAGATCACGACGCGCCGCACTGCGCCGTGATGCGTGAGCACATACTCCGCCACTGCCGCCCCGGCGTTTTCCATCAGAGTCAGAGAGGGGACGCCGAAACGCTCGCTGGTGGCGCTGTCGATGGCGCGCATTTCTGCCGCAGTGACGATTTTCATGGCGCGGTCACAAGATTCATGATGGAGAGGAAGCTGTTTGCTCGAGTTGCCGGAGTTGCGCAGGTTCGCCCATGGCGATCAGGTAGTCGTCGGGCTCGATGCGCTCATCGGGCGCGGGATTGAAGCGCATGCCCTCATGCCGCTTGATGGCCAGCACAATCACGCCGCGTTCCTGCCGGATGCGCGAGCTCTCAATCGTCTTGCCGGCAAACGCTGAGTCCGGGGTTATATGAATCTGACCGATCTCCAGATCGATGCCGAGATGCGTGGTCGCGGTATCGAGAAAGCTGACCACGTGCGGACGCAGAAGCGATTGTGCGATGCGCTGGCCCGCGAACGAATACGGCGACACTACAGCATCGGCACCGGCCGTGAGCAGATGCTTTTCAGCTCCGTCTTCGCTGGCGCGCGCAATGATTTTCAGCTTTGGATTCAGTCCACGCGCGGTCAGCACGATGTAGAGATTGGTGGCGTCGGTGGTGGTCGCGGCGATCAACCCCCGGGCCCGCTCGATCTGCGCCTGGCGCAGGATCGACTCCTGCGTGGAGTCTCCTGCCACGACCAGCCAGTTCTCCGCCGCGTAGCGCTGCCGCTTGGTCTCGGCATTCTCGATGATCACGAAGGGCACCGGCTTGCGCGCCAACTCACGCGCCACGCTGCGGCCCACGCGTCCCATGCCGCAGATAATGTAGTGGCCGTCGAGACGCCCGATCTCGCGATCCATACGCCGCCTTCCGAAGAAGCTTTGCAGCTCGAATTCTAGCAAAGCCTCGCTCAGCACCCCGACTCCTAACGCCAAGAGCGACACGCCCGCCAGAATGACAAACACATTGAAGACGCGCCCCGCGTGCGAGAGGGGATGCACTTCCTGGTAGCCGATGGTGGTCAGCGTCGTCACCACCATGTAGAAGCCATCGAACCACGGCCAGCCCTCAATGTAGTGATAGCCGGCGGTTCCCACGGCCATGACGAGGAGAAGCAGCGCGCCGATGGCTCGGAGATTGCGGATAGCTTTCATGACGGTTGTTAGTCGTTAGTCGTTGACTACCGTCGCAACATGATGCCGCTCTTGGCAACGACCAACGACTGACGACCAACGACTATAAAACAAAAAGGCCCTCCGCGCAGTGCGGAGGGCCTCAGAATCAATGCCGCGATTACGCTTCCGGAGTTCTGCCCGCAGCCAGCGCCTGCACGCGGCTATGCTTCACACTGTAGGTGAAGTACACCACCAGTCCGATGGCGAGCCAGGCAAACAGCCGGATCCAATTCCACATTCCGAGCTTGTACATCATGTAACTGTTCGAGACCACGCCGAGGATCGGAATCAGCGGCACCCATGGCGTCCGGAACGGCCGCGGCTGGCTGGGATTGGTGTACCGCAACACCATCACAGAAATCGACACAATCACAAAGGCGAGAAGCGTGCCGATGTTGACCATCCTTCCGATGTCGTCAATCGGAGTCAGGCTGCCGACAATCGCCGCCAGCAAGCCCACCAGAATCGTGTTCTTCCACGGAGTGCGGAACTTAGGATGGACAGCGGCGAAAAACTTCTTGGGCAAAAGGCCGTCATTGGCCATCGAGTAGAGCACTCGCGTCTGGCCAAGCAACATCACCAGCATCACGCTCGTAAGGCCGGCCAGAGCGCCCAGCGTAATGATGTGCGACGCTGTGGTGAGTCCTCGGTCCAGAAATGCACGCGCAACTGGCGCCTCGATGTTGATCTGTTGCCAATGCACCATCCCAGTCAGTACGCCAGCCACGGCGATGTACAAGACCGTACAAATCGCCAGTGAAGCGATCATTCCAATAGGCAGGTCGCGCTGCGGATTCTTGGCCTCTTGCGCGGTGGTCGAGACCGCGTCGAATCCAATGTAGGCGAAGAATATGTAGGCAGCACCTGCTCCGATTCCAGCGAAGCCGTGAGGCGCGTATGAGTGCCAGTCCGTACCCCAGTTGCCGCTATTGATGTAGCGCGAGCCCAGAGCGATGACGAAGAGCACGACCGCCACCTTGATGGTCACGATGGTCGCGTTGAACCGCGCGCTCTCCTTGATCCCGACGACCAGAATCGCGGTGATCACCAGCGCGATGATAAAGGCGGGAAGGTTAAAGCCGACTTCCATGCCAAACAGGTGGGGAGCGCCCAGAAGATCGTGCGCCCGCTGCAGCAATTCGGGAGACGCCCCGCTCGTAAGAGCACTGACTTTGTCGAGAAACGCCTGCGTACCCGGAACAAGCGAAGAGTCCGAAGTCAGTGCCATCTGACGGGCAACAATATTCTCGGCGGTCTTCAGCGCGGTCCAGTGGTCGTAGGCCAGCCACAGCGGCATCTTAATGTGAAAGATATTAAGTAGCTCGATGAAGTGGTTCGACCAGCCGGAAGAAACGGTGCTGGCGCCCATGGCATATTCCAGCGTGAGGTCCCAGCCGATAATCCAAGCCAGCAACTCGCCCAGCGTGGCGTAAGCGTAAGTGTAGGCGCTGCCCGCCAGCGGAATCATCGCCGCGAACTCGGCGTAACAGAGGCCGGCAAACGCGCATCCCAGCCCGGATAAAACGAACGACAGCGTGAGTCCGGGACCGGCGTACTGCGCGCCGAGTCCTACCATCACGAAAATGCCGGCGCCGATGATCGCGCCCACGCCAAGGGCGGTGAGCTGAAAGACTCCCAGCGTGCGTTTAAGGCTGTGTTCGCCTGTCTCGCGCGCCTCTTCCATCAGCAGGTTCAGCGGCTTGGTTGCCAGCAGGTTTGCCATCCGATTGGTATCTCCTTAGAGGTTACGCGGACACGTCGCGCGAATTGTGGCGCGCTTTCCGCGACCACGCATAGTAAACCGGAATTCCCAACAGCACCACAATCAGCCCCGGCCACGTAAACTGCGGTTTGTAGCGCAATAGTACGACATCGATAAACAAGGCCATCACAATATAAATGATCGGCAGCACCGGATAGCCCACAGCCCGGTACGGCCGCTCGGCATCCGGATGCGTTCGCCGCAGCACGAACAAGCCGACAATCGTCAGAATGTAGAACACGAGCACGGCAAAAATTATGTAGTCGAGAAGTTGCCCGTAGCTGCCGGAAACGCAGAGCAGGCATGCCCACACCATCTGCACCATCAGCGAAACCGCCGGCGTTTTGTACGTAGGATGCAACTTCGCCACGTTGCGGAAGAACAGTCCATCTTTCGCCATGGCGTAGTAAACGCGCGCCCCGGAAAGAATCAGCCCGTTGGCGCAGCCAAAGCCTGAAATCATGATGGCGGCGGCCATGAGCAGGCCGCCGGCGGAACCGAACATCTGCGTCATGACCGCGGTGCCGACGCGGTCTTCGGCAGCATGCTTGATTCCGCGCGCAAGAATCGTGATACCGCCGTCGGCTCCATCCAGCGGCAGTGCGCTCAAGTAAATAAAGTTGCAGGCAATATAGAGCGCGATCACTACGCCCGTGCCCAGCGCCAGTGACAGCGGCAGATTGCGGCTGGGATTCTTTACTTCCCCGGCAGTGAAGGTCACGTTATTCCACGCATCGGCAGAGAAGAGTGACCCGACCTGGGCCACTGCGAGAATGGTCAGCGTACCCACCATGACGATTGGCCCGCCGACGCCGACCTGCACCGCATGCTGCGCGCCGAGTCCGGCGTTGTGCCAGAAGTTTGCGCCGAAATTCGCGGCCAGCGCCGTGGCGTTGCGTCCAAGCGCGAACCCGAATACCGCCAATCCCAGCAGCGCAGAAACTTTAGCGACGGTGAAAATGTTCTGAATCACCGCGCCCGTTTTGACCCCGAAGATATTCACCACCGACAGGAAAATCACCAGCAGGATCGCCATCAGATTCTGGGTGTTGATGCCCACATCCATGTTGCCCAGCACCATGGGGCCCACGTGAAGAGGCGGGACTTTCCAGATATGCAGAATCCAATGGGTAGAAGAAATCGACGGCACAAACACGCCCAGAAACTTGCCAAACGCCACGCCCACGGCGGCAATGGTTCCGGTCTGAATTACCAGGAATAGCGTCCAGCCATAGAGGAATCCCCACAACGGCCCCAGTGCCTCGCGAAGGTAGACGTACTGCCCACCGGCCCGCGGCATCATCGCCGCCAACTCGCCATAACTGAGCGCGGCTACGATCGTCATGAATCCGGCAACGGCCCAGGCGCCGATCAGCAGCGCGGGAGAATCCACTTCGCGGCCAATCTCCGCCGACACAATAAAGATGCCGGAGCCGATCATCGACCCCATGACCAGCATGGTGGCGCTGGTCAGGCCCAACCCCTTGACCAGTTCCTTATCCTGATGACTGTGAATGTCCCAGTCGCTGCCGGCGGTAGGCTGCGTTGTCGGTGTGCTCAGGAAGCCTCCGAAAAGTCGTTGGTCGTTCGTCCTTAGTCGTTAGCCGGCTGATCAGGTCTTTGGCTAACGACCAAGGACCAGCGACCAACGACGATTTACCTTACCTCAAGATGCGGAAAAATTCCTCTGCTGATTTGCGGGGTTCCCGTGACAAGTCCGATATCACCGCAACGGAATCCGCTCCGGCCTGAATCACGGAGACGGCATTCGCCCGGGTAATACCTCCAATCGCCACCAGCGGCTTGCGTGTGAGTTCACGCGCCCGGCGCACTCCTTCGAGGCCCACCACGGGATCGGGCTTGTCTTTGCTGGAGGTCGCAAACACGGGTCCGATGGCAAGATAGTCGGCGGATGTTCGATCGGCCTCGCGCAGTTGCTCCGGGTTGTGCGTGGATACTCCCAGCCATCGATCCGGCCCGATGATCTTGCGAATCGCCTCCGGAGACAGATCCTCCTGCCCAACGTGAACGCCATCGAACTCGGCGGCCAGGCACAAGTCAGCGCGGTCATTCATGATCAACCGCACTGAATCGCCAAGATGCTTCTTCAGTTCCCGCGCCTGCTCCAGCATCACCCGCACATTCCCGCTCTTGTTGCGGTACTGGAGTAGCGTGCACCCGCCCGCGGCCAGCGCTTCGGCGAAAGCAAGCAGGTCCGGCGTGGCCGCCAGAGATGCTGAATCGACAATGCAGTAGAGGCAAGGAAGGTGAAGCGTCTTCGAATGAGGGAGAGTTTGAATCACGTTTCCTGATACCAGAGAAAGCAGCCAGCCCAGCACGACGCCAAGGACCAGACCGCCCACGTAGCCCCGGACGCATTCGACCGGGCGCTTTTCGAGACGATGCCGGCGCTTTAAGATACTTCCAAAACGCCCTTGCCGCCACGAGGCCATGGACGCGGAGTTTCGCCAGGCGGACGAATGCGTCCGCCGCTACGTCTTGCCGTTCTTTGCCAAAAATCTCTCGATAAACCCCGTATCAATCTTCCCCGCCCGGAAGTCTTCGTCTGCCAAGATTTTCCGGTGCAGCGGGATCGTCGTATACACGCCCTCAACAATAAACATCTCCAGCGCACGCGCCATGCGCGAGACCGCTTCGCCGCGGTCCTTGCCGCGCACAATGAGCTTGGCAATCAGAGAATCGTAGTACGGCGGAATCACACCCTCGGCATAGGCGGCGGTGTCGACTCGCACACCAGTCCCGCCGGGCGGATGAAACGCGGTGATCTTCCCGGCCGACGGAGTGAATTTTTCGGGATGCTCCGCGTTGATGCGGCACTCAATGGAATGGCCGCGGTGCACAATCGGTCCCTGCAAGACATCGCGCATGTGCGCCCCGGCGGCAATCATGATCTGGCTCTTGACCAGGTCGACATCCGTGACCATCTCCGTGACCGGATGCTCCACTTGAATGCGGGTGTTCATCTCGATGAAGTGCAGGCGGCGGTCCTGGTCCATCAGAAATTCAATTGTGCCCGCGTTCGTGTACCCGATCGCCGCCAATGACTTGCACAGGACCGCGCCGATCTGGTCCCGCAACTCGGGCGTCACCTGCGTGGAAGGCGACTCCTCCAGCAGCTTCTGGTGACGGCGCTGGATGGAACACTCGCGCTCGCCCAGGCTCACCACGTTGCCGTGCTCGTCGGCCAGCACCTGAAACTCAATGTGCCGCGGATGCTCGACGTACTTCTCCATATAAAGATCGCCATTGCCGAAGGCCCCCGCCGCCTCCGCCTGCGCCGCCTTGAACAGGCCCGGGAGTTCCTCTTCGTTGCGGACGATGCGCATGCCGCGTCCGCCGCCTCCGGCCGACGCTTTCACGATCACCGGGAAGCCCACCTGCTTCGCCCACTCGACTGCCTCGCCATCCGACGCGATGATTCCATCCGACCCAGGCAAGATTGGCACGCCTGCCTGCTTCATGGCCGCGCGGGCCTTTTCCTTCTCGCCCATCAAGCGAGTCACTTCGGGCCGCGGGCCAATGAACTTGATTCCGCTGGTTTCGCACACTTCGGCGAAGTTGGCGTTTTCCGCCAGCAGCCCGTAGCCGGGATGCACCGCTTCCACGTTGGCAATCTCCGCCGCGCTAATTACCGCGGGAATGTTCAAGTAGCTGAGCGCCAGTTGTGGCGGCCCGATGCAGATGGCCTCGTCAGCAAAACGCACAGGCAACGAGTTGCGGTCGGCCTCGCTGTAAATGGCGACCGTGCGGATGCCCAGTTCCTTGCACGCGCAAATCACGCGCAGCGCAATTTCTCCGCGATTGGCAATCAGGATCTTCTTGAACATGAAATTCAGCTTTCAGCTCTCGGCTGTCAGCTCTCAGCTAACACTCTTTCACGGCGTTGGGCGTTGGAAACGGTCCCGCTGGAGGAAACAACAAAGAGCGCGTCTCGGCGCGCCTCAACAGGAAATCCAGGATTCACTTCTTCGGCCTTATCACGAACAGATCCTGGCCGTATTCAATGGGCTGGCCGTTGGCCGCGAGCTTCTTGACAATCTCCCCGGCGACGTCCGACTCAATCTCGTTCAGCAGTTTCATCGCCTCAACGATGCAGAGCACTTGCCCCACTTCCACCGTGTCTCCGGCTTTCACGAACGGGGGAGACCCCGGCGAGGGTGACTCGTAGAACGTCCCCACAATGGGCGACTTCACCATGTGGAGCCCCTCCTCAGGAACGGGCTCTGCGGGCGTGGCCGCTGCCGGCGGAGAAACCACGGGCATACCACCCACTTCGGGCGCGGGCCCCGGAGCCGGTGGCACGGCAAAGAAGCGCGGCTCACCGTGCGTATGGACGATGGTATGCTCCCCGGCGCGCTTGATCCGCACTTTGACATCGCCGCGCTCCAGCTCAAACTCGGCAATGTCCTTTTCGATTAAGAACTCGATCAGCTCTTTCAGCTCTTTTTGATTCATTCTGATGTTCGAACTGACGTACGAACCGACGTACGAAATGACGTCCGGTGGGACCGCTTGCCATCCTCGCTGCGCACCCGATTGGGGGGGCGCGAAGAAGCCGGGCGTGGATCCTGCCCGGCTGAAAAGTAGCCAAGAAGACTAGACCGCTAGAAAATCCTTGCTCGTCGGCGTCAACACCTCACAACCTCCGGCCGTGACCGCCACCATGTCCTCGATCCTCACGCCCCATTTGCCGGGGAAGTATACTCCCGGCTCGATCGTGATGACCATCCCGGGCTGCAGAATCTCGCGCTGCCCGTCCGCGACTCTGGGGCTTTCGTGAATCTCGAGCCCCACACCATGCCCGGTCGAGTGAGTGAAATAGCGCCCTAACCCGGCCTTCCGCAATACCTCACGAGCTGCCGCGTCGATCTCACCCACGGCAATACCGGGCCGCACAGCGTCGGTCGCGGCCTGCTGCGCCTCCCGCACCGCCTCGTAGGCCCGGCGCGCGTCCTCCGGAACTGCCCCCACCCAAACAGTGCGGGTCTGATCTGAACAATAACCTGAAAGTATAACACCGAAGTCGCAGACTACGAATCCACCCGGGCCAATCGGCCGTTCGGAGGCGCGCCCGTGGGGCAGCGCCGACCTCGCTCCCGAAGCAATGATGGTGGGAAAAGACATTTCCTCAACTCCGGCACAGCGGGCTGCATACTCCATTTCCGCCGCCACCTCGGCCTCCTTCACTCCGGGATGCAGGACCTGAAGTGCCCGGTCGAATAACTTTGCTCCCAGGGTCACCGCGGCGCGGATTCGTACCAGTTCTTCGTCGTCCTTGATCATCCGGTCGCGCTCGACCAGGGGGGGCGCATCCTTAAGCCGGACGCCGGAAGGCCGCAGCTTGGTCAGACGCTTCTTGTCCGCGAGAGTAAAGTGCTCGGCCTCGATGCCGATCGTCCAGGCCCGCGCCCGTTTGCGACGCTGCCCCCAAAATTCTCCCAGGGCCTGCAGCACCGACTTGCGCGCTATCACGACCTTCGCAGCCTTCACTTCATCATGCGCCTGGGTATCGTAGCGAACGTCAGTAAAGAAGGTGCTGCTGGAGTCTTCCATAAGCAGAAACCCGGCACTTCCGGTAAACCCGCAGAGGTATCGGATGTTGGGAAGATGGCTGATCAGCAGGGCATCAAACCGCGTGGTGGAAAGATGCTCCCGCAATTTCTTCTGGCGCGCCTGGAAATCCATTGGGGTGAGTGTAACAAGAAGTACCGCGTATCGAGTACCGAGGGACACTGGAATTCGATCGAGACTCGCGACTCGGTACCGGCTTCAAACGCGAAACCGCCGCCCTGACAGGTTCTTCAGGCCGGCGGTTTCAATCTTCTAACTCGCTGCTATGTCTGACGCTGTTACGTCTGAATGATTCGCGGCGTGATGAAGAAAATCAGTTCCTGGTTCGACGTGTTCACCTGCGTGTGCTTGAACAGGTTGCCCAGGTACGGAATGTTGCCCAGCAACGGCACCTGCGTGATGTTGATCGAGTTCTGCGTCTGAATGACGCCGCCGATCACCACCGTGCCGCCGTCGGTCACCAGTACTTGCGTAGTAGCCTGCTGGGTAATCAGTTCTGGGTTGCCCTGCACTTCCTGACCGAAGTTCGGAGTGGTGTTTTCCACGTCCACGTTCAGGAAGATGGTGTTTTCCGACGTGATCTGCGGAGTCACCGTCAACCGCAGGAAAGCGTCGACGTAGGTCACGGTCGGAGGACCGCCCAACTGCGCCTGCGTCACGATCGGCACGCGCACGCCCTGCTTCACGAAGGCCTGGATGTTGTTCTGGGTGACGACCCGCGGACGAGACAGCACTTTCAACAGGCCGCGCGACTCCGCCAGCGACAGAATCGCATCGATACGGACGTTGTTGCTGGCGTTGATGAAGCTCAAGCCGCTTGACGGACTGGTGACTCCCAGATTCGAGAACAGCGGAATCGAGGATCCCGTGGTGCTGCCGCCTGACCCGGGCACAGTGACGTAGCCCGGAGTAAGCCCGCCGACGGTGGTCGGCGACGAACCGGCCGCCTGGTTTCCGCCGATAGCGCTGTGGCCATTGCCCCAGCCAAAGCCGAGCTGGGTGCCGATGTCCCGCGCAAACTGGCGGGTAGCGGCGACCACTCGAGCTTCAATTTCGACTTCCTGCGTCTTGCGGTCCAGCTGCGTCAGCAGGCGGTCGATGGTCGGAATCGTTTTCGGAATGTCGTTGATGATAACCGCGTTGGTGCGGTTATCGGCCACCACATCTCCGCGCTGCGAGAGGAATTTCTTTACCGTAACAATGACGTCTTGTGCCTTGGCATAGCTAAGGAAGCGGGTCACCGAGACCTTCTCGACGGCCAGCGCTTCGGATTCGATCTGGGCCCGGCGGGAATCGGCTTCGTGCTTCAGAGTGTCCACGGTCGCGATGCGCAGGACGTTGCCTTCCAGCTCGCGCGCCAGTTCGTTGTTCTTGAGCACGATGTCGAGCGCCTGATCCCACGGCACATCATCGAGCACCACGGTCAGCGTGCCGTGCACATTAGGATCGAGCACTACGTTCAGGCCGCTGATTTCGTGAATGAGGCGGAAGAAATCCTTCAGGTCGACGTCTTTCAAGTTCACCGAGATCGGTTCGCCCGTGTACTTCGGTCCGGTCACAGCAGACTGTTGCCCGGCTTGAGCTTTTTGCTCCGCGGCCAGATTCACTGCGGGCGTGATGGTTGGGGCAGGATTCTGAGCCTGCGCCGCATTCACACTCACCGGAAGCAATTGCGCCGCAGTCTTGTCGGAGAACCGCAACGCGGCCTCCTGGGCGCGAACCGTAGGCTCGGCCGCCGCGTCGTTCTTCTTCGCGTCGTTGTTCGTGGCTTGATAAGAAGGCTCGACGAACACAAAGTCTGTGGGCGCAGCCGAATCCGCAGTCGGCTTCGTCGCCGGCGTGGATTGTGCCTTCGGCGCGGACCTGGCGTCGATTACGCGTGGCGCGAAGGGCGACATTGGCTTGCCAGCAGGAACCGGCGAGCTCGCGGCCACCGTCTTTGACTCCGTAACGGGAGCGGCCTTGGCCGTAGAATTCGCATGCAGGGTCAGCACCAGCTTGCCCGCAGGGCCCGGCGTCAGGTCATAGGTGCAGGCCTGGTCGAGGTCGACGACGATGCGCGTGGTCGGAGGCGTCTGGCCATCCGTGCCAATGCGCACGCCCTTGACCCCTGCCTTGCCTACCGCGATGTGGCGCTGCCCAGTCGCCATAACGGTCGACGGCAGATCCACCACCACGCGGGCGGGCGAGTCCAGAGTGCTGAGCTTCGGCGTAATTACCCCGCTGGAGCTCATCTCGACCCGGATATCGTCCGTGCCCCGGACTACGTTGACTCGATCGAGCTGGCTCGGCGTCTGGGCGGCCGCAGCCCCCACCACCAAAATCAGCAACGATACGAACATTGTCAGTTGTTGCTTTCGCATTTCGCCTCTCCCCACCCGCGGGCCTGGCCCGCGTGTCCTTCTTCAAACTTGATATCGGCGTTCCGGTTTCCGGGTTGCGCCGTCCTGCTTAAACCGCCGGCGTGAAGATTCTCTTTACCACTTCCCGCGTGAACGATTTGCCCAGTTTGTCCTGTATCGTCTCCTGGAACACCACCGAATCACCCGTGATCCGCACCACGTAGCCGTTAAATACCGGGTCGTTTTCCCGCAGAAAGTACGCCTTGTTCAGGTTGTTGGTGACGACCGCAATAAATCCGCTCTCGGACTTCACCACTCCCCGCAGATTGATGTTGCCGATCTCCAGGCACTTCTTCCCGGTCGAACAGCCCGAACCGTTCTGCTGCACGACCGGGCTGAAGAACGGATCGCGTTTCCCGCTCATCGCCCATTTCTTGTCTTCTGGCTTGGGCTGCTTGGAGTTCTCACCGATCTTGCTCACTTCGGCTGCGGGCGCGCTCTTGGCCGCCACGATCGCAGGCTTGGTCTCTTTCGTTTCTTTCGTTTCTTTGGCCGCTACCTGCTTCTCCGTCGCCGGCTTCGCGGCAGTCTTCGCTGTGACCGCAGGCGTACTGACTGCAGTCTTCGCCGCCACCGTCTTCGGTTGCGCCGCGGATACGGCGGGCTTCAGTGCGGTCGGCTTCAATGTAGCTGCCTTCACCGGAGCTGGATTACTCTTTGCCACCGCTGGGGCCTCGCCCTGGGTATGCAGAGTCAGGACCAGCTTGCCGTCCACGCCCGGAGTCAACTCATAGGCCAAGGCCTTCTCCAGGTCGACCACGATGCTGGTCGTTGGAGGAGTCTTGCCATCCATGCCGATGCGCACGCCCTTAACCCCGGCGTTGCCCACAGGAATCTTGCTTTGTGCGCTGCCAATGACCGTCTCCGGCAGTTCCACGACCACCCGGGCCGGCGAATTCAGTTTGCTCACCCTTGGCGTGACCGCCTGGCTCGAGCTGATCTCGATCTGGACGCTGTCCGAACTCTGGACCACGTTCACTTTCTGGAGCTGGTTGTGCGGACCGGAAACCGACGCTGCCTTCGGCGCGGGAGCTGGCGCAGCCGAGGCCGGCTTGGCCCCCGGAATTGCCGCTGGCTTCACCGCGGGAGCCGGAGCTCCCGGTGCCGGCTTGGCTGTCCGCGGCACTCCCGCCGCTTCCAGAGCCGCGTTGGTATCGTTGGCCTGCTTCTGCTGCAGCGATTTTGCAATGCTGCGCGCGTTGTCGATGGCGTCCGTGTTCTGTGCCACAGCCTTCGTGGCCGCAAACCCGCTCACCATCAGTGCCATTGCCAGAATGCCTGTCGTCGTCAGCTTCATAGCCATCCCTACTTCGCGGCCGGCGTTCCGGGTTTAGACCCGGCGCCAGCTCCTGAAGGTTGCAAATCGTGACTGAAGTATGTGGTCGCCGTGAAAGACGCCACTACACTCTCGTTGGGCGCGTACTGGTACGTGTGCTTGATCTTCGCGCCCCCTGGAATCCGCGTCGTCGACACCAGCAGTCCGCTGATATTGACAATCCGCTCCAGCTTGCTCACACGGTCGAAAAAGTTCACCGCCGAGTAATAGGGCCCGTCCAGCTCGAGGTCGAAGGGCACTTCCGTGTAGTACTGCTGCGACTTCGTATCTTTGGCCTTGTAGCGCCGCAGTTCCACGCCCGCCTTCTGCGCTTCTCCGTCCAGCATGGTGATGAACTGATCCACCAGCTTTTCATCGGGCACGATGCGCTGCTCGATTTCCAGCTGTTGTTTCAGTTCCGCCAGCTGCTGCTCGATCTGCTTCAGCTTGGGCCGGTAGGACTCGAGTTCGTTGTTTTCCCGAATCTTGTCTTCGAGGGCGTGCTGCGCCGAGGTGTTCTTCTCGTTCTGAGTCTTGAACACCGTGAAGTACAGGGCCGCCGTTACCAAGGCACCCCCGACGATCACCGCTCCCCACTGCTTGATGCCTGACAGTTCGTTAAAATTCATCGCCATAGGTCTGCCTCTACGACTTTCCCTTCTCGCAGTTCAAGGTGAACTGGAACGCCTGCATGTCTTTGATCTGCTCGTCCTGATACGTTTCGTCGATCTCGACGTTTCTGAAGTACCCGGTCTTCTGCAGGTTCGCAATCAGGTTGGCCACGGCATCCGTACTGAGCGCCGTCCCTTCCAGTTTCACCATCGGCCCGGTGTCATCCATCTTGCTCAGCCACACCGCCTCGGTGTTGTTGACCGTCTCGCCCAGCATGGCCAGCAGGTTCACTGGGCCGGTCTGGTTCGAGCGCAGTCCATCGATCACGTCCACGCGCCGCTTGTAGTTGTCGGCCTGGGTCTGGCGCTCCAGGAAGTGCGCCTTCACGTCCGCCAGTTCACGGTTATGCTGTTCCGCCGTTTTCATCTGGGTTGCGATCGCCTTGGACTGGTGATCCAGCCGGGACCAGTAGCCCAGATTGAACAACCCGACCAGCACCAGCACCACCAGGATCTTCAGCTTGGGCGAACCCATATCGCCCATTTCCATCGATGGCATCGACGGACCGCCGCCGCCCCGTTTGTTTTTGCCCTTGGAATTTTCGAGCAGGTTGATTTTGATCATAGGGATTCAAAGCTCCTCAGGGCCAGGCCTACCGCCACTGCCATCTGGCCGGGGTTCTGCTCTACCAGTTCCGCTCCGTGTCCGTCTAACGGCGGCGTCACCCGCTGGAACGGATTCAACAACTCCACCGGCATGGAGAACTCCTGCCGCAACGCTTCCACCAGGCCCGGCACCTTTGACGAACCGCCCGCCAGGTAGATCTTCTCGATGTGCTCGCCGGCCGCGCTGGCCCGGAAGAAATCGAACGTCTTCTGAATTTCCAGCACGATGATCTCGGTGACCTGTTGCAGGATCGGCTGTTTCGCGTCCTCGCTCACCGTGCCCACCTTGTTGCCCAGCTTCAGCGATTCGGCATCGTCAAAGCTCAGGTCCAGTTCTTTCTGCAGTGAATCGGTGTACTGATGCCCGCCCACGCTCACATCGCGCGGGAACAGCGGCGTCGTACCCTTCACGATGTTGATGTTCATCACGCTGGCGCCCAGGTTCAAGAGCGCCACCACCTGGCCCGGCGCCGGCTGGTAGTTGTACTCGTAGCAGTTCTGCAGAGCCAGCGCGTCTATGTCGACGATAGCCGGGGTGCGTCCTGACATCGAGAGTACGTTGGTGTAGTTCAGAATCTTGTCCTTCTTCACCGCGACCAGCAGGACGTCCATCTGCGGACTGCCCACTTCGTCCGAGAGAATCTGGTAGTCCAGACTCACATCGGCCAGATCGAAGGGAATGTGCTGCGCCGCTTCCTTCTCGATGGTCTCGGCCAGTTCCTGGTCGCTCATCGAGGGCAGCGAGATCTTTTTCACGATCACCGAGTGCCCGCTCACCGCGGTGGCCACAGCCTTGGTCTTGATTTGGTTGTCGAGGAACAGCTTCGAAATCGCGCTCGAAACCGTGCCCGAGTCCACGATCATCGAATCGACCACGATGTCAGAGGACAGTGGTTCCAGCCCCAGGTGTACCACTTCAACCTGGCCACCCTTCTTTTTGAGCTCGACTGCCTTGATGCTCGAGGAGCCTACATCCAGGCCAACAATGGACTTCGATCCGATTCCAAACATGTGCCCACCTTTTTGTGTGGCGCGGGCACTTTTGCCCGCGACGTTTTTCCTAAACTTGTCCGGCAGCTTTTCCCGCTGCCTTCGGTTTGCGTTTCGCCTGCGGTTCCATCTCGCTCGACTTCTCTTCCATCCACTGGTCCAGCCGCGATTTCTTGAAGCGCCAGCGGTTGCCCAGCTTGAACGCGGGAATTTTCTGCTCGCCGACGTATTTGTAAAGCGTGTCTGGACTCACGCCCAGATACTGCGACGCCTGGCGAATGTTCATGACTTCCCGCGAGTCGGCCATATTTCCTTTACCCCTCCCACCAGTTCCGCCCCGCTCCGACTTCTTCCGGACTCGCGGGCTTTGCTTGGGAGACTGCCTTGCCCTCAATTACAAGTCCGAGGGCTTTCGGTGTCCCGAGCATATAACAGCCCTGAAAAACCCCGCCTCGAAGCGTATCTCCGTGTTTCCTTGGGTTTTATGCCCGTTTTCTGGAATTAGCAGCAATATCGCCGTGGGGGGCAATCTATATAGTGTGGTAGCAGTACGTATGGATACAATTAGCGGTGGTGGTCATGCAAATAGCACACGGTCACCCTTAGAACGGTAACTGAAGTACTAGGCACGGTACGGAGGTACTACATCGTCCGGCGAAGATGTTGGATTCGCTGGCCTTAGCTTTCGGGTTGAAAAGCCACGCTTCTGATTACTGAACGTCTGAAACCTTGCCGTTCACAAACGTCACCTTCACGTCCTTGTAGACGTAAATCTGTTTGGCACCGAGATTGAAAATCTTCTCCGGTTTACCCAATGCAGCTTGCGCTTGGTCGGTCGTCATCCCCATCTGAACAGTTTGCGGCTCCGCCTGCGGTTGTTCCTGGGCGGCAGGTTGGTCCTGACGTCCCTGCTGCTGCCCGCCCTGCCCCTGCTGGTCATCGCTGACGATGGAGAATACCTGCCCAATGGTGTCTTCAATCTCCGGCACGCCAGCTTTCTCCAGATATCCTTTGGCAAATTGAAATACAACTTCACCCTTCATCGAAGTTGGCGGATTGACCTCATTGCAGGAATCGCAGGCCACGACTGTGAACGAGACCTTCGCCTTCTCAACGTTGACTTCGATCTTCGTCGGATACACCTTGTCTCCCTTTTGAAAATACTTGGAGACTGACTTCACCATGGCTGCGCACATTCCGGCCGAAGGGTGCAGGCTGTTGTCTTGAAATTTCGCCGGACACAAAGCCAGAGCCTTCCACGGAACGCTGAGCACTCCGCCTTTCTGAATAACCAGCAAAGTACCCGGATCCACCACGGCGACTCCGCTGGAATCCGATCCCATCTTGACCAGCTTGTACTGCGCCATAAGCTGCTCCTGCAGGGAAACGGGAGCCGCAGTTTGCCCGCCCGCTGCAAGAGCCGAAAAGAATACCGCCGCAAGCACAATGTTGAGCGGCATGGCGAGTTTCTGGCGCACACTGCGATTCCTGTCTGCTCTCATGCCGGTACCTTCAGCTCACTGAACATCAGAAACCTTCCCGCTTACAAATGTGACCTTGAGATCCTTGTAGACCCAGATCTGTTTCGTGCCCAGGTTGACGATCTTGTCGGGTTTTCCGAGCGCAGTCTGTACCTGGTCGGTGGTCTGTCCCTTCTCAATCGTCTGCGGTTCGGCCTGTTGCTGCGGTTGTGCGGCCTGCTGATCCTGGCCTCCCTGCGCACCTTGGCCGCCCTGCTGTCCCTCTTGCTGTCCTCCCTGATCTTGCTGGGAGTCTTCGCTGATGGAGAGGAGTTGCCCGATCGTGTCCTCGACGTCACCTACGGCAGCCTTCGCCAACGAGCCTTTGGGGAATTGGAAAACCACTTGCGCCTTGTTGTACGTCGGCGGGTCCGTCTTGTTGCAGGTATCACACGCAACGATGCCCATCGTCACCGTGTCTTTGTCCAGGCTGACATCGATCTTGGTCGGGTACACCTTGTCGCCCTTCGCGAACAGTTTCGTCGTTTGCCCCTGCGACTGGGTCTGGGAAAAATGTCCAAGAAGCGCTTTCTTTCCCGAAACCACCAAGCCGCTGGGGGGGTGCACCGTACCGCCCTCATACTTGTTCGTGAGCGCGCTTTTGTCCGAATAAGGCACCCCCAGCATGCCGCCCTTCTGAACCGCGAGCAGAGTCCCCTCTTCAATTACCGAATATCCGCTCGTATCGGATCCCATCTTCACTGCCTTGTACTGGGCCGCGAGCTGCTCCTGCAGAGAGACTGGCGCGGCGCCTTGTGCGCCGGCGTGCGACACCATGAACATCGTGGCGCACATGATGACAACGATCGCAGGAATCACTTTTTCAAACTTCTGCCCCATGGCTGGAATTCTCCTCTCAAAATCTGCCTGTGCCGCTGGATCACATCAGGTGTGGCGCAATCTGTTACAGGATTCTGACTCGCAACTAAGAACAGGGGAGCGCCACCCGTTCCGGTGACGCCCCTCTGCCAATTTGCAGGACTGCTCGATGCGGATCGTCCGGCAGACTCTACTGCGAGCCGCCGCCCGATGAGCCCGCCTCTTGCTTAACGTCCGTTTCAGTCTGGTCGGCAGCCTTCTCCTGGTCTTCCAGGGTCTTGGCTGCGGTCTTGTCCGCCTGAGGTTCGGGAACGTCTCCCGCCACCGTGGAGGTATCGGGAGCCTTCGGTAGACCGCCGGTTCCCTGCTTCTTGGCCAGTTCGCTCATGCCGGCCGTGAGCTGTTCCTGGAAGTGATTGTGCATCTCCTGGAGATCGTCGACCGAGACTGCCACTTCTTTGCCCGCTGCGCAGTCCGACTTCTTGCTGGCAGCAACACTGACGTTCACATTGTTGTCGCCATCCGGCGTGTCGGTAAGCCGGGTGATGACGTCGCCCGCGGTGAGGGCGCATTCTTCGCCATCGGCCACGACGCTGAGGTCCGAGTCGACGACGAAGGTCCGCCGCGCCGGATCAAGGGCTGGCGGTCGCTCGTTGCTGTTGCTATTGCTGGCTGCCGCAGGTTGTGCCGAGGCAGAGCCTTGCTTGCCGGAGTCTGCTTGTTCCGCCGCAAGTTGAGCTTTTACTTCTTCAGCGATGGCCTGCTTAACTTCAGGACTCAGCGCGACCTGCCCCGAAGCGGCCGGTGCGCCAGGCGCGGCGCTCGCCTGCAGTTGATCGGATGCTGCGGCATCGTTGGACGCATTGGCTTCCGCTTGCGCCTCATACGCCGTTCGCAGACTCGCTGCAACCAGGTAGTCCGTCAGCCAGAATGCCGCTGAAGGATACACCGGGTATGGCGCGAAATAGCCGCCGTAGTACCCGTACCAGGGCGATCCGCCCCAGCCCCATCCGTAATAGACCGGCGCCGGCCATGGATTGTAGGCCCATCCGTAATACGCCGGGTGATACCAGTATGGGTGGTAGTAGCCATAGTAGGGGCGGCCCCCGTAGTAGTAGCCGCGATAGACGCCGGTCCGGTAGGCGCCGTGATAGTAGTACGTCCGCGAATAATAACTGCGACCGCCGCGTGTGACATAGGCACGCTGCACGTAGCCTCCGCGCCTGCCCATCGTCACTACCCGCGCTCCGTTGTGGGTCGCCACAATCCTCCGCCCACCGTGCATGTTGTGCTCAATGTGCATGCCGTTCCGGTTCACCGAGCGAATCTGTCCGTTCGGACGGATGTGCGCCGATCCGCCACCCTTGAGAGAAACGCTCCTGCCCGGAGGCGTGTGCGGGGCGTTCCGAGCATTCCCGACGCCGTGCCCGCCAGCGGTATTCCCGTGGCCGGCGTTTGCTGTCCCGTGGCCGGCGTTCGTTATTCCATGCCCGGCGGTCGCGGTCCCATGTCCGGTGGCCGTTGTTCCATGCCCTGCGGCCGTTGTTCCATGCCCTGCGGCCGTTGTCCCGTGCCCGGCGGCCGTTGTCCCGTGCCCGGCCGTCGCAGTGTGGCTAGGCGTCGTTGTGTGACTCTGCGGCGTCGTATGAGTCTGCATATGACTCTGTGGCGCTGTGTGACTCTGTGTGGCGTGGCTGGGCGCGCTCGCGTGGCTCGGAGCACTGGCATGTGGCGCCGGCGCACTCTTCGGAGCTGGGGCGTTCTTGTGCTGGGCGAAGGCGAAAACCGGAACCACCATCATGAGCGAAAGCAAAACATACTTCCGCAGGGCGCTTTCATTCTTCGTGAAATTCATCGCTGACTCCTACACTCCAAGGATTTCATCCGACTGCCAGACTGCAACGTACAAGCCAGTAGTTCGACGACCCAAGCACGACGACTCAAGCGACGACCCAAGCAAGACAACCCAAGCAAGATGGTTCCGACCGCGTTTCCGGGGCCCGAGGGGAGGGCCTGCAAGAGGCTCGATGACGCACATCGGCAATGCCAACGCCAGCATCCTGCGGCGGGAGCAACGTTACCAAAAATCCGGCAGGAGGCGCAATCGTTTTCTAGGGTTCCCCTCCTTCCTCGCGACGGCTGCCTGCGGTAAGCTATTGCCTTCGGATCTGGAGGAACGTATTGCGCTATCTCGATCGCCTGCAACCCCTTGCCCTTCTTGTGATACGCCTGGCGCTGGGTACCATCATGGTCGCACACGGCTACCACAAAATTTTTGGCGGCTTGCACCACCATGCGCAAATTGTCGGGGGCTTGGGCCTGCCCGCCTGGTTGGGTTATGTGTCGGCCTTCACCGAGCTCCTCGGCGGCCTCATGGTGCTCGTGGGGTTCTTCACTCGCGCTGCTGCCGTCGCGGTCTGCATCAATCTGGTTGTGGCCATCTGGAAAGTACACTTGCACAATGGACTCATCGGATCTCCAGACCGGCCTGGGTACGAGTTCGCCCTCGCGGCCGCCGCCCTCGCCTTCGCCCTGATCTTCCTCGGTGGGGGACCCATTGCCATCGATCACGTCCTCCGCGGCGGGGGCAGTGGCGCATCGAAACGCTTATGATTCGCAACAGGTAATGTGGTTATGGGCGCAACTTATTCCGACCCTGCGGGTTTCATTTTGTGCTGCGGCCATTTTGGATTGAGCCTGGGTTGGCCACGGAAATCACGGCGCCGCGATTGAATTCTGGGGCAGCTGAAATTATGATGAATAGCACGCCCATGCGCTTGCATCCAAATGGTTTGGCGGTTGCATCTCACCACCAAGAAAGATAATTACAGGAGGTCCGTCTTGCGAAAGTTTGCCTTCCTTGCGACCGTCTTCGCGTTTCTTGTTATGGCCAATCTCGCTTCGGCCCAACAGGCTGATGCCATGCTCGGCTTCGGCACGGTCATGTCGCCCGGGGCGGCTCCGTGCACTGTCGACTCCACCACGGGGCAAGTCAACTGCCCCGAAAAGGGAGGTCTGTATACGAATCTCGGTGCCGATGTGATCTTTCACCGGCGATTCGGTTTCGGCTTTGACACCACCTGGCGATCGAGCCAGGGAAACTACGGCGGCCTCGGCATTCCCTTCCGCCCCATCATTTTTGACTTCAACGGCGTGTACCAGCCTCGCTTAAGCAAGAAGGCTGGCCTTGATTTGATGGGGGGCATCGGTTGGCAGAGCACTCGCTTCTATGGCTTCACCCCTACTTTTTCGTGCGAGCAGCTGGGCGCCTGCTACCAGAGTTCCAACCACTTTCTGGTTGATGTTGGAGCAGGTCTCCGCTATTACGTCTGGGGACACGTCTTCGTCCGCCCCGAAGTCCGTTACTACAAGGTCTTCAACAACACGGTCGACTTTACCTCCGGCAACGTTGTCCACGTCGGCGCCTCGATCGGGTATACCATCGGTCCAGAATAGATTTGATTGAACGGGCCGCCACTTGCGACCGGCGGGGTTCTCCTGCCGGCCAGACCATTCGCGACTGCTTCTCCTGGCGCAACCCGTCTGGCGGATTCATCTCTGAAACACGAACGTACTGAGAAAGGGGCTGTATTGAGAAAGCTCGCGTTATTCGCATCCGCTGGTGCAGTTCTCCTGTTCACCACTTTCGCTCCGGCCCAGCAGATTGATGTCGCCGTTGGTGCCAGCAGTCTTTTCTCCTCTAAGGACACCACGGCTTCCCAAGCTTACCTGCCAGCTGCGGAGAAGGGTGGAACCTATCCCAGCTTCAGTGCGGATGTTATTTTCAAGAACCGTTTCGGCTTCAGTGCAGAAGTTGCAGGTAGAGCCAGATACGGGCTCTACAACAACTACCAGCAGTTTCGTCCCATCCTCTACGACATTAACGGAGTGTTCGCTCCTCGCCTGGGTGAGAAAATCGGCGCCGACTTCATGGCTGGCGTTGGCGGCCAGAGCGTCCTTTTCTATAACACGTACTACCTTTGCACGTACCCCGCGGGTTGCACCGCCCGGATCAACAGCACTCACTTGCTTATGCACGTTGGCGGCGGCGTACGGTACACCGTTTGGAGAAACTTCTTTGTCCGCCCCGAGGCTCACTACTACCGGATCCTGGACAACACCAACGACTTCCACTCCAATAACGTTCTTCGTCTCGGCGCTTCCGTCGGTTACACCTTCGGTTCAGAGTAGAACTCGTCCAGAGATCCTCCCAGAAACACTGGCTCCTCGACGAGATTTGCGCAAACAAAAAAGGCAGAGTCGGATTGACTCTGCCTTTCATTTTTCTTGTGCCTTTCTGTCCTAGTGTTCCTCTTCGCAGATCTCCGCTTCGCGGATCGCCTGGTTCAGATGCTCGATTGCCTTCGCGCGATGGCCGTGAAAAGCAGGCTCCGCGGTTTCAAGATGATGCTTGGCATTCCGCATCGCTTCGAGCGCTTCGGTGATGTGGGGATGCGCAGGCGGTGCCGGCGTGGCTGCCGGAACCGCAGGGGCAGCCGCCGCGGGCATGGCCGGCGCCGATGGCTTCGGTCCGGCTGCCGCCGCAGTGAAGGCGAGCGTAAAGAGAAGTGTGGCCATGATCAACAAAGTCAGTAACCCAATCTTCTTCATGTGTTCCTCCTCGTCCGAATTCCGGCTCGGACGCAACCGGTGTAACTCAGGTATGTCTCAACACGACGGCCACGGACATTGCCCCAAATGTCCCGAAAGGCCCGCGACACCCGCACAGTATAGCCGCACGGTTGAGCGCTGCACTGTGCAAAAGGTTACTCCACAGATGCTCCGGCTACCTCTCGCGCCGGCTTCGCCACCATAGGAATGCCATCGCCAGCAGCGCCACGATCGCGATCACAACGTCGAAGCGTCTCACATCCCGCGCCAGTCGGCCCCAATGCTGGCCAAACAGGTAACCTGCGCCGGAAATCACCGTCACCCACACTGCTGCGCCTAGAAAGTTGTAGACCAGGAATTTCCGCCACGGCATGCGCAACACTCCCGCCATTGGCCCTGCGATGATCCTCATGCCGAATACGAAGCGGGCAAAGAAAATCGTGGCTGCACCGAATCGCGCGAACAGGCTTTCTCCCCGCACCAGCGTTTTGTCTTGAATCCGAAACAGTGACTGGTAGCGCGCCATGAGCGGGCGTCCACCATAGTAGCCAAGCGCAAAACCCAGATTGTCGCCCAGCGTCGCTGCAATCGTCGCCACCACAATCACCCAGGGAAGTTGCAGATCGCGTTCGGAATAAGCCAGGAAACTCGCCAGCAGCAGAACCGTCTCTCCCGGCACCGGTAGCCCGGCATTCTCCAGCAGAAGCGCCGCCGCCACGGCCCAGTATCCGTAGTGAACCACCGCATTTCGCAACAGGTCGAGAATGGAGTGGGTCATGATTGAAATTCAGGGGTCAAGGGTCAGGGACCAGCGGTCAGTCTCTCGTCAGGTCAGTCTATCGTCGAAACTAATTGCGGTACCAAATAAACGGCGTACGCTAAAAACGTTGCCCCAATACCAGGCCCGACCCGCCAGCGCTGACCCCTGACCCCTAGTCCCTATCTCCTGTCAGAAACTCAATCAGCGCCCGGTTGAACTCCTCCCGACACTCTTCATAGGGCAAGTGCCCGACGCCAGGGAAAACAATCGTCTGCACATTCGCGAAATGCCGCGCCAGCGGTTCGATGGACGAGACATACACCGCTGGGTCCTTGCTTCCCCACATCAGCAGCGTCGGAATCGGGGCCAGCTTCGGCAACAGCATCTCCAGTTCCCGCAGATCCGCCGTCCAGGTGCGCACAATGCTCAGCGCGTGCTCGAATAGTCCGGGAATCGCCAGCGGCGCCTTATACCCTTCAAGGCTTCCGGGCGGAATGCTGTGGTGGTCGGCGTACAAGCGCCCGTGAAAGTAAGGGAAGAGAAACGGCATGCATGCAGTCCCCACACGAAACAACGTCGCGCCGAAACCCGTGCCGAAAAATGGCGCCAGCCACCTGCCATGCGCTGAATATGGATTGACCGGGCAGACCAGTACCAGCCGTCGCACCCACGGCTTGGAGCCATCTGCGTCCATGCATTCCGCAGCCACAGCCATGGCCACCGCTCCGCCCCGCGAGGTACCGAGCAAGTCGAACGATGCAAGTCCCAGATTTTCCGCAAACCTCAACACTCGCAGTGCCGTCCCTCGCACGGTGTGATCGATCCCGCGAGGCCGGTCCGAGAACCCCGACCCCAACAGGTCCGGCGCATATACGGTTGCGTAGGGTGCCAGCGCCGGCATCGTATAGCGCCACGAAAATGCGTATCCCATCAGTCCATGCAGCAGGATCAACGGCGGCCCGGAACCCGCCCGCAGGTAGCGCATGCGGGCGCCCTCGAAATCCATCCAGCACTCCTCGACGCCCGGGGCAGAGGGAACGCGTGCCGGAATCTCCTGAACTTCATTCATCGCAAGAATCTTCTCGCCCCGAGGACAACTCTTTCATCCCCAGCGGATTCCTACTTAAGTGAAACATAGCCTCTGTCGCTCCACTTGGGGAGCTTCGGCTCCCCGTTTTTCTTAGAGGTGCCCTGGGTGCCCCATTTCTCGCTCGCCCTTTGCGCGAGAAGTGGGGATTCTGTCTGATCGCCGGGTGCCCCGTCCTTGTCGCGTTTTGTGCGACAGGGCGGGGATCTTGACTTTCATCACGTCGCTTTCCGCTTCTTCCCCAACAACTTCTTCAGCACCCGAATCCCCTTATCGATGTGCTTCTCCTCCATCAGAAACGGCGGCAGAAATCTCACCACCGTATCCTGCGTGGAATTAAATAGCACGCCTTCCGCAAGCCCCGCGTCCACAATCGGCCGCGCCGGAATATCCAGTTGAATTCCCTGGATGAACCCCCGCCCGCGCACTCCCGTCGCCGCCGCGCGCTTCTCCACCACCATCTTCAATTCCTGCTGCAAATACGCGCCCACTTTGTTGACATTCTCCAGCAGCTTCTCTTCTTCGACGATCGCGAGGAACTCCAGCGCGACGCGGCACGCCAGCGGACCTCCGCCAAACGTCGTCCCATGCTGTCCCGGCGAAATCGCCGACGCGAACTCTTCCTTGGCGATGAACGCCCCCAGCGGCAGCCCGGCGGCAATCGGCTTGGCAATGGCGACGATATCAGGAGTCACCCCGAAACTCTGAAACGCGAAGATCGTTCCCGTGCGCCCCAGCCCGCACTGAATCTCGTCGAAGATCAGCGCGACCTTGTGACGATCCGCCAGCGCGCGGCACTCGCGCAGGAACTCCACCGAGCATTCGAAGATTCCGCCTTCGCCGAAAATCGGTTCCAGCACGATGGCGCAAGTGTCGTCGTTAACCGCAGCCCGCAGTCCCTCCAAGTCGTTCTGTTTTACGAACGTCACTTCTTCCAGCAGCGGCTCGAATCCCTTGCGATGCTTGTCCTGCCCGGTCAGCGAGAGCGCCCCAAAGGTGCGTCCGTGATAGGACCCTTCCAGCGCCACCAACCGGCTCTTCGCCTCTCCGCCCGCGCGATGTCCCGCGAGCCGCGCCAGTTTGATCGAGCCCTCGATCGCTTCGGTCCCGCTGTTCGAGAAGAATGCGCGGTTCAACCCTGAAAGCGCGCACAACTTCTCCGCCAGAGGCCCCTGGTACTCGTGGTAGTAGAGATTCGACACATGCACCAGCTTCGCCGCCTGCTCCCGAATCGCCTTCACGATCCGCGGGTGCGCGTGCCCCAGCGCGTTCACTCCCAGCCCCGAAACAAAATCCAGATAGCGCTTGCCCTCAATGGCGAACAGAAATACTCCCTTGCCCCTGCTCAGCACGATTGGATAGCGGTTATAAGTCTGCAGCAAGAACTGCCGCTCACGTTCAGCGATTTGTTCAAAGGTATCCATAGGAAGATTCAATTTTACCGGAATGCGCGGGTCGAAGCAGACCAGCGCTGTGGATTCTCCGGGCGGCAGTCAGGCAGAAGGGCGTCCCGGGGCTCAGGCCTGAGTACCTGAACCTGGAGTCGGCTCTTCTGAAGGTATCCCAATGAAACCCACCAAACGGCTCGTTCCCAACAGTCTCTCTGATTTGCAGAATTCTCCTCGGCATCGCTGAGCAGTATTGATCAGACTCTCGTGCGCCACGAGTAGAGAGTGAGTTGAGCGGGATTCTGCGGATGAGTCTCGCACTAAAGGAGAATACGTGCACCGTGGATACCGATATCTCAGTACGCTCTTTCTGACTGCCGCCCTGGCTGCGCCGGTTGCGATGATGGCCGCTCGAAGCCAACAAGACGACGACAGAAAACACGAAGACCGGCAAGGCGAGCACCACAAACGCTACTACGACAAGGCCCACAAGGACTACCACACCTGGGACAACAACGAAGACCGCTCGTACCAGCGATACCAGACCGAGCAGCATCAGAGGCGTGCGTTCGTTGAGTTGAATACCCGTCAGCAGACCGTCTACTGGAAATGGCGCCACAATAACCCGGATAGCAGATAGAAAATCGCCAATCGCATTTTGTAATCGTGGGGAAGTGGATACTGTTGAGGACAGCATCCACTACCCAATCCACTACAACGTGTTTTCCCTGCGTTCAATACAGCCCCGACTCCCCTTCCGGCCGCGTCTTCCAGCGCCGGTGCACCCACAACCACTGCTCGGGATACTTCCGCACGTAGTCTTCAATGACCTTCGTGAACATCTGTGTATTCGCAACGATGTCAGCTTCCTGATCGCCGGTGCGGATCAGCTCCAGCGCAGGATCAAACCGCAGCCGGTACTTGCCTAATGCCTCATCCCAGATCGTGAACCCCGGCACCACGGCGGCGTCGGTCCGCAGTGCAATCCGCGCCAACCCGCTGGCGGTACATGCCGGAATGCCAAAGAAATCCACGAACACGCCCTGCGGCGGAGTCATATTCGTGTCCATCAATATCCCAACCGTCTCTCCCGCCTTCATCGCCGCCAGCAGCCCGCGCACGAAATCGTCTTTGGCTACGGTCTTGTTCCCGTGCATGGTGCGGTAGCGCTCGATCAGGCGGTCGAGATACTGGTTGTCCATGGGCCGCATCACGATGTGCAGCCAGTGGCCATGCAGGGAATGCGCGAACGCGGATAGCTCCCACCCGCCGAAATGCGCCGTCAGAAACAGCACTCCCTTGTGCCGCGCATAAGCCCGTGTATAGTTCTCCAGCCCGTCGTACACCACGACTTCGTCGACATTCTCCGGAGTGTAGCGGGGAAACTGGCACAACTCGGCGAGCTGCCGGCCCAGCGAAGTAAACTCCCCGCGCAGAATGCCCTTCCGCTCAGCCACACTCTTGTCGGGAAACGCCATGGCAAGATTGCGCATTCCCACCTGGCGCAACCGGAAGTGCAGAAGATAGAACGCCCAGGCCAGCCCGATCGCGCAGGCACGGGAAAGCGGGCGGGGCATCACACCCAGAATCTTGATGAACGGCCAGGCTGCCGCGTATTCGAGTTTCCGCCGCATCAGGAAAGCGTGACCGTATCACCCGGAAAAATCGCTTGTCAAACCTCTGAGCAGGGGTCAGGGGCTAGAAGTCAGGGGTCTGGAGTCACGAGGAAGGCACGTCAGCGAGGCAGGCAAGACACGAAGCGCATCTTCCGCTAGCCCCTTATCCCTATCCCCTACTCCCTCTACTTCGCCGCGTCCTGCGCCCATTTGGCAAGCGTCGTCAGAAATGCATTCGCCGCCGCGGGCGCTTCGACCTCGCCCGTCAACGCCGCGTTCGACGTCACCATGTGTCCGTAGAAGTCACGCGTGCTGTCCTTGTCCTGTTTCACCACCGCTCCATTCAAGCTCACTCCCGCAAAAACTCCGCGGGCGCGGGAATAGGTCAATACCTCTGCCCGCATCTTCCAATCGGTATTGCCTTCGGCGTGCCGCCCGACTGGGCCCGCGGCCACCGAGGCGTCTGCTCCCAGCGCGAACTGGCTCGACAGCAGATGCTTCATGCCATCCTTGTTCATGATCAGCATCACCAGGTCGACCGCCTGGCCGCCGATCTGAAATCCGACGCTGCCTCCGGTTACGGTGAAAAACGCGGGAGCGCTCCACCCTTTCGGCGTGCGGCAACTGGCCAGCCCACGCCCGTACTTGGCGCCCACAATGAACCCACCTTTCAACATGGACGGAACCACGGCTACGCACTCCGCCGACCCCAGAATCTCATTAGGGATGCCGGAATCGGGAGCCGACTCGATTTCATTCAGCACATCCGCGGCCGATTGCACGCGGTCCGAGGCCTTGGTTTCCTTGGGTTGGTCATCCGCCCCCATGGCAAACGAGCACAGCGACACGACCAGGGTCAGCAACAAAAGCTTCTTCATAAGAACCTCGCCACAAAGAAAATTCACTGGGATCTGATACTTGGATTGTAAATGAAATCGCGCCGTTGTATGGGTGAAGCGGCCGAAGTTCCGTGCCGGGGCCTGCGGTCGTAGTCGGTGTCGTATCAGGGCATGCCTTCAGGAGTCTGTGTCATCCTTTGATCGCGTCTGAAAAGGTGAAGACACGACGTGCTCTTAAGCCGCGAAGCGGCGACAGAATACAGCCCACGGCGTAAGCCGTGGGTCCATTGTGGGAAATGAGCAAGCCCCGGAGGGGCGTAAGAATAGCTATGACACAGA
>JADGNQ010000132.1 GCA_017883385.1 Candidatus Sulfotelmatobacter sp.
CAGATTGTCGGCCAGCTTTCTTTGATCACTTCGAAGTTGGTTGACGAGCAGCCAGACCAACGGACCCACGATTGCATACACAACGGAAATGACACCTGCTTCAAAGTACTCGCTGGCATGGACTGGCGGATGAAACGCGGCAAAATGCGAGACCCAGAAAAAGGTCACTGAATCCGCAACCGCAATCACACCGATGCAAGCAGGAAGGCTGAAGCGGTAAGCAGCCTGCAAGACGGGCAAGGCGAGGAGAACAAAGTACGGACTGTCTTCACGATTGGTGAGAAATGTGAGAAGAAGGCTTAAACCGATGTTCAGAGAAATCGAAGCCCAAACGACGACATCCTCTAGGGTGTTGCTCAGAGGGCGTGAGCGCGACCAGAGCCAAAGCAATTCCAGCATCTTGAACAGAAAGGCGGCCCCGAGAGTGACCAGTAAGACGGGCGAGGGCTCGCCTAGTAAAGAAGAAAACAGCGAGTGGAGAAGCAGAAGTGCAGCCAGAACAAAGAGGTTCAGAGTTGCAAAAACCATCTCCTGCTGGCGGAACGACTCGTCGAAGCGTGCCAACATAGCGACGGTTCGTAACTCTTGTTTGTCTTGTGCCACTTTCGATTAGAGTACTCCCCGATGGGCAAGTCAAGAGAATGGGAATCTTAGTCCAAGAGATGGCGGTCAGCCTGGCAAGCCTGGCCGCCCTGAAGTGTCCTCATGAGTCGTGGCGAGTCTTCCTGCCGACAATTCTCAGACCGGCGCCCATGGCCAATGACAAGAATCCAAGCAGTCCTATCAAGGGCACAAGGCTGGCGGTCTTCGGCAGTTCGTTCGCTGCCGGTTCCTCGATTGCGGCCGTTAAGGTTGGAGCCTCTCGATCTGGTTGAATGAGCATCGGACCTTCAAACGCCACATTCGGCCGTGGAGGCGCTTGACCGGTCACAACCGTATGCATGGTGACAGATTGCACGGGCTCGACCTCCAACACCGTTGCTGAAATATTCATCCCTTTCCGAAGATCGAATACCGTCTTGTCCTCACCGTCGATATGAAACACGGTTCCGTTTGGTACCGTGTAGGCTTTGTTCTTGCCCCCCGGGAAAGACAGGATCAGGTACGGTCCATTGATGTGCCACATCTTTCCCTTCACCGTTCTCAGTGTTGTGACCTCTTGCGGTGTAGTGATCGTGTGAATATCCTGAGACAGCTTCGTCCCGGGCGTCAGATCATGGACGGTTAGGTCCCTGCCATCCACTTGAAACTTGACGTCCTCGGCCAGATTCAAGAGCTCAAATTTGCCGTTCTCGAGTTCTACAACAACCTCATGACCAGAAACATGGATGACTTCCGCATTCTGGACATGAGTCGTTTGAAGCGAGTGCGTCGGTGGTTCTATTGTCTTAGCGGTTGATGGGTGCGTTATGTCTTGAGCGGCGATGCCCACAGTCATGGCGCAGAGAAACGCCAGTGCCACAAACGCCAAGCAGGCTATCGTTCTTTTGGATTGTTTCATTGCTTTTCTCCTTCTAGCAAAAGTGATCTTTCTTGTCGTTCCCTCATTTCGCATAGCTTGTTACTTCAAAGAAGCTTCGACGATGTAGCGACTAGGAGCGGGGCCGACGAAATAAAAGGGGTAGCATGTCACCAGCGTGAGCGAATGCTTCGTTCTAGGCCGCAGGACGCTAACGTCGGTTGGGTTGGTAATCCGGATCCGGTCCACGACGAAAACATCTGTTCCGGAGATTGTGGCAAACTCAATTGCGTCTCCCGTGCGGATGTTTTCAATCCGCGGAAGAAGCCGTCCCGGTGTCCGGCGATGCCGATGTTGCCGCCCTGTCCTGGAAGTGAAGTCCCGGCAATTCGCCCGACCCCGCGGTTCAATGTAACTTCATCTGTGCCATCTAATACGGGGACCTCTAAATGCAACGCGGGAATCCGTAAAACACCAAGCGGTTTAACAGGCCTACGAAGACTCGCCTGATGACTTAGTACGCCGATTTGACCAGAGCGAATAGTCCGGATCTTGCGCCTGATGAAGGTCAGCGTTGCGGGTAGGCCCATCGGTAGCTTCTATTCCAGCAGGACCCTCCTTGGTGGACTGAAGTTGCCGGGTTTCAAATTTGGTAATCTCTGCGCGGAACATGACGAACCTATGAATGTGAGCAAATGCGAACACGACCAATAGCAGCAGACCTAACAAGACCAGTCCGCGTTCAGTGATTCGAAGAGCTTTTGAGCCAGCCTTCATCTGATTCAGTCCCTATCCGGTGTCTCCATCGGAAGCGCAGCGTTCGCATCAGAAGGAGCTGAAGTCACCATCGCCCGCACGCCGAATTCGTGCACGAGCCTGCCTCCGTTGTGGGCGGTATTGACCAGTAGCAATGCGCCGGCGCTGTACAGAACCAGGAAAGCCAGCGGCAGAATGGTTGTAGTCAGGCGAGTGTCTGAGGCTTTCAGCAGCCATGGCACCGTCAACAGCGCAAGAAATATCACCGACAGCACACTGAAGACAGCTTGCGTGCGCTCGGCAAGGGACTCGTGCGTTTCGAGGACTCGTGCCACCCCCGGAGTTCGTTCTGCGAGCTTGCCTGCAGCTTCCCCCGTCTCGACCGCTACGAAAATTGAGGCTGTTCCAACCAACAGCAAGACCATCGCGGCAATCAGGTAAGAACGGCCCTTCGCCGGAGTCAGCACCGCACCCACGACTATGAAGATCGGGGCAATTAGCAAGAGTGCAATCGGAAAATGAATGATCAATGGGTGCAAGGCATCCCAACTCGGAATTGCCGAAAATTGAAGCATAGAAACTCCTTAATCCGAAGAATCGGAGCGCCTTTCGACGACCCGGTTTAGCTGACGTTCTCGTACTTATCTAACTCGACGGACACTGTAAAAACTCTATTCGCCGATCCGTGTCCCACAAACCGGTACGCATGAACTCCTCGTCTCGTCCTCTCAAGATTGTTCACTGGATTCAATCCCCTCCTGGAGAACGATACAGAGGAGTGAATTGTGAACCTGCAGGCCGTTGCGACTGTCATAGTCGACGAAACCCAGCCGCCTGAATCTGTTCATAAAGAAGCTGACCCGCGAGCGAGTTGTGCCCACCATTTCAGCCAATGTCCCCTGACTAACGTTTGGAACCACAGTCTGGGGCGCGCCTTGTTTGTCGAAATGAGCAAGCAGCAGAAGAATTCGGGCTAACCTCTTTTCGCTGGAGTTGAAGAGCTGATCAACAAGGTCCGCTTCGTATCGGAGGTTTCGTGCTAACAAATAGTCAACGAACATGGCGGAAAAAGCGTGCTCCTGGTGAAGCGTTTGCATCATCTTCTGTTTCTCGATTCGCAGAACAGCACAATCGCTCATCGCGATCGCGGTCTCCACGCGGAGAGACTGACTTGCCAGGCAACCTTCGCCAAGAAACTCGCCCTCACCTAATATGCCGATCGTCGCTTCCTTGCCAGTCTTCGAGACCACGGTGAGTCTTACCTTGCCTTTCTGGATGTAAAACACCGCGTCGGTCGGATCCCCTTGCGCGAAAATTGTTTGTTTCTTCGAAAAAAGCACAACTTTCCGGCCCTCGCCGATCGTGGCAAGGAACATGTTGGGGTCGAAATTATGCTTCTTCTCAATGGGAGAGTGACTGATCAGAGGATGGATAGCATCACAGCGCGGAATTGCCGGAAATTGAAGCATAGAAACTCCTCAATCCGAAGAAGCGGGACGCCTTTCGACAGCCCGGTTGTTAGCTGACTTTCTCGAACTTTTCTTTCGAAGTGAAACACGCCGGGCATTTCGAAAAATCCAGTTTCGAGGTCGTGTTCCCGCACACCGTGCAAACGAAATAGTCCTTTGCCCTAGACCCCTTCAGCTTGGCGAGATTGTTCACCGCTTCGGAATACAGCTTGGCGTGTTCGCTTTCCGCCATCTTTGCGAGATTGAAGGTTTGGACCGCGTCTCTATTCCCCTCGTCCCGAGCCTGCCTGAGGAACTCCGGATACATCGTGTCGCGCTCGTAAGACTCTCCCTTAAGGGCGGCTTCGAGGTTTTCCTTAGTCGAGTTGACGACCGGAGTCTCAATCTTTGCCTGGGGTGTTCCGCCCATTTTCTTGATTACAACGGCATGGTTCGCGGCGTGAACTTCCTCTGCCTTGGCCGCAGCCCGGAATAGACTCGCAACTTCACCGTAACTTTCCTGGTCTGCCTTTTCAGCGAACGCGAGGTAGCGCGCGTGCGCATTGCTTTCGCCGTTGAACCCAGCCTGCAGGTTGTCGAGCGTCTTCGTTGCAGCCATCGCCACGTTTGGCAGAGCAATCAAGGCGAGCGTGAGCACAAGCGCACTGTAAGCACTCTTCTTCATACCGAGTATTCTCCATTCAGTCTTAACTAATGGCGACCTGCATCCAGATCGCTCGCGGATGAGAAGGGCACGGGGAGGGCCAAGCGTCAACTTTCGGCAAGTTGCACAGAACAAACAGCAATAACCGGGTAGAGGGAGCCGCAATGCACCTGCATGTCAGAAGAATCTGACAGGGGAAGTCCGAACCATCGGACGCCACAAGGCTTCTCATGCCGGAATTCGCTGCGCGATGGATTGGGATCGCTGAAGTAGTTGTAAGCCGAAAAGCGTTGATCGCGAGATTCCGCAAGGTGATTTGAATATTTTGTAGTGCCGCCCCGAGGGATCGGTGACGGAACCGGCAATGCTCCCGGTGTGCGCCATGGCCGCGGTAGTCAACAAGATGATCAGGATCACTGTCCATGAATTGGATCGTTGCATATTTCTCCAGGGACTGATCTTCGTCGGTCAGTCGTAATTTCTTGTGGAGAACTCATTTGTCAGTTCCGATTGCGTAGAGGACTCCCAAGAAATGCGAAGCCGCGTCCAACTGGTGGCGCTCCGTCGTTTCTATCGCTCCGGCGTACCACAATTCGCGGGCACGGAGACGGATTGCAGCTTGAGCTTGTGCGACACGTGTCTTGACCTTCTTGCGGTCTGGCTCCAGAACGGCTTCTCTGTAAAGCGCGAGCCAATTCTGCTTTTCGCCTGAATTCGCCATCGATGGTCTCTCTTGTGGGTGAGTAGGTCACTCCCTGACGAGAGTGCCGTGTTATCCGCCAAATTGCTCGGGAATGTTGACGGCGAGCTGCTAGCAGCGGAGCAAACCGGATGAGGTCAGTATGGGACGGCCACCATGCCAGCCGCAATTGGCTTCGCGAGCGCGCACGCCGCGTGAGGTGCGAGCTTGTCTGGTTGGCGCCGCATCGCGTTCGCTCTCTTGCCCTCCGTCTGTCCCTCTGAAACTTAACGAACCGCCGATACGATTCACGGCAATCGCGAACTCCGGAGTACAGGGATTCTCTTCGTCGTCCTCGATGGATCTCATTTGCGGCGCCATCGCAAGCAGTGCGAGTCCGATCACCAACAGGCGGGAGTCCACGTAGCCCGATTTAGAAAGTACGCACGCGTAGGATTTGCTCCGCTGTAGGATCCGAAAAGCGCATCACAAGCTGAACTTAGGAGCTTCAAATCGCCGGTGAGTCCGATGCCGTCAACGGCCTCGAAACTTCCGAACGCAAGGAGAACGTTGATCGAGGGCACGGCATGTGCCAGGCATTGACGGTCGACAAGTTGCACAAAACAAACATCAGGGCAACACCCCGTGTCACGAACAGACCTGTGCGTGTCAAAGGAATCGGACCGCGAATGTCCGAAGTATCGGACGTCATGACGGTTCAGGTTTTGATTTATGACGATTTGGAAGAGGACGTGGACAGACTCCGATCGGGTTTGTTGCCTTTGTTCTCTTTCGCTTGGCATTCCCTTTCCATCGATTGAAATTGTGCGCGCGTACAGATTCTCAACCATCCTCTTCTTCCAGGTGCCCGGCACTCAACATGCACGGAGGTGCGTTGAGTGCGAGAGATGCGAGAAGCACTACAAGTTTGCGGAACAGATTGAATCAGAGAATCGGACAGGAGCGGCCAACTCTCAAGGGTCGTGAAAACCATTCCGAGCAGGGGGGCCTATGCAATTTGAGATTCGTGGCAGAGACATAAACATCAGTCAGGTACTACGTGGCCACATTGAACGGCGGCTTCGCTTTGCGTTGGACCGCTTCGCCGGGCGGATCAGGCAGGTGCATGTGACACTGGGCGATCTAAATGGTCCCCGCGGTGGAATTGACAAATGCTGCAAGCTGGCAATTTCGTTGGACCGCCCGTCGACAATTGTCGTGGAGAGTCATGCCTCAAACGTATATGCGGCAATTGACTGCGCTGCCGACAAGGCGGCGACCTATATCTGCCGCAGGCTCAAACGTTCCAACGGGCGTAATCCGCTGAGAAGAATCTCTGAATTGCTCCGCCAGGAATCGACCATCGTGGTCGGGCCGACCAACCTGCAGCCCGGAGGTGCACCGTGAACCCGAGTCGAAAGAGAATTCTCGTCGCAGATTGCCACGAAGATGTCCTCATCATTCTTGAGAGGCTTCTTGAGGATGCGGGTTTCGATACGACGACAGTATGGACGGCAGAGGAAGCGCTGAAGTTGGTTGATTCGCACTCTTTCGATCTGGTCCTGGTTAACGAATACTTGCCCGATGCCGGATGCGAGGAGGTGCTCAATGCGTTGCGGAAAAGAGGAGTGCAAACTCCCTGCATCGTCATGCAACCGAGCGCACCTGAGATTGTCGACTTCACTCGCTTCAAGGCTTTGGGTGCAAAAGAGATTGTCTGCAAACACTGCTTTCGGCAGATTGTCGAGGTTGTCAGGGAGTGTTTGCTGTGCGGTCGGGAGCCGATCCTGGCTGCCTGCATGCGAGATGGAAGAACTGCGGAAAGTCTTTGAAGGAGGTTCACGATGAACACCGACTACATGCTGGCCTGCGGCGTCGTCTGGCGGAGGACGGGCGATCCGGAAGCGGGATGGGATCTGGTAGACGGTCTCAAATCAGGGGATGAAGAAGTCCGTGTGCTAGCGCAAACCCTCCTCGTTGAGAACGGGGAAAGCTCGATGGGGCTGCTAGAAAGTGCGCTCGCGGTGGGAATCGTAGAACCAGACATAGCTGGCCCATGCATGGCCGAGATCTTGAGGGCTCGACAAGCGAAACCGTTGACCAGACTACCCGTGAACGAACATCGCACCGTAGCACTGCCCCGCTGGGAGGTGACACACTTCGACTAAAACAGACGACAGATGCCCCAAAGGGAGCCTCCCCAGATCTGCATGGCAATTCTGCACAGCAGCGGCTCTGGAGAACTCCTAAAGCCACGTAATGGCCAACGATTATTTAGAAAGGGGAAAGAATATGAGGTACAAGAACACTTTTCTGGCATCGTGCCTGGTGGCGACGATGATTGCTATGCCGGCGGCAATTAAGGCCGACACTAACAAGTCCACTCCCGATCCAGCGACGGTACGCGAGGTAGCGGACCATCTAGCAGCGTTTGAGCAGCAGGCTGTGGACGTCAGTCGTCTTTCCGACCATCTGTTGACTCTCACACGAAACCACAGGACGAATTGGGAAAGCCATGCCTACTATTTGAACAATCTCCGGCATGACATCAACGGGCTGGGCCGAATGTTGAGCGAGTTGGAGCAATCGAAGCCACAAGCTAGCGAAGCACAGCAGATGGCTATCGAGAGGGCTCGGCCACATCTAGTGGCCCTGGCAAACGAAACCACTGAAGCGCTCGATTTCGTTCGGGCCGGACGCTGGAACCTGTGGCAGCCTCAGTACAAAGAGACAGTCGCTGACCTGTCCGAGCAGGCGCACATTCTCTATCAAACCGTGGACACAATCGTGGATTACCACAATGCCGATGACCGCCTGGACAATCTAGAGGCGTCACATAGTGGATCGGGCATTTGATGCCGCACGATTGCGGGCACGGACAAAGGGAGTTGGGGCTGTTGGCGCTAATGGCGACTGAGCAACAGCAGCCCCACTCCTGCGCAAGATGGATCTGAGAACGTAGGTAGGAACTTGAATCGACATGAGTTTGGGAGGACGTGATGAAAACCACAGTGATGCTGGCAGTCTTATTCGTGAGTATGGCGGCCTACATGGAAAATTGCACCGCCCAAGATTCCACGAACAATAGCGCGCAATCAACACGCAGCGTAGCTTTAGGCCAGAAGGGAGTTGACCGCGTTGTGAAAGAAGTGCGCCATGAGCTGGTCATGCTTCCGTACTATGGCGTGTTCGACAATCTGCTGTACAACGTGTCGCCGGATGGCACCGTGACCTTGCTCGGCGACGCAAGCCGTCCGACACTCAAGTCAGACGCCGAAAGAGCAGTGAAAGAAATTGAAGGTGTTGAGCGAGTCGACAACCAGATCAAAGTGTTGCCCGTGTCGCCCAACGATGACCGCATTCGACGAGCGACGTATCGCAAGATCTTCGGACACGACGTGCTCTGGCAGTATCAGTTTCGTGCCGTTCCTCCGATTCATATCGTTGTGGAGAATGGCCACGTGACGCTGGAAGGTGTCGTGGCGCGCCCGATGGAGAAGCAGGTCGCTGGAATGCAAGCGAAAGGCGTCTCCGGTGTGTTCTCGGTGGAGAACAATCTGCGAGTAGAAAACGACTAGAGTGGCTGGTTTCGGGAGGAAGTCGGTCCCGCGAATACTCAGTAAGGGAAGGGCAACATGAAAGCGCTGGAACTGAAACCGCAAATCACACTCAAGAACGTTCTGTTCGCAACTGATTTCGAGGTGTCGGCCAGCCGGGCTTTGCCATTTGCGGTCGCGTTGGCAAACCGGTATGAAGCAAAGTTCTACGCGGCTCACGTCATACCGCTGGAGGCGTACGCCCTTGCTTCTCCCGAATTGATAGATCGCGTCTTGAAGGAGGCTGGAGACTCCGCGGGATACACCCTGAATCAGATCAGAGGCTCGCTCCGATGTCGCGGCCTGCGTTGTGACGTGCTGTTGGGAGACGGGAACGTAGCTGACGTGCTCGAAGAGTGGGTGCAGACATACTCCGCCGACCTGGTTGTGGTCGGTACGATCAGCCGCGCAGGCTGGGGCAAAGTGGTCCTCGGTTCGGTCGCTGAGGAAGTGATTCGAGAAGCGACGTGCCCGGTGCTCACTGTAGGACCGCAAGTCACAACACTGGCTTCCGCCGGAGTTCACAGCATCATTTGGGCAACGGATTTCTCCTCTGCCTCTCTGCGGGCTCTCGAATTCGCCGTGTCTCTGGCGCACGAGTATAAAGCGCATCTCACCCTTGTACATGTCATCGAAGGGAGCCTCAGGGACTCGACACGTCTTGCCATTCAACCAAACGAGAATCGCCTGCGCGACATGATCCCCCCCGAAGCCGAACTGCTTTACCGGCCAGAGGTGGTCGTAGAAACGGGAGTAGTTGCAGACCGCATCCTGAACCTCGCGGCTGATTTGTCTGCTGACTTCATCGTCATGGGTGTCCGAGGAACGGGCGCCTTCGCGCAGACTGCAAGCCGTTTTGGCTCGATTGCGCAGAGGGTGGTAGCTCTTGCTCCATGTCCGGTGGTGACCGTCGGTAACGTACAGAAAGCTGAGGACGACTAGATGAACGAGGTGCCTTTATGGATTCGGCAACGATTCTGGTGTTGTTCCTATGCGCCGGCGTTGTGGCTCTTCTGATGTGGTTTGAAATGAACTCTCGCCGAAACGAAGCTAGTAAGACGGCGCAGTCCGTGGGTGCGGAGACGTTAAAGAAGAAAAGCCAGACCGCGGTTGAACCGAAGTGCGACAAAAGGAAGGCTGCATAGCCTCAATCAAAGCGAAAGCGCAAAGGAGTTCGTCATGACAGATCGTTGCATCATCGTCACCGATGGCGACGTGGACAGGCTCAGGCGTTTGGTCCGGGCTCTCAAGTATTCTCTCTTTCGAGATCAAAGGCAGATCGAACTTCTCGACGAGGCACTGGAGAGCGCCGAGGTCAGGCGTCCGGATCGAGTGCCCAAAGATGTAGTCAGGATGAATTCCCGCGTCCGCGTTCTCGATTCTGATACGCGACAGAGGGGGATGTATACGTTGGTTTTTCCTGAGGAGGCAAGCATCTCCCAAGGCCTTATTTCAGTTCTCGCGCCGCTGGGAATTGCACTGCTCGGCCGCAAAAGAGGAGACATCATCGAGGCAAGAGTTCCAGGAGGAATCAGACAGTTGAGAATCGAGCATGTATGGCATGGGCCTGAAATCACGAGAAAAGGAGTACAGGACGGATCAAGGCGAAGAAAACTCCGCTCGTTTGAATCAATTCCACGCACCGCTGTAGCCGCCTAGCACGCTATGTCCCCTCCAGCGATCATTCCGGCCAAAACAGCCATCTCGCCCGCCAGAGACACCTACATCGCAGCAGTGACCGTGATCGCAATTGTTGCACATTTGATTCTCCGCTACGGAACCCATCTGCCAGCACGGATCCACCTGGGTCCGTTATTCCTTGCCCTGATAGTCGGAGGAATTCCAATCCTCTTGAGCCTGGGCAAGAAACTCTGGCAGCGAGAGTTCGGCTCGGACTTGCTGGCTGGAATCTCTATCGTGGCATCCGTTGCAATGGGCGAGTACCTCGTCGGGTCGATCATAGTCTTAATGCTTTCAGGCGGGACAGCGTTAGAACAGTTCGCCACGCGCAAAGCATCTTCCGTTCTGGACGCGTTGGCGAAGCGCATGCCGCAGATTGCGCACCGCCAACGTGGAACATCGGTTGAGGACATCAAACTCGAACAGATCCAGATAGCCGACTACGTCATTGTGTTGCCTCACGAGATCTGTCCGGTCGACGGAGTCGTCGTGGAAGGGCGTGGGGTAATGGATGAATCCTATTTGACGGGTGAGCCCTTTGAGATCTCAAAGACTCCCGGTTCGAAGGTTTTGTCCGGAGCGATCAATGGCGACATGGCCCTGACTATCGAAGCCGAGAAGCTGGCGGTCGATTCGCGATACTCCAAGATCATGCAGGTGATGGAGCAGAGTCAGGACAAGCGCCCACAGCTTCGCCGCATTGGAGACCGCATCGGGGCCTGGTACACGCCCTTGGCCATGGGTGTTGCCGGACTGACTTGGATGCTTACCGGCGACTCCACCCGTTTTCTGGCTGTGGTCGTGATCGCCACTCCATGTCCTCTCATCCTGGCAATCCCAGTGGCGGTGATTGGCGCCATTTCGCTCTCCGCGCGGCACAGCATCATCATCAAGAATCCCGCTGCCCTGGAGCAGATCACAACCTGTCGCACGCTCATTTTCGACAAGACAGGGACTCTCACCTACGGCCAGCCTCAGATGACGGGTGTGTTGTGCGGACTCGGCTTTACCAAAGACCAGGCCTTACAGGCGGCCGCGAGTCTTGAACAGTTTTCCAAGCATCCACTGGCAGGCGCGGTGGTGCGGGCCGCGCACGACTCAAAGCTGGCTTTACTAGAGGTCAGCCAGATGCAGGAAAAACCGGGAGACGGCCTTCTTGGTACGGTTGCCGGCAGAAGGGTGCGTATCACCGGGCGCGGCAAGGTAGACGCCAAACTGCTGTACTCATTGCCTCCCCTTGCTTCCGGACTGGAGTGCATTGTCTTTGTAGACGAGCAGTATGCCGGAGCATTTCGTTTCCACGATGCGCCTCGTCCGGACACCAAGCCCTTTGTCCACCATCTAAGCCCGAATCATCAGGTGAACCGCGTTCTGTTGGTCTCCGGAGACCGAGAGTCGGAGGTGCGTTACCTAGCGCAGGAAGTCGGAATCTCTGAAGTCTATGCCGGACAAACACCAGAGCAGAAAGTTGCGATTGTAGAGGAAGAAACCAGGAAAGCTCGTACCCTCTTCATCGGCGACGGAATTAACGACGCCCCCGCACTCATGACGGCGACCGTGGGTGTAGCGTTTGGAGCTAACAGTGACATAACCTCCGAGGCCGCCGACGCAGTGATTCTGACCGCTTCCCTGGGCAAGGTAGATGAGTTGATTCATGTAAGTCACAGGATGCGGTCCATCGCACTGCAGAGTGCTGTCGGAGGAATGGCGGCCAGCGTCGTGGGTATGATTGCGGCCGCGCTGGGCTACTTGTCTCCGCTGGAGGGAGCCATCCTGCAAGAGATTATTGATTTGGCCGCAGTGGCGAACGCAGCTCGAGTCGCCCTCCCCACTCGGGACTTGGCCGACTTCTGAGGATGCTGCAGTTAAGGATCGCCCGCTTTGAGATGGTTGTGCCGGCGCTGAGCGATGCGATCGGAGCGAGACATGCAGCTTGTCCCTCGGAATACATTGCCGTTCAGGAGGAACTTTTGTGTTTGCCTTCAAATTGATCCAACTCATCGAAACTCGCGCGGAACCCTTGTCTGAAGGACTCATGCGCAGAATAAAGAAAGATGACAGGTGCGCAGAGCTCTTGCGGCGAGTGCCTTCGGATGAACTCAGAAGGCGATCCCACGAGATATATCGCAACCTCAATGATTGGCTGCGGAACAAGACAGAATCGGAGATCGAAGAGCGGTATATAGGGCTGGGCATGAAACGTGCCAGGCAGGGTGTGCCCTACACTGATTTTCTCTGGGCCGTTAGTACGACAAAAGAGTATCTGTGGGAATTTATGCTGGCGGAAGGACTGTTCGCAGAACCAGTTGACCTGTTTGGCGAGATCGAGTT
>JADGNQ010000133.1 GCA_017883385.1 Candidatus Sulfotelmatobacter sp.
TGCGAACCCGAAGGAGAAACACTGCACACTCTTTCCAGTGATTTCTAGGTTTTGCCTTCCGCGGGCATTCCAGTGGTAATCTCGATCACAGCCGGTTGTCTTGCCAGAGGCCTAACCTCAAACCACGGGACGAACGTGTGAGCCAGGTCCGCCCCGTTCATGAAATGAACCAACCTGGTTCCCGAGAATGACAAGAGGGCATGATCCATTGCTGAGGTTGTGGGCTGAGCGGTTTGGATTGTCTCTGCTCTTGCTGATCCTTGTGGCCGTTTTCTCAGTCATTCCTCTTGTTCGTGACTCGGAGCTGCGCCTCACCGACACATTCTCTCGTCTGGCGCCACCACCCGCGCAACGCTCCGTGGTGGTACTGGTCTTGATCGACGACGAGAGCTTGCGGCAATACGGTCGCTGGCCTTGGTCGCGTGAGCTCCTGGCTCGGCTGATCAGCAAAATCGCAGACAGTGGAGCAGGCGTGATTGGCCTGGATGTCTTGCTGTCGGAACCCCAGACACCCGAGGCTGACGCGGCGTTACAGAAAGCTCTGAAAACGAGTGGGCGTGCGGTCCTTGTGGGCAAGATCGGGGCCTTTCGCGACGGACCCCACTGGGTAGAGCCCTTGCCAGCACTCGCACAAGCTGCCATTGCGGTGGGACATGCCCACGCCGTGCTCGATGACGACAGTATCTGTCGCCGCTTCCCGCCACTCGAACTGACCATCGATGGCCCACGATGGGCTTTCGCAGTGGAGGTAGCACGTCGAACCGACCAGCGCCGAGCCTCTGTCTTCCTGAATTCGTACAGTATTTCTGACACCGACGACCCATCCACGGTCACCTCGGCGCAACCCGTACTTGCCCTCATCCCGTTCCGGCGTGACGAGTTCGAAACCATTTCTGCTTCCACTCTGCTCCAAGGAGGGGATCTGAGGGCGCAGTTGGCTGGCCGTCCAGTTTTGGTGGGCTTCGGCGGAACGGAGATCAGCGATCGTCTGAATACTCCGTTGGCCACGGAATTACCTGCGCCGGGGGTCGAAGTGCACGCCCAGATACTGGACGGCATTTTGGCTGGACGATTGCTCCACGAGGTTCCGACCGGTTTTGGAGTAGTGCTTTTGGCGTTCACTTGCCTGCTCGTTGTCGTCGTATTTCGTAGGTGGCGCGGCTGGGTGTCGGTGAGCCTGCTGGTTGTGCTCGCCTCTGCGGTGTATGCAATCGCGTTTTTTGCGTTCCTCTGGGCGTCGCGAATCCTTCCCGCCGGAGCGATGCTGTTGGCCGTGATCGCTGGCCCGGTAGTTGTTTACGCGGCGGATTTTGCACTGGTCGAGCGTAGCGTGACGAGGCAACTGCTCGGACTGCGCTCCTGGCTGACGAAACAGGGGAACGAAGCCGCCACACCGGGGAAGGGGGAGCTTTCTTGGAAGCTGGCGTTGCTGCAGAAGTTGGAGACCGAACTGGGCTCGCTCTATGAACTGCATAAAACCCTTCTGGAATCGACGCAGGATTTGGTTGTGATCTTCGACGAGAAAGGCAGTCTCCTACTGAATAATCAGGCCTTCGCGGCGGCTCTCGCTCTAACCAGCTCCGAGCTCACGCTGGAGCAACTTCGTACCCGATGGACTTCAGAAGAGGACGCGCCGCTGATCCCCGTCAGCTCTGGTCAGGAGAGAGAAGTCTATCTGAACGGTAAACTCTACTCGGTCCGTATGGTGCCTCTACCGCCGACTCGACTGTCCCCAGGCGGAGGCACAGTCCTGACGTTTACCGATCTGCAGACTCGCGTCGAGCGCGACCGGGCCCGTGCCGAAGCTCTGGCTTTCATTACCCATGAACTCCGAACTCCGCTGGCTTCGATCCAGGGCTTTGCCGATCTGATGATTCGCTATCCCGGTTCGTCCGACTGTGAGGGGGCGCCCGAAACCATTCTGTGGGAATCGAAGAGGCTCCTGGCACTGACTAATAGTTATCTCGATGTCCTGCGCCTCGACGCCGGAGCGAAGCCGGTCAGATCGGACGTTCTGGAACTCCACGACATTACTCGCCAGGTCTTCGACATCTTGCGGCCGCTGGCTGCTGCGGCGAACATGCGCCTGGCGTTAGAAAGCGATGCCGCCATCGTTATGATCGGCGATGCGACACTGATCAGTGGAGCGGTTCTCAACCTTGTAAGTAATGCGATTAAGTACGGCAAGCCTGGCACGGAGATTGCGGTTCGTTGTTTCACTTCCGGGGATGACGTAGTCATTTCTGTACGTAATCAGGGCGATCCCATCGCCACAGGAGACATTCCCCATTTGTTTGATCCTTACTATCGAGCCCATGAAGTGGAATCTGCCAAGCCTGGTTGGGGTCTTGGCCTCGCGTTCGTGAAACGCATCGCCGAGAAGCACGGAGGTTCGGTGCAGGTAAAGAGTGAACAATCCAGCACGATGTTCGAGATTCATCTGCCGGCCAAGACGGGCGTGAATGTTCCATCGGAGGTGATGGGATGACAGGTCCGAAATCTATTCGTATCGCATTGATGATAATAACGGCGATGGCGATGGCCGTCGTTCTCTTCGTGGCGGCAGCCCAGACGGCGCCCCCGCAGCAGACAGTTCTCCCCATTGGTTCGGCGGTCGTCAGCGAGGTCAAGGGCGAAGTGGTGTTCACCTCTCCCCAAGGCACTCCTGTCATCGCGCAACGGGGATCAACCCTGACCGCTGAGAGCAGGATTGAAACCGCCAAAGGGAGCGTTCTGCTGGAACTCCAGGATGGTTCGCAGGTATTGGTAAAGGGTCATAGTAGTGTTGTGCTGAGGTCTTCCAACGAGGGAAAAGGTTTCTCTCTCGATCTTTTCATCGGCGAGATTCTGGTCAAAGTGCAAAAGCGCCTGGGAAGTGCTCCTTCTTTTCGGATGGGTACTCCCTCGGCCGTGATCACCGTCCGTGGTACTCGCTTTTTGGTGGAGGTAAACAAGAAGCTCAAGACGCGGGTTAACGTTTTTGAGGGCTTGGTCGACGTAGCAGGAATCGCGGAAGGTTCTCCACACATACTGATCAAGCCAGGATTCTCTACCAGAGTGGAGCAGGATAGGGCTCCCGAGGAACCTCGCGAAATGAATCCCGGCGAGGACAATGGACGTGCGGGTGGTCGCGAGGGACAGCATCCCGGGGCGGACCGAAGTCCGGAAGACCAACCAAGAAACCAGCCCAAACCGGGACCACCGAACCAGGGCGGGGAAGGTAAACCGGACTAAGTGGTCCAGGTGGCCGAAAACCACCACTCTTGGCTGAGGTCGGCCAATCTGGCCAAGTTCAGCCGAATTGCCTGCGGAAGACCGCCGATACTCCATTGAAAACGAATGACTTATTAGTTCGCCGCTGCTGCCTGTTTGGCATGGCAGTTGCCCCTACTTTTGACAGAGAGATTCCCCAACATGCGGGTTTATACAGTCAGGTGCGGTTGGGAGAGGTAGGTTATGAAAAGCAGGCTCATAGCAAGTTTCGCAGTCTTATCTCTGGCGATGTCGGTCAGCGCTCTGGCGCAGACCACCGAAGAGGGTCCCGGTCCCTCGGAGCAGCCCAGTGCTCCTATGGAGATGGGCCAAGACCAAATGGGACAAGATCAGGGTGGACCGCAGGCACAGCCTACGGAGGCTCAGCCGGGCGGACCGTCGGGCGAGGCTCCGGCGAAGACGGACCAGGGAGTGGCACGCATCAGCCTGATTCACGGCGACGTGTCCACGCAACGCGGTGACTCGGGTGACTGGTCGGCAGTCGTATTGAATCAGCCGGTGATGACTGGCGACAAGGTTTCGACCGGGGAGAACGCACGCGCCGAATTGCAGCTCGACTTTGCCAACATTCTTCGCCTGGGCGCGAACTCCAAAGCCAACATCGCGAACCTGACCCAGAAAGAGATTCAGATTCAGTTGAGCCAGGGCATCGCGAACTTCACCGTTTCGAAAGACAGCGAATCTGAGCCTGAGATCGACACGCCGAACGTGTCCGTGCATCCCGCGCATCACGATGGCGTGTTTCGCGTCGAAGTGCGTCCCGATGGCGACACGCTCGTGATTGTGCGCCAGGGTGAGGCGCAGATTTCCACTCCGCAGGGCAGTACTGAAGTCCGCGCCGGAGAAATGGCAACCGTGCGTGGCGATAGCAGCACTGCACAGTACAAGATTTCGTCCGCTCCGGATCGCGACGATTGGGATCGCTGGAACAGCGATCGCGACCACGTGATCCGCAACGCCCAGTCGTGGCATCACACCAACCGCTACTACACCGGGGCGCAAGATCTGGACGCCAATGGCCGTTGGCAGAACGTGCCCGACTACGGAGATGTGTGGGTTCCGAACGAACCAGACGGTTGGGTTCCGTATCGTGACGGCAACTGGACCTATGAGCCCTCCTACGGCTGGACTTGGGTTGGTTCCGAGCCTTGGGGCTGGGCGCCATATCACTACGGTCGGTGGTTCCCGTACGGCAGTTCTTGGGCATGGTGGCCTGGACCGGGAGGCTTCTACCGTCCGTTCTGGGCGCCTGCGTACGTGTCGTTCTTTGGCTGGGGCGGCGGTTATGGCTTTGGCTATGGCTATGGTGGTTGGGGCGGCTTCGGCTGGCTTCCGATCGGGCCTTGCGACTGGTTCCATCCGTGGTGGGGTGGGTACCGCGGCCGGTTCGGCGTGGTCGGCTTCCGTGGCGGGTTTAATCGCTTTGGTGGCTTCGCGCCGCTGCATGGCGGAAACCGGTTCTCCAACATCGCGCACATTCATGACAACCACATTGGCCGGGCCCTCTCGACGGTGAATGCGAGTCACTTCGGCTCGCACATGATGAGGCCCGTGGCCGTGACGCGGCAGCAGTTGGGGGGCGCGCGCATGATGGCAGGGAACTTGCCCGTGGTTCCATCGCGTGCGAGCTTGTCCGCTAGCGGACGCGCGGCAGCGCCGTCCACGATACGCAATGGCGGTTCGGAGCGCTTCTTTGGCTCGCACAACAACATGGCGCGTCCGTTGTCGTTCCAGCAGCAGACCGCAAGCCTGCGGCAGACGATGCAGCAGAACCATGTGGGCGGGATTCCGGCTGGCGGCCGTTCAAGTGGCGGGTTCGGAGCTCGCGGGACGAATCCGGTCAGTACGATGCAGCGGCCGAGTGCAGGCACGCTCTCGAACCGGGAGATGAACAATCCCGGGAACAGAGGCGTCGGCAATCCGCCGTCGTCAACTCAAAATGGAAACCGTGGTGGGTTCCGGCCGTTCAATCCGCCGAGCGGCACTACTCGTTCGTCGGGACCGGTCAGTACAGAACGGACAAACATGGGTTCTAGAAACATAGGCTCGACGAATATGGGACCACAGCGCGGCCCGACCCAGTCGGCTCCCGCTGGCAACCGGGATGGATTCCGGCCCTTCACGCCGCCATCCCGCAGCGACATGTCGCGTGGCGTATCGAACGCTCCGACGACACGCGGAAGCAGCAGCAACTACTGGAACCGGACTGCTCCGAGTACTCAGCCGGGTACACAGATGCATGTGAACGGTCCGGTCTACGGCGGGTCGGAGAGAGGCTCTTCGCGTCCGCAACTGGATATGAGACAGCCCATCGTGCGGTCTCCGTCTTACGGCGGATACTCCGGTGGTTCTCGTGCTCCGAGCTACAGCGCACCTCGTAGCGCTCCAAGCTATGGTGGTTCGCATGGTGCACCGAGCTACGGTGGCTCGCGTCCCAGTAGTGGAGGCGGAGGCGGTCACGTGAGCGCACCGAGCGGCGGCGGACACTCCTCGGGTGGTGGAGGAGGACATTCCTCTGGTGGAGGCGGTGGACACTCCAGCGGCGGCGGCCATTCGTCGGGGGGGCATCGCTAGAACGGGAGACGTTGCAGGCAACGTTTCTAAATACGGGTTGATGTAAACGAAGTGAAGACAGAGGCGAGAAAGGGCGTGCTCAACGGCACGCCCTTTCTCTATTGGACGGGATTCGTGACTCTCACCCTCTAACTACTGAGGGTGAGCACGTCTAGCAGAGGTTGCGCACTGGCGGACAGCCGAAGGCGGCTGTCCCTACATGATTTGATCTGATCCTCACGGTCCTACGGGTGCACATATGCGGGACTGTCGGGCTCGGGGCGGTCATAGTCACGTCCGTATTTGTTCTTGTGGGTGAGCGTGACGTCCGTTTCGGTCACGGTGAAGGTTCCGAGCGAACTGTCTCCGGGAGCAACCGTAATCTCGCGGTTCAGGGCACGGAGGACCGCGGGCGCGACCGAGGCATGAAAAACCTGCAGAGCGTAGCGTCCCGGAGGAACATTGGGAATGCCAAGATCTCCCCGCGCATCGGAAATGGCGTAGTAAGGCGTGGCCAGGGCGACGACCACGGCGCTCATCTGTGCGTGAATATTGCAGAAGATGAACGAGATGCCGGGTTTGTCGAACTGGACAAAGCGCGTGGTCCCACTTTCGTAAAGCCCAAGATCGAAGCGCTTGCCTTCGAAAAGCGAGAACACATTGTGGAAGAAAGGATCGTGGTTGGGGAATTCTACCTTGCCGCCGACAGGGATCACCAGAAGCGAAGGCTGGAAACTTTTGTTCTTCTGCACCAACTGCGGGATCCTTGCATCTTGTTGAGGAGGCGGTTCAATGGTGGTGCCCAAAGGAGTCAGCCAGATGACTGCATTCGAAGCATCCTTCAGGCGATGACCGTTCTTGGTCAGCTCCACTCGCGCCTTGAGTGTTCCCTGAGCGGACGCGCAGACTGCTCCCGTGAGCACAAGGCAAAGCGCCAACCGGCAGGGGACGGAGCGCCTCTTCAAAACAGGATACCCATGGCTAGGTTTACTTGATTGGTCATGCTGCTGTTGCTATAGACGGGGAAGCTGCGCAGCCGTCTGAATTCAGCCGAGAATAGCAGGTCTGATCGCGGGCGGTAAACGAGGTTGCCAAGCATGCCGCGATTCCGACCTATGATCGTACTGTAATTATTCTGATCGGTCGCGAAGCCACGCACGTCGCTGGCATACGCATTGTCTTCCGCAAAAACTCCATTGAGATCGAGCTTCGGAGTGATCTGAAGAGTCAGCTGGCTCCATCCTCCGGCGGCATCGAGACCGCGAATGGGAGTTGTTCCAGAGAAGGGGGGACCGCCGAACACGACAGGGCGTTCGATTCCCGCGCCGAACGTGCCGATTCCGCGTCCCCGGTAGAATTCACCGGACAGCGTTAGACGAGGAGCGATGGGGATTTGCCAGTCCAGCATACCGGCCCAGGCGTCAACGTAGCGATCCCATGCCCAGTTCTGGCGGCCGGAGTAGCCCGCAGCCCCTAAGCTCAGGGGATGTCCAAACACTGGACGGGACCAGGCAGCACGAACGCCGTAGGCGGGTTGACCCGATTGCTCTCCGGCCTGCGCGCTGCGGTCGTAGGAACTGAAGGGAGGCTGCCAGTTGAGGTTGTCAAGGATTCCAGCTTGCAGTGTGACCGACTGCTGATCGGAGAATTCAAAGCGGTGCTCAACCCGAATCTGCGGGGTCCAACTCCATAGGTTCCCGGCGGCTGCAAAGGCTGGCGTCGCCAGGGACGCGAACGAGGTCGGGGACAGCGGCGAGAGGAAAAGGGCGTCCTGGCCCGCGATCACGGAGGTGTGGCCCCAGTCGAAGCGCAGGCTGGCGGCCTGCACTCGGGCAATTCCGAAATTGACGCCGTTGCCGACAGAGGGGAATCCACCGGCGAAATCAAGCTGAATGTTGGCCGAAGTTCTCGCACCCGCAACGTTTGGGCCGAAGATCTCCAGTCCGATTTCGGATTGCCGCAGAGTGGCCCCGAAACTGGTTTGGGGTGCGCCGAGAGCGGCTGGCTGTGCGACGTCGGGAAGGTCGAGATTGTTGGAGATTCCCACGTTGCGGAAGGCGTTCATCAGGACGATCCCATGGAGCCGGGCACGGTACTTCGAGGCGGTCTCGACTTTTGTTTGATAGTGTTCGTCAATCTTGGAGCCGAGCAGGGAAGTGGATTCCTCGAGCTTCTGAATCCGATCTTCGAGCGGGGCTGCACTCTGGGCGGACGGCGTAGTGGCTGCGCCTGACGCAGGGGCACCCGCTCCCTGATCCGGTGGAGCAGATTCGCCCGCGACCGTTCCATACGTGGCGCCACCGGGCTCGCCGGGCCGCTCCAGCAGGGCGCGGGTCGCTTGGAGATCGTGGCGCAATTGCTGCATTTCGGCGCGCGACTGGGTATTCTCGGTGCGCATCTCGTCCACGAGAGTCCGAAGCTGGCGAACCTGATCCTGCAAGTCACGCACGGCGGTTGCCGTTTCGCCGGGAGCGGACGCGGCAGCGCCCGGAGGCGTCTCCTGTGCCCGGCCGTACGTGTTGAACGAGACGAAAGCGGCAACCGCCAACGCGGCCCCGTGAACTGCATAAACCCTAAGGCTCTTCACACCGTCCTCCTGCACAACACCCGGGTAGGCACGAGACGAAGAGATGGGCCAGCGCCCTACATGTCCGGATGTGAAATCGAATGATCGCTGGAATCATGCCGCGGAGCGGGCACGAGAGAAGGGACGTCTGTGTGGATCTCGCTTGCGCCGTGGAAGGTTTCCAGCAGGCGCCCGGGCAGCACGATCTTGAAGACCGTTCCGCCCTGCCCCGTGCTTTCGACAGAAATCTCGCCACCATGATCTTGAACGATTTTCTGCACGACCGCCAGTCCCAATCCAGTGCCGTTTTCCTTGCCATAGCTGACGAAGGGGTGGAACAGCCGGTCGCGAATGGATTCTGCTATGCCAGGACCATTGTCGGCAACCGAGATTGTGATCAAACCAGCAATTTCAGACGCAGTGACTTCCACCTTGCCCCCAAGAGTGGGAGCGGCCTCGCAAGCGTTCAGAAGCAGGTTGTACAAGGCACGCTCCAGCTTGCGCGAATCGAACCATCCCGCGACCGGGCCCCTGGATAGCACGTCGATAGAGCGAGCATGGTGCCGGGGATGCAAGCGGACTGCCTGAACCGCCCGCTGTATGGTTTCGAGGACACTGCCGTAAGCCGGGCTCAACGATTCGCGCGTACGGGCGAACTCGAGCAGGGAATCGATGAGGTCCGTCATCAGATTCACGCCGGTGCGGACTTCCTGGTACAGTTCCTCGCGTTGCGCGGGAGTTAGATCGCTGTCGCAGAGAAATTCGGAGTTGGCAACAATGGCGGCGAGCGAATGCCGCAGATCGTGAGATATCGAGCTGGCCATCCGTCCGATCGTGGCCAATTGCTCGGATTCCAGCAGATCGCGCTGGCTTTTTAGAAGGCTGGTGCGCATGCGGTCGAAGGCGCGGGTCAGTTCGGCAACTTCGTCACCGCCGCGGGAGTCCAGCGGATGATGAAAGTCTCCGCCTTCAAGGGCGCGTACACCTGCGACCAGATTCCCGAGCGGCCGCGTGAAGGTGTGCGAGAGGAAGAACACCAGTCCGCTTCCTACCAGGATCGCCGCCAGGCCCAACAGCACGAGATAGCGATTCAGTTGATCGATGAACTTCGTGGCTTGATCGTAAGAGCCCAGGACGCTCAAACGAACCGGCGTTGTGCGCGAGCCAGACAGTACGAGGGAAGTGGCGAGGAAGTGCTCGTTTCCGACCTCAATATCCCGCGGATCGCCCTGCACGGAGCCGGCTATCAGATTCTGAATGCTCCCGCCCTGCATTTGCGCCGGAGTCAAAGTCGTGGATACTACTTCGTTCCCGTAGGAAAAAGCCACTTGACCGCCAGCAACCTTGCTGACTTCCGTAGCCAGCCGGTCATTGATCTCGTAGCCAATCACGAGGAACCCGAGTAGGGTGCCTTCTGTCCTGGACCCGCGATAGATGGGCTGCACAAAGGCCTGGTAGAGATGATGTTCACCAAACCACCAGTGGCTGGAGTCTCCCCCCTCGTCCTCATCCAGAGATTGCTGGAAGTATTTCTCGGCCGCCTCCCGGGTGAAGCCCGGGGTTTTGGTGTGCATGGCGACGACTTTGCCGCTGCGGTCGACGAGTACGAACAGATCGCTGCTGCTGCGGGCGTGTTGCCAGACATCCTGCGAGGCGTCCTGAATCGTGACCGGGTCCGTGCTGGTCATGATGGCGCGAGTGAGTGGAATATCGGCCAGCAACGCCACGTCGCTGGTTAGCATGGTTTCGCGTTCGTGGCGGAAATCCCGGAAGGCGCTGACGGAATTATTCAGGTTGACCGCAATGCTTTGCCGGACGTTGCTGCGGATACTCCGCTGCACCAGAAGCAGGCTGGTGGTAGTCAGGCCAGTGGTAATCAATAGCATCGAAAGCAGGAATCGAGTGCGCAGCCGCAAACGGGGCAAGAGTGCCCCCACAGACTCAGTCTGGTGAGATTTGGGCGTGGTTTCCGGGGATGGGTTCACGCGATTCAGCGAACGAACTTATATCCCATGCCGTGTACCGTGCGAAAATGCACCGGGCTGGATGGGTCTTTCTCGAGCTTCTGCCGCAGCTTGAGAATGTGGTTGTCCACGGTACGGGTGGAGGGATAGTTCTGATAGCCCCACACTTCGTTCAGCAGTTCGTCGCGGCTGATGACCCGGTCGGCATTCTGCACCAAAAACTGGAAGGTCTTGAATTCCTGGGCGGTCAAAACCACCGGCTTCCCGTCGCGCTTGACGTCCATTTTCTTGAAGTCGACGGAGATGCCGTCAAAACTGACTACTTGCACATCGGGGGTACGCGCGGTGTGACGAAGGGCGGCCCGCACGCGTGCCAGCAATTCCCGAGGACTGAAAGGTTTGGTCACGTAATCGTCGGCGCCCAACTCCAGCAGCAAGACTTTGTCAGAGACATCGCTGGCCGCACTCAAGACGACGATTGGCAGCGTCGGAGCAATTGCCTTGATTTCTTTGCAGACGTCCCGTCCGGACACTTTGGGAAGGCGTAGGTCCAGAACCACGGCTGCTGGCGCTGAAGACTGGAAGCTGTCAAGCGCCGATCGACCGTCGGCTTGGGTCTCAACGGTGTAGCCCTCGGTCTCAAAAAGGCGTCGAAGCGCTTTCTGAACGGCCGGGTCGTCTTCGACCACGAGGATGCGGCCCGCTGGTTTGGTGGAGGCGGCTGGATTCACGGTTCTCGCTGCGCTGAATGGGGTGGCAAGGTTACCCATAAGAAACGGTCCTGATCTCTGGAGACAACTTTCCGGTCCCGCGTGTAGCCCCATCCGGAAGTGGCTCGACACCTGAAGCTTACAACGCTTTGGAGGCGAGTTAAGCCAGAACAACGTTTTTTGACATTTTTTTTACAATTACACGATGGTGTCAACAGAGGCTACGGAAGGGGACTTGCTCAGCGAAAGAAGGCACCGCACGCACCCTTCGAGCTGTCAAATCCAATGAGGGCACGGCGTCCTTTGCCATTCATCCCAAAGTTCTATTCCGCCAGACGGATTCCGTACTTGGTCAGCTTGTAAGCGAGTGCGCTGCGCGAAAGTCCCATGCGACGAGCCGCCTCGGCTTGCGCTCCGCGAGTGGCATTCAGGGTCCGAACGATCAGTTCCTTTTCGGCGTTTTCGAGAACTCCGGTCAGGTCGAAGGAGTCAGCCAGGGGAATCGAGAGTGCGTTGGCATGGACGCCGCCGTTGCCGTTCTTGGGCGAAGCTTCTTTTTGCGTCAGAGGCAGATCGTCGGCGCCGATCTCCTGATTGCTGGTCAGAATGTAAGCGCGCTCGATCAGATTTTTCAGTTCGCGCAGGTTCCCCGGGAAGCGATACTGCTGGAGCTTTTCCAGAGCGTCGAGACTCAGGCGCCGGCGCGGCATTTTTAGTTCAGTTGCGAGTTGGTTGCAGAAGACGTCGCTCAGGCCGGCAATGTCCTCGTGGCGGTCACGCAACGGTGGAATGTGGATGGGAACGACAGCCAGCCGGTAGAAGAGATCCTCGCGGAAGAGTCCTTCCTTCACTCTCTGTTCGAGATTGCGATGCGTCGCCACCAGTACGCGGACATCTACACGCCGCGGGCGAGTGGAACCGACCCGCAGCACCTGGCCGTCGGTGAGAACGCGCAACAGCTTGGCCTGGGCGGCCAGCGACATTTCTCCAGCTTCGTCGAGGAACAGCGTGCCTTCGTGGGCGGCTTCGAACAGTCCCTGGCGCTGGCGATCGGCACCGGTGAAAGCGCCTTTTTCGTGACCGAAGAGTTCGCTCTCCAGCAGAGTCTCCGTAAAGGCCGCGCAGTTCACCGCGACGAAGGGCTTGGCTGCTCTTGGACTGTTGCGGTGAATGGCGCGTGCGACGAGTTCCTTACCAGTGCCGGTTTCACCGGTGATGAGCACAGTGGCATGCGTGGGTGCAACCCGCGCAATGCGTTCGCGCACATCGCGAACGGTCTGGCTGTCGCCGTAGATTTCAGAGGTACCTTCCAGCCGGACGACGAGCCCCCGGGCCCGGGGGAACTCCAGCAGCGCGAGCATCCGGTAGCGCTCGGCGTCGAGCAGCGAGGCGACGATGCGACCGGCCCGACCCTCGGTGATGTCGTCGCACAGCACCAGGAACCGGGACGTGCCGTCCGGGCTCAACCGGTACGTCGTGTAGAGCCGGGCCGTGCCGTCCTTCACCAGCGAGCCGAGCATCCGCCCGGGGCCGAGCAGGC
>JADGNQ010000134.1 GCA_017883385.1 Candidatus Sulfotelmatobacter sp.
CTTGGTGGAACCGTAGGCGACGCGGTCTCCCTGGTGCGACCAGCGAGCGCTGGTGTTGCGGGACTTGCCGTCGGTTAAGAGCGTGATGTCTCCGGTCGCGAGGTCGTAACGATAGATCTGGAAAAACTCGCCTCCGCCCACGTCCTTGACGAACAGAAAGGAGTCGCCACTATTCGGTTGATACGCGGCGCCCGCGATGCGATCAGGGAAGAATGTGAGTTGTGTGCGAGCGCCGCCGGGAAACTTTACCTGATGAACTTGAGAGGTATCGCCAAATCGAGTTTCAATCAGCATCTCGCGTTTGGTGGGATTCCAACTGGCAAAGCCGGCCGCACGAAATTCGCTATAGCGTCCCACCGAGTCGGCCAAAGCTGCGGGAATCCTGGGAACTCCCTCGGCGACCAGATTCTCGTTGGGAACAATTTCGTCGCTCTGCGCAAACGCCAGCACGCCCAGAACAAGAACCGCGACCAGATGTGAAAAACCCCTCATGAATGCCTCCTGCCTGATTCCGACGATGCCGGGCGGCTTCCGTTTAGAAGCATACGAAGAAACAGGGAGTGGGCATCGTAGGTCACCTGTTGAGCGGTAGTCAACGTCGACGAAGCCGCCCGACATTTGCATGTCGGAAGACGAAATCCGGTAGGGCGGACGGGTTGTCGAGCTTCGGTCGACCCTTCGGCTTCGCTCAGGGCAAGCTAGCCGAAGGCGGCTGTTCCCACATTGCCCCCCGAAGCCTTACCGATTACCCTATGCACTCCCATGGAACCTGAACCGGAGCACGGCGCTGCCACCATATCGTTCGCGTCCTACGCGAGGCTGGTCGGCGGGAACCGCAATTTCCGCCGTCTCTGGCTGGCACAAATTGTCAGCGAGATCGGGGACTGGTTCTATACGCTCTCCATCTACACGCTGCTGCTGCAGTTGACCGGGCATGCGGGTTCCGTGGCGCTGGCGCTTGTGCTCCAGGTTCTGCCGCAAACCTTTGTCGGTCCAACCGCCGGCGTCGTGAATGATCGTCTCAAGCGCAAGCATGTGATGATTGCGGCTGACCTCGTGCGCGTCGTCGTCGTGTTGGCGATGTTACTGGTCCGTTCCCGCTCGATGGTGTGGCTGGTCTATCCGTTGCTGGTCGCGGAAACGACCATGGCCGCATTCTTTGAGCCGGCGCGCAGTTCGGTGATTCCGAACATTTCCGCGGAGGGCGAAGTTCTCGTCGCGAACACTCTTTCCTCGGCAACGTGGTCGGTGAACCTGCTGATCGGGGCCTCGGTCGGTGGAGTCGTGGCCGCGTTCTTTGGACGCAACGCCGTCTTTATTCTCAACGCACTTTCGTTCCTGGCTTCGGCTGCCCTCATCAGCGGAATGCGATTCGCGGAGCCGCATGCCGAATCGGCAGCTCCGTTGCGCCCGCGCGATCTGGTGGACTTCTCTCCGATACTGGAAGGCATTCGCTACATTCGCAATCATCCGACCTTGTTCCCCGCAGTTTTTGCCAAGGCAGGAGAACTTATGGTCGGCCCCAGTTGGGTGATCTTTACCGTCATGGGAGCGCGCGAGTTCGCAGTCCACGGGCATGGCATCAACGCTGCTGGGGGCGCCATGTTGGGTATGAGCATCCTTCTCGGTGGGCGCGGTGTGGGAGCACTCGTGGGACCGATCGTGTCGGCGCGCTGGGCGGGCGAGAGCGATCATCGGCTGCGTCTCGGAATTCTCTTCGGCTATATCACAATCTCCGCAGGCTACGGTGTGCTCGGAGCGAGCCGCAGTGTTTGGATGGCGGCGGTCTGCGCCATGCTGGCACACGCCGGAGGCTCGACGGTTTGGGTCTTCTCGACCACGCTGTTGCAACTCCACACGGAAGACCGATTCCGCGGACGTGTTTTTGCTGCGGACCTCGGCTTGGGTAGCCTCTCGTTTGCCATCACGGCTTATCTGGCTGGACTTTTTCTCGATTCGGGATTCTCTGCGCGCACGGTGGCGACCGGTACCGGTTTGCTGATGCTGCTCCCGGCTACGGTGTTGGCGCTGGCGCTGCGAGCAAGCCGGACGCTTGCTCCCTCAGCCGACCGGACCTAGATTCCTATGGATTCAACCGGTCAATCTTCGCTGCCATGATGAAGTCGCTCTCGGTCAGGCCGTCAACCTTGTGCGTCCAAAGCGTAATCTCAGCTTTGCCCCACGCCAGCAGAATATCAGGATGGTGCCCTTGCTCTTCCGCCACGGCTCCTACGCGATTCACGAATTCCAAGGCGCGCACGAAGTCGGGGAACTTGAACTCGCGATGAATGTGATGTTCATTCGCGACCGTCCACTTTGGGACGCTATGGTTCAGCTTCCCCAGTTCCTTCCCCTTGAGTGCCAGAACCCCACCTCGGCACGGCACGCATTTCTTGTCGGCAAGTTGCTCGGTCATGATGTCACCCCAGACCAGTAGTCTCTCACGAAGCGGCCCGAGGTCAACCCGCGCCTCACTTCTTATTGGCTGCTTTGACCGCCTTCATGCCGAAGATCACCAACTCCTGGTTGCTGGCCACGAAAACTACGCCATTCGCAACTACCGGAACCAGATTGGCGTCCCCACCCAGGTTGGGCCAGTGTCCAGCCAAACCCTTGAAGAGTTGGGTCATCTTGGAATTTGTTGTCGAGTCAGGGTCGAACGCATAGAGATACACGGGCGATTTAGCGGAGGAATTGGGCGGCCGCGATACTGCCCAAATCACGGGGTTGGTGGTGCCGTTTGACGAAATGCTGGTAAAGAACCCCGGAAACTGCCCACCCGCAACCAACGGCGAGGTCGGCCCAATGGTGAGCGCAGGTTTTGGCGAGGTGGCAAGTTTCCAGATCTTCACTGTGTGTCCGCCGCTGGTGACCACGCTAGCTGTGCCGTCAGAGTCGACAAAGTAGGATTGCCCGCACCAGCAACCGCCCACCGGATAGGTACCGAGTACATCGTTGTGTATTGGCGAGTAGCCGCCCAGGTGATCGATGTTCATCAGGTACATGGTCCCGATCTTGCCAGCCGCCACTCCCAGATGCGGCCTCGATCCCGGCTGGTCAGGCAGTATCAGTAAGCCCCCGGACCCAAAGTCGGCGTCCCACTGATCGAGGTTGGCCTGATTGCTGGGAGTAAACAGGCCGAGTACCGTGGTCAAACCCGACGAAACTTTGACGACGCTCTCCTGAATGTTGCTTACCCCGTCATACGTCGTTCCCGAGTAATCGGAGTTGCCGGTAACGAACATGATGTTGCCTGAGTCATCGGCAGCCGGGCCATAGCCTGACATCCAGATCGAAGACAGGAAGAAACTGTGCGGCGAAGCGGGCTGAGTGTCGAAAACCTGGTTAGCCGAGAGAGGAGTCAGCGACCCGGTCGACCATCCCAGCAGCCAACCGCGGGACAGGTTCGCGTTGAAATCGCAGAAGCTGCCAAACCCGGCGTAGACATTCCCGTTTGCCAGCAACAGGCCCGGCCGCTGCCGCTGGTACGTGGCATTGAACTTGAACGTGGTGCCGTCCCTCAGGGCGTGCGCCGCGACGATCAACTGCGGAGCGATCTTGTCGGTGAGTGTGCCCAGATCGAGCGCATGGATACGATAGGTAGGCCCGCTCGCCTCGCTGGTATAGACAACCACGTACATCGTATCGCTGGTGGGATCGATCACGGGCGTCGAGTTGATGCCGACGTTTGGTCCGTTATTGGTACAGCTCAGCGGATAGTGCACGGGTTTGCCGAAGTTCGGGCTCAACAGCACGACGCCGCTCTCGGTGTCGATGGCATAAACTGTGTTGCCTTCGGTTGCGACGTAAACTACGTCGTGCTTGCCCTGATGTTTTCCCGCGGTGATGTTCACACCAGGAACCACGAGCGGCTGGCCGTCAATCTGGTCATCGAGCGGAATGTGATGTAGCAGTCCGAAAGCTGAGGTGGCCACATTTGCCGGTGTCAGGACCGTCTCATGCTGGTTCCAGCCGGTGCGGTTGTTATCGTTGTGATAGGTGGTGACGGCAGTCTGGCCTGCGGCCAGCAGCGAGCTGAGAAGAATCAGAGCTGTGGGCAGAGCTGCGCTGACCCAGGGGCAATCGCTGCGGAGGCGTGAAATCGAAGGGAGTGACATTGAGCGGGCTGACATAGAAGGTCCTTTTCTAATTCTAACGATCGGGTGGGTAGGCTTTTGTGGCTTGCCTCGCGGGGAACGGAGAGCAAAGCCTGGCGAGTTTACGGCATCGCGAACCGGTTGTAAAGCCGATTGGACGCGAGTTTTGGGCTACTGGCGCTTCAGGCTGCATGCCGCGCCATTGCGGTTTTCCTGCCTCGCATTCGAGTTCGGCATCGGCGTACTCGGACTCCACTTGCTCATGCACGGCGAAGCAGACCGTATAATTCTTGTTGCTGAATCGGTCGGTCACCTTTGGGTGTCTACGTCGACGCCCGGACACCGAAATCTCAGCCTGTGTTGGCGCAGGGCGCGGTCGGAAAGGAATTCACGTGGTCGTTCTGGTGATCGGCGGGGCAGGATACATCGGCAGTCACGCGGCTAGGGCATTGAAGAGCGCCGGGCATGACGTCATCATTTTCGACAACTTGTGCACCGGGTATGAGTTTCTGGCCGCAGGCTTTGAATTGGTTAAGGGCGACATGCTGGATGCGTCGGCGCTGGCTCGCGTGCTGCCGCGGGCTGATGCCATCATGCACTTCGCGGCCCACGCCTATGTGGGCGAGTCCGTTTCGAATCCAAAGAAGTACTTTCACAACAACGTCGAAGGCGGACTTTCGTTGCTAAACGCTGCGCTGGAGGCCGGCGTCAAGAACATCATTTTTTCCTCGACGTGCGCCGTGTACGGCGAGCCGGCAAAAGTTCCGATCGAGGAGAACACGCCGCGCCAGCCGGTGAATCCTTACGGCGTGTCGAAGCTCTTTTTCGAGCAGGCGCTGGAGGCGTATGACCGAGCCTATGGCTTCCGGTACGCGAGCCTGCGCTATTTCAATGCAGCCGGAGCGGATGAGAGTGGAGAGATCGGTGAGTTGCACGAACCGGAGACGCACCTGATTCCGCTGGCGCTGCGCGCAGCGGCGGGGCTTGGTCCGGAACTGCAAGTGTTTGGATCGGATTATCCGACCCCGGACGGGACGTGCGTGCGCGACTACATCCACGTGAATGATCTGGCAAGTGCGCACGTCAAGGCACTGGAACACCTGGCGGCGGGAAAAGATAGTTTTGCGGTCAACGTGGGCACTGGTACGGGAGCCTCGGTGCAGGAAGTGATCTCCGCGGTCGAAGAAGCAACTGGCAAGCAGGTGCCTCACAAGATGGTGCCCCGGCGCGTGGGGGACCCTCCTGCGCTGGTGGCAAATCCGGCGAAAGCGCAGGCGCTGCTGCAGTGGAAGGCGACGCGCGGGTTACACGATGTGGTGGCGACGGCGTGGAATTGGATGGAGCGGCGGCGAGAAGCCACGCGCTAAGCGTGGAACGGAGCAATCAACCGCGAAGGACACAAGGTTCACGAAGGAAACCTGAGGAACCTTCATGTCTTTCGTGGTCTCCTGAACTTAGGAACAGAGAGTGCGGACAGGGGCAAATTATGGGAAATGATCTGGCAGGGAAGAGAGTCGCGTTTCTGGGTGCGGGCAAGATGGGCGGCATCATTCTGCAGGCCTTGCTGAAAAAGGGCCTGCTCTCGGCGAAATCGACTTGCGCCACGGTGGCGCACGAGGAGCGAGCCAAGGCACTGGCGGCGAAGCTCAAAGTGAAAGTGGGAACCAACAACGTCGAGGCAGTCAAAGGTGCCGACATCATTGTGATCGGAGTGAAGCCGCAGGTGGTCGAGGACGTGGTGCGCGAGATCAGTGGTCATATCACGCCGAAGGTGGTGATCGTGTCGGTGGCGGCGTCGGTTCCCACTTCGATGATCGAGAAGAACCTCCCACCGAATGTTTCCGTGATTCGTGCGATGCCCAATACTCCGTGCCAGCTGGGCGCCGGCATGACCGCGATCTGCAAAGGCAAGCACGCGAGTGCGGAAGACGTCGCCCTGACCTGCCACATGTTTGATGTGGTCGGACGCACGGTCGTCGTCGACGAGAAGCACATGGACGCGGTGACCGCGCTTTCCGCAAGCGGCCCCGCATACATCTACATCATCCTCGAATCGCTGGCCGAGGCGGGCGTGAAAGTTGGCCTGCCACGCGACATCGCAACGCTGTTGGCAGCCCAGACCACAATGGGAGCGGCGCGGGTCGTGCTCGAAACCGGCGACCACCCAGCGTTGCTCAAAGACGCCGTGACCACTCCGGCCGGCTGCACCATTGACGCCATCATGGAACTAGAGGAAGGGAAGTTGCGCGTCACGCTTATCAAAGCGGTGGTGAAGGCGGCGCAGCGCGCCAAGGAACTGGCATACAGCTAACGGTCTCGATTCACTCGTTCGCTTCAATGACCGAATCGTTTGCAGAACTCACTACTTCGCCACGACTAAAACAGGCGGAGATTTGTTTGCCTGTCAGAGATTTCACCGTTCCAGATTCGTCGCCGCAAAATGTCTTCGTGCCCGCGTCTGAGTCGACGGGCACAGCTGTGATCTGATACTTCGACCCTGGAGATCCTTCGCAGCCTGTGAGCGCGAAGCGGTATCCGTTCCATTGGCTGCTGCCTTGGCCGGGATCGTAGTAAACCTGTGGCTCAGTATCGCCATCTGGAGAATTGCTGTCCGGCTCTTGTGCGAAAAGCGTCGGCAGCGCGCAGGTGTAACCCCGGTCAGGATGCTTGGCGGCGTAGCCAGCCTCGGCGCCGGCAATACTAATTGATACGCATTTGGGCTGCCGCCTCGTTCGCTTCTTGTTGTTGCTGGCGAAGTCCTCGGAGATAGTCCGGATCGGTCAGTGGCACGCGCGCCACCGCCGTGACTTCGATCAGCCGCCAAATCTTTTCTTCCTGCGCTAGAGTAAAGATCAATCGAGGTTCGACAGACATCGATTGCTCTCGTCCGTCATGGTAGCGGTGGGCGGAGAGTTCAATCTCGTCGTTTTCACCAGCTAGGCTATCGTGTTCGACGGCCACTTCAATTCTGTCGCGACCCTGACCTTGTTCACTGAGCAGTATCGTCGGACCGGCGTCGAAGGTCTCCACGCGTTCACCTTGCAAGACCATTTGGCGAGCGAAAGTGGAGATGCGAAAGATTGTGGATGCGTATGGCTCTTCCCCGTTGCGCGGCAGGAGTTTGCGTGCAGCGTCGGGAAGGTGTTTGGCGAACGCATCGCTCCCGTTGCCCAAGAGCATTTCAATCAATGCCTGGCGGGCAGTCTGAGGCGGCGGGGTCTGAGTCTGGGCGGACAGGGGAATACTCAGTGCCGCGAAGAGCGTAATTAAGCAAATGCGCATTTGTCTCCTCCCCTAGGGCTCGCCTTTTGGCTGCTCACTTTACGGTGCTTAAGACTCCACGGACCCGATCGAAGTTCCCGGCTTCGGGTAGGGGTGGACAGGAGGTGGAGAGTCGAAGGTTAGAGAAGTGTTCGAGCGAACATCTTGCCGGCCGCGCTTTGTCTAGTTCCTCGCTTGTGGTTAAATCTTCGCAACCATGAAGCTGCTGATCGTCGTTCATCACCACCTTGATCTGTGGAACGTACCCGCGTGGTTTGTGCAGCGCCTGGCGGAGGAGTTTCCGCAACTGCAGATCGCGTTGCGGAATAGCTATGAAGGCGTGGAACAAGATCTGCGCGATGCCGAAGTCATCTTTACAATTTCGCTGCGGCCAGAGCAGTTTCTCGTTGCTCGCAATCTGGGATGGATTCACGCGCCCACCGCGGCAGTGCACCAGTTTCTTTTTCCTGAACTGGTGAACAGCGAGGTGGTGGTTACCAACTCGCGGGAAGTCCACGGTCCGGTCGTTGCCGAACACGTGATGGCGCTGATCTTCGCGCTGGCCAAGAAGATTCCGCAAGCCGTGGTATTCCAACAGAAGCACGTCTGGGGACAGGACGCGATCTGGAACGACGGAGTGCATCCGCGCGAAATTGCCGGAGCAACCCTGGGGCTGATTGGAGTGGGCAGTATCGGACGCCGCGTGGCACAGATGGCGTCGGCTCTGGGCATGCGCGTGATCGCAGTGCGCGAACACGCGGAAAAACCACGTCCCGCGGGCGTCGGGGCCGTCTTTCCACCGTCGGCGCTCGACGATTTGCTCAGGCAATCAGACTACGTCGTGGTGGCCGCGCCTCTCATCGGCGCCACTCGGGGACTGATCAACACCTCCCGCCTCGCCGTCATGAAACCGGACGCCTGCCTGATCAATGTTGGCCGCGGGCCGCAGGTCGACGAGGCGGCGCTAGCTGACGCTCTTCGCAACCGGCGGATCTCGGGTGCTGCGCTCGATGTATTTGAGCAGGAACCTCTGCCGGCAGATTCGCCGCTCTGGAGCCTCGATAACCTGTTGATCACGCCCCACACCGCAGGCCTCACCGAGAAGCTCTGGCACCGCCACTACGAGCTATTTTCCGATAATCTTCGCCGCTACCTGGCGCACCAATCCCTGCAGTTTGTGGTGGACAAACACAAAGGGTATTGAGGCGTCGGCTTCGTGCTACAGTTTTGAAGACGCCAGCATACTTCGATATTTCACTCAATGAATCCTATGGAACCGCGGCTCATCCTGATCAATCTGCTGGTCAAGCTGGGCGTAGCCGCGGCTGTCTCCAGCAGCCTGATTCGCGCCAAGGAATTCAAGCTGGTGCTGTTTCGCGAAGAGCGCACCTTCCGGCAGAAAGTGTATCTGGTACTGTGGTTCGGCCTGCCGATCATGATCGGCGTCGCCATCCGGATTTCCCAGAAGAGTTTTGCGGCCGGTGACCTGAGCTTTGAAACCGCACTTCTGCTCGGAGTGATCGGCGGCCGCTGGGCAGGATCGCTCGGCGGAGTGCTGATGGGCATTCCCGCATTGCTGCATGGGGAGTGGGCTGCTATGCCGTTCGATGTGCTCTCCGGTTTTCTCGCGGGCCAGCTGCGTACGATGGCTGTAGACAAGGACGACATCTGGTCGTTCTCGCCGTTCATCGATCAAAGCATCTTCCGCCTCATCCGGCGCAATCTGCCACGGCCTCGATTGTTCGACTGGCAGGTCATGTTCTTCTGGACCGTAGTGGGCCTGCGCTTCGTGCAAACGGAGCTGGTGCGATACTTCCCCGGATCCATCTTCAGCATCGAGAGCCCGAGTAACTACTGGGTGTGGGGCGCAATCTATGCCGCGTCGGTGACGGCGATCGGAATCGAGCTGAAGATCTTCAACAGCGTCCGTATCCAGATCAAGCTCGAAGAACAGGAACGGCTTCTGCTGCACGCACGCATGGAAGCGCTGCAGAACCAGATCAATCCACACTTCCTGTTCAACACCCTGAACTCCATTTCGTCGCTGGTACGTTTCGATCCGGACATGGCGCGGGATGTGATCTTCAAGCTGGCAACAATCTTGCGGCGCCTGCTCAATACCAGTGAAGCTTTTGCGCCGTTGCGCGAGGAATTTGAATTCATCGACAACTATCTTGACATCGAAGTGGTGCGGTTCGGACGGGACAAGCTGCGAGTCGTCAAAGAGCTCGACCCGGCATCACTCGACGTAGTCGTGCCCAGCATGCTATTGCAGCCGCTGGTCGAGAATTCCATCAAGCACGGACTTGCACCGAAGGTGGAAGGCGGCAGCATCTATCTGCGGAGCCGTGTTAGCGATTCCAAGCTGATTATTGAAGTCGAGGACGACGGCGTCGGGATGGGTGGGGCTCAACTGGAAGAAAGCAGCAGTTGGTCCGGGATGGGGATCGGCATGGCGAACATTTCCGAACGGCTGCAGGTGCTTTACGGCGACACTGCACGCATGACAATCGATAGCCATGAAGGTAAGGGAACCCTGATTCGCATTCGATTGCCTCTGGTCGAAGCGGCGAGCTCGGTGCCAGAAGGGTTTTACGCCGAGCGCTCCAGCACACGCCGATAGAAGTCCTCATATTGCTTCACGATCTTGGTCGAGCAGAAGCGCTCCATGGCGACGGCCCGAGCGCGCTTTCCCATCTCGCGCAAGCGCTCCTCATCACCGAGCAGTTCAATCGCGTAACGTGCCATGGTCTCGACATCACCCACGTCCGCAAGATAGCCGGTATTGCCGTGGTCGATGACTTCCGGTACGCCGCCCGCCCGTGTAGAGATGGGAACGACTTCGCACGCCATGGCCTCCAGTGCTGCCAGTCCAAACGATTCCAGTTCGCTCGGAATCAGCATGATGTCGGAGATGGCCAGCTTTTCCTGGATCTGATCCTGCTTGCCGAGAAACAGGACGTCGTCGTGAATGCCCTTCTGCACAGCCAGCCACTCGGCCACGGAACGGTCCGGCCCATCTCCGATCAGCAGCAGTTTTGCCGGAAACTGTTTGCGGACCCGGTCGAAAATCTCAATCACGTCGGTAAGACGCTTCACCGGCCGGAAATTGGAGAGATGCACCAGGATGCGCTCATTGTTAGGCGCGTACTCGGCACGAAGCGCGGAACTGTTCTCGGAATTGCGCTTGTAGACATCGCAATTCACCGAGTTGTAGATCACCTCGATGTGATTCTTCACATCGAATACTCGCATGGTGCGGTCGCGCAGATAGTTGGAGATGGCGGTCACACCGTCGCTCTGCTGGATCGAGTACCGGGTAATCGGTAAATACGAGCGGTCGAGCCCAACCAGGGTAATGTCGGTGCCATGCAGCGTGGTGACGAAGGGGAGTTTCTGTGCACGAGGTCCAGCGGCCAGCATCTGCCGCGCCAGCAGGGCGCTCACCGAATGGGGAATGGCGTAGTGCACGTGCAACAGGTCGAGATCGTATAGCTGCGCAACTTCCGCCATGCGGGTGGCAAGAGCCAAGTCGTACGGGGGATAGTCGAACAGCGGATAACGCGAGACTTCGACCTCATGGTAGTGAATATTAGGCTCCGCGCCCCTGAGCCGAATCGGCTGCGCGTAAGAAATGAAATGAATTTCGTGTCCACGCTGAGCCAGTTCCAGACCCAGTTCTGTAGCCACGACGCCGCTACCGCCGTATGTCGGGTAACACGTGATTCCGATCTTCATGTGCGAGGGCTGCTCTCTCGTAACTGTCATTCGATGGCTGGAAGGAGCGACGGTTGCAGATTTTACACGAGCGGCGAGAACGAGCGGGCGCTATTGGCCTTCTTTGTGGCCGAACGCCACGGGATCGACCTTGTCGAGGTGGGCCTGGAACCGCTTCTTGGTTTCTTCGGGCATGCCCGTGAATTCGATCCCCATACCCACGCCGGGATCGCGCGTGCGAACCACCGCTGTGGGCGAGACCCGTTCCTCCTCGATCCAAAAATCCACCCGGAGCGCTGTGCCGATGTTTAGGGGCATGACTGTCTCTACATAACAGCCGTTGCCGCTGACGTCAGTAGCATTGACACGCAGAGGAGTATTTACTCGCTCGTCGCGCAGTTCCAGGGGGAAGGAAATCTTGTGACGCAAAAACTTTCTGCGGTTGTCCTGATTCTGCTGTGTCCGTTCCTCGGGCTTCATGTCATGCGGAAGCACCCCCGCCCACGGGCACTCTTGGTCGGCAACCAACTGCACGCCGATTTGGGTTTTCTTCAGCGCTCCCGCATCTACGACCCAGATCACCTTGCAGCGGGCTTTCTTGCTTTCGTACTGCACCCCGATGACGTCGCCCACCTTCAGTTCGGGCTCGATGCCGTAAATGCAAGCGCCGGTGGCGCTGACATTCTGCGCCATCGCGTTCTGAAAGAACGGTTGGTCGTTGGCGCCCATGCCCCACACCCGGACCTTTAAGTCCAGAGTCGCACGCGGCGCTGACCCGTGGGCCGACATGAGCGAAACCCTCCGCCTAGCAAAGACAACTATAAATCGTAAACCATCATACTACTCAGAGTTAACACGGAAGGATTACTACAGTACCTTCGGCGTGGTCGTGAGCCCAAGGAAATCTCTGGAATTCGTTAACGAATCTGGGTCGGATACTTAGGAGAGGGTGGGTTTTGTCGCCAGTTCGCGATACGAAATCAGCTGAATGCCCTCCTGCGCAAGGACTTCTCGGGCGGCGGGCAGGGTCAGAACACGCAGTTCCAACTCCCGAGACTCGCGCAGGCGCGTCTTTGCGGCCTGCAGATCCGCGTCGTTGTAGCCGGGATGACATACGAATTCCCAGGTGCCTTCCGGAACGCAACGGGAAATGGCGTGAAACAGCGTTTCATCGAGCGTCCCTGTGACCTCAATCCCCAGAGTGCCGTCAGGCGTGGCGAAACCCTCGCGGTCCACGGCTTCGCGAAACTTGCCGGCGAAGCGGCGCAGTACCCGGACCTCGGCATAGCGAGTCCACAGGCTGGGCCGCGCGAGAAGTTGGCTCGATTGCAGCGGCAGGCGCGGGCCAAACGGATTGCGCAACGCGCGGACGCCGCAAGTTGCCGCCGCGCGCAACAGCGGCCGCAGGATGCTGGGGAAAAGGTGCGTGTGTTTGTGAGTGTCGAAGTGAGAAACGGCGATTCCCTCAGACTGAATCTTCCGAATCTGTGCC